>QHPD01000111.1 GCA_003218975.1 Verrucomicrobiota bacterium
GCCCTGCACCAGAATCGCGTCCCCGATTCCGTCGCAAAGCAACGAACCGATGTTTGTCGAAGCGATCAGCAGCGTCTCGAGAAAATCTGAGGTAGCGGCGATTGATCCCCGTCGCCTAAGTCCGTTGCGATCGACGGCCCCTACCAAAACATCCTTCAGCAAAATCGGGTGCCGCGCCTGCAAACGCGCCGCAAGCAAACGGAACGCCGCGATGACCGGAACATCGACATCGTCTTTTACCGTCACCAAGTGCAGAGTCGATCCGCCCAACGCGGATTCATTCAATCTCGCAATCGCGTTTTCATCGCGTGGATCAACTTCTTTGATGTCTGCGAGCTCATAGACGATCTCGGGTTTGTAATCGCCCATCTTGTCGATCTTGTGCGCCATCTTGTCGAAGTTGGATTGACTAACGACTACACGAATGAGTTCCGCGCCGCCGAGTCTGACCTGATCGCCGGGGTCACCGATCCCGCCTACAGCGACTGTCTCTGTCGCGCGCCGTTGATAAGAGAATGGATCGAAGGAAAGTTGAGAGTTGAGAGATGAGAGTTGAGAATTTGAGGTTTTCTCAATGTTCTCTATTAGCGCTTTCGCGACCGGAATTTCATGAGGGCTATCCTCGGTTAATGAAACGCGGATTGTATCGCCAATTCCGTCGGCCAACAGTGAGCCGATCCCGATCGCGCTCTTGATCCGCGCGTCTTCGCCTTCGCCTGCCTCGGTTACGCCCAGATGAACCGGGTAATTCCAATCGGGGCCGAGCTCGTTCAATCGCGCGACCAGCAATCGATACGCCGCGACCATGATTTTCGGATTGCTCGCTTTCATCGAGAAAACGAAATCGTGGTAGTCGAGATCGCGCGCGATCCGCGCGAACTCGAGCGCGCTTTCTACCATGCCGAGCGGCGTGTCGCCGTAACGATTCAGGATGCGATCCGAAAGCGAGCCATGATTTGTCCCGATCCGCATGGCGATGCCGCGTTTCTTGCAAAGGTCGACAAGCGGCGAGAACCGCTCGCGGATCCGCGCCAATTCCGCCGCGTACTGCTCATCGGTGTATTCGCGGATGACGAATTTTTTCGAATCGGCGTAATTGCCCGGATTGATCCGCACTTACCGTGGGCGCGGTGATCCGGACGATCTCACAGCCCGCTGCCGCAAGTTCCATGGTTTGCTGGATCGACGCTTCGGTGTCCATCGTGTCGCAGGTGATCATCGACTGGACACGGATCGGGTTCTCGCCACCGATTCCGACGTTCCCGACTTTCACCTCCCGCGTCTCGCGGCGGTGATAACTGAATGGATTCGCACAATATTTCACTGCGAACAAAACTTTATGGATCGCCAAAGGCGGTGCAATGCTGCGCAAAATCTACTGCTGCGTAGATTTTGCCGACGCTGCTTTTGGCAAGAATCTTGGAGTCTCGCGCCGGAAGCCAAACAAATCCTGCACGTCAAAGAAAGCGATGTAAATCATGAAGCCGATGATGACGACTGCGCAGGCGGTTTGCACCACTTCCAGCACCCGCATGCTCACCGGCCGCCGCCGCACTGCTTCGATGAGCGCAAGCAGGATATGCCCGCCATCGAGCACCGGAATAGGCAGCAAATTGAGCAGGGCCAGGTTCACATTAATCACTACGCTGAACCAAAGCGCCATTCGCCAGCCTTCTTTGCTGGAAAGCATTTTGTAATAGACCTGCAACATCATTACAGGACCGCTCATGTGTTGCAGCCGGACGTCCGACTTTGGCGACGCGATCGCCCCCACAGTGCTAAAGATCGACAACATGCTTGAGCGGATCTGTTCCAGCGGCCGCGGATGTTTCACCATCATGTTGCCGTATTGATCGAGCGTGATCCCAAAGTCTTCGCTCCAAACAATTCCAATCCGTGCGACGGTGTCGCCGCGGGGAATTTCTGGCGTAACTTTCACCTCGCGTTTCGTCCCGTTGCGCAAGATCGACATTGTGATCGGCTGGCCAGTGTGGCGCTTGATGTAATCGGAAATCGCAAGGGTGCTCTTTGCCGGTTGCCCATCTACTGCCAAAACGACGTCACCGCGCTGCAAACCGGCGCGCGCAGCCGGGCTGTCTTTAAACACGTCGTCGATCTTCGGGCTTCCCGGCTCAAATGGAACCTGAGTTTTCTTTCCGCCGCGCTCGACCGTGAGCGTGAGAGGCTCGCCCGGATGCTCACGCATGTAATCCGCAATACCCAGAATCTCGTAGAGCGGTTGTCCGTTGATGGCGACAATCATGTCTCCCGGCCCCAAGCCCGCTCGCGCAGCAGGACTGGCCGGTTCCACCTTTGCGATCACGGGTTTTTCAGCCGGCACGATCCCGACTTCGCGAAATCCTTTGCGCACCCACCACTTGGTCTCCGGAACAATCGGGCGTGCTTCAACCGTTATTGTCTCGGACCTGCCATTTACGGTGCGCTCGATTGTGATCGGAATGGTTTCACCTTCGCTGCGAACAATGCGCCATTGAATGCTCTCCTCGCTCATTCCGCCAAAACGTGAGACACGATGGCCGTCCACCAAAAGAATCTTATCGCCCGCTTGCAACCCCGCCTGCGCTGCGGGTGAATCAGGCACGACGTAACCGATCGTGGTAGTGGCTTCGGCTTCGCCTACAGGCCGACCGACCGTCCAAATAATGACGGCGAAAAGCACCGCAAGCAGAAAACTGAACAGCGGGCCGGCAAACGCCACGACGATCTTGTCGACCACAGAGATTTTCGGGAGCTTCGCACGATCGACATCCGCTTTTCCTTCGATGATGTCCATCGGCGCAAGTTGCGGCAGCGCGACGAAGCCGCCAAAGGGGAGAGACCCTAGCGAGTATTGCACGCCATTGATTGTTTTTTTCCAAATCGATTTCCCAAACCAGATGCCGAATTTCTCAATGTAAAGGCCGCGCCAGCGGGCGGCTAGGAAATGCCCCACTTCGTGGACGACGATGAGCAGATTAAAAAGGACGAGGACCTCTAGAAGGATGAAGAGGACGCGCGTGATATGAAGTAGCATGGTTAGTGATCAGTGATCGGTGACCAGTGATCGGTCGGACGCGCGCGAGCCGCTTCAACGTTTTAACGCTTCAACACGTTCCCTCGCCTCCGCTCGCGCCCACTGATCGGCCTGCAATATCGCATCGAGATCTGGATGCGCAACGAGGGTGTGCTGGTTCATTACTTCTTCGACAATCTCCCAGATACCCGAAAAACGCACTTGTCGATCCAGAAACGCCGCGACCGCAACCTCATTCGCGGCGTTCATCACCGCAGGCAAGGTTCCGGCGGTCTCGCCTGCGCGCCGTGCCAGCGTCAGCGCTGGAAAATCGGCATATCGCGGCGTAAAAAATTCCAGCTTTGACAATTTCGAAAAGTCTAGTGGCGGCAGCGTGTTCGGGACACGGTCCGGCCAGGTCACCGCATATTGGATCGGGAAGCACATGTTCGAATAACTCAGTTGGGCGAGTGTTGAGCCATCGGCAAACTCGACCAGGGAATGCACAATGCTCTGCGGATGAATGACAACTTCCACGCGCTGCATCTCGACGCCGAAAAGCCAATGGGCTTCGATCATCTCCAGCCCTTTATTGAAAAGCGTAGCCGAATCGATTGTAATCTTGGGCCCCATGTTCCAAGTCGGATGTTTCAGCGCCTGCTCCGGGGTGATGGAATCAAAATCTTTTCGGGGCGTTTCCCGGAACGGCCCGCCTGAGGCGGTCAAAACAATGCGGCGAACCTCTTCGTGGCACGGGCTTCCAGCCCGTGAGTCCATCGGCGAGACGCCAATGCCACGGTAAAGACATTGAAAGATCGCGTTGTGTTCGGAGTCCACCGGCAAAACGTGCACACCGTGATCGCGCGCTTCGCGCATCACGATCTCGCCGGCCATTACCAGAATTTCCTTGCTTGCTACTGCCAGGTCCTTGCCAGTTTCGATCGCAGCTAGTGCAGGACGCAGTCCACCGGTGCCGACGATTGCGACCAGCACCATGTCTGCATTCGTTAGACAAGCGATCTCGCGCAAGCCCACTTCGCCCGCAAAAATCCGCGGCTCGTAATCGAGAGCCTTGCGCAAGACGTCGATCTTGGTTTCATCAACCAGGCAAACCGATTCTGGCCGCACTTCATTAGCCGCCGCAGCCAGCTTTTGCGCATTGCTGTTCGCTGCGATCCCGACAATCTGCATTCGCTCCGGAATATCTCGGGCCACTTTGAGTGCGCTGTCGCCGATTGACCCAGTCGCGCCCAAAATAACAACACGCTTACGCTTCATTTAGACAGAATGAACAAAATTAACAAAATGATTCTAGCTGATCACAAAGAAGCTTGTTCTCTCTTCGGGAGACGAAATTTTCTCTTATACTCCAAGCGTTCTGCCCCGAAGTTAACGAGCAGGCCTTCATCGATAACGGTTGCCACAAGATAATTTACAAGCTGCACTTCGTGCGCCTTAGCAAGCGTTTGAATCGCTTTCAGCTCAACGATAACCGCGTCGTCGACGAGCACATCGGCCGTGAACGCTCCCACGAGTTGACCATCGTAGTGGACCCTAATCGGTTTTTCGGCTTCAGACCTCAGCCCGGCTTTTCGTAACTCCCAAATCAACGCGTTTTGATAGACTGATTCTAGAAAGCCCGGACCAAGAGTCGAGTGCACTTTCATTGCCGCGCCGATCACTTGCCCACACAGATCGTATTCTTTCGACTCCTCTTCCATTCTGTTCATTCTGTTAATTCTGTCGCCTCTCTACGGTACGCGAATTACCAGCCGCAGGTAAAAAAACATCAACGGCGCGGTGAACAGCAGACTGTCCAAAAGATCTAGCGCGCCGCCAATTCCCGGCAACAGGTTCCCCGAATCCTTTACATCGGTGCTGCGTTTGATAATCGATTCGGCCAGATCACCGACGATCGCGCCGAATCCGAGCAGCAAGCCAAGTATTGTCGCATGCGTCCAGGTAAGCGCATGCAAATGGCCGGGCATCAACTTGAACAAAATTAAACTGCAAAACAGGGCAAAAATGAGCGCGCCGAAAAAACCTTCCCAGGTTTTCTTTGCACTGATGTGCGGCGTCATCAGGTGACGCCCGATGGTGCTTCCGGTCAGATAAGCGCCCATGTCGGCGAATTTTGTGACCGCGATCAAGTACAAAACATAAAACTGCCCCGTCACAACGCCGGTGCTGGAGCGGGGCGTTAAATAAACGATTTTAGTGATGAAATTGTAGAGCCACAGCACGTAGAGCAGACCAAACAAAGTGTAAGCCATCGTTTGCAATGGCTCCTCATGGCGAAGCCGCGCAAACATTTGTCGGCCGAAGACAGTGAGCAGGAAAAAAAGTAGGACCGCTACTTCGAAGTCGTACGAACCTGCAGGCCCAATCTTGGAGAAGTAATAAAAACTGCCGGCGAGCAGGACGGCGCCACAGATCATTCCGGTGATTTTAAAATTCGGGAGGCCTTTATGATCAAGCATCCGGTAAAACTCCAAGAGCCCGATCATTCCAAACACGCTGATCAACAGCCAAAAGAGGATCTCATATCCGGAGAACATAATCAGCAGCGCGATCGTCCAAAGCGCGACGGTGCTGATAAATCGCAAAATAAAGATCGAGCGCGGCGTGACTGCGTTCGCGCCGGCTTGCTCAAGCGTGGTACGCATTTAGTTGCATCATCCTAACGGAATAAATTTTGTCCACAGATTACGCAGATCTCGCGGATCGGATTCTGAATCTTCCTCACGATTCGCTGTGAATCTGCGAAATCTGTGGGTAATTTTCCGTCGTGCAAAAAACGATGAAGGCCGTCGTGAAGGCCATGGCCGAACCGGGGCTGTGGCTCGAGGAAGTTCCGGTTCCAAACGTTGGCAGCGATGACGTGCTGATCCGGGTCTTGAAAACGTCCATCTGCGGAACCGACGTGCACATCTACAACTGGGACGCGTGGGCGCAGAAAACGATTCCTGTGCCCATGACAATTGGTCATGAGTTTGTCGGCGTTGTCGATGTCGTCGGCGATCATGTAAAAGGTTTCGCCAAAGGCGACCTCATCGTTGGCGAAGGTCACATCACCTGTGGTCATTGCCGCAATTGCCTGGCGGGGCGGCGTCATCTTTGTCCGAACACGCAGGGCGTCGGCGTCAATCGCCCAGGCGCATGGGCCGAATTTGTGGCGATCCCGCAGGACAACTGTTGGCACGCCGATCCGTCGATCTCGCTCGATGTGCTTTCCTGTTTCGATCCGCTAGGCAATGCTGTGCACACTGCGCTCTCGTTCGATCTCGTCGGCGAAGATGTGCTCATCACTGGCGCAGGACCGATCGGTTGCATGGCCATTCCGATCTGCAAACGTGCCGGCGCGCGTCACGTCGTGATCACAGACGTGAACCCGTATCGCCTCGATCTCGCGCGCAAGATGGGAGCTGATGTCGCGCTGGATGTGCGAACGGAAAAAGTCAGCGACGCGATGTACAAGCTTGGCATGAAAGAAGGTTTTGACGTTGCCCTGGAAATGTCCGGCAATCCAAAAGCTTTCGCGGACATTTTGCCGAACATGTTTCACGGCGGCAAAATGGCGCTGCTCGGCATCATGCCCGGGAGCGCCGCGATCGATTGGAACACCGTTGTATTCAGCGCCCTGACGCTGAAGGGAATTTATGGCCGCGAGATGTACGAGACCTGGTACAAAATGACCGCCATGATCCAGAGCGGCCTCGACATCTCACCGGTCATCACGCACCGTTTTCCCTACGCGCAATTCAAAGAAGCCATCGAGCTGATGAAATCCGGCAACTCCGGCAAAATCGTCCTCGACTGGAGCGAACTTTAATTTTTCAACCGCGGATTACACGGATGTCGCAGATTTCATTTATGTCATTCCGAGGGAAGTCGAGGTTTGAAAAAAACAAAATGCCCGAATCAAATTCTCGATCCGGGCATTTTTAAAATTTTACCCCGCCGGTGTCGTTCAGGCGGATCGCCCGTTCCCTTTCGTAACGGGTGGATGACCGTCGCCGCAGCGTCTGACTTCCAACTAAGGCCTGCCATGTTCTCCGGCAACTCAGCCTCCTTTGAGTTCATCAATTATCGGTTCGGGTATCCCACCTCCAATCTCGAACATCGCAGGGTAAATTCTTGCGACTGATGAGAGCCGTCAGTCGAGAGTTGAGAGAAAAGCACTGGTTTCCTTCCCAACCCTCAACAAACGACTCTCACTCTTTCAAAGAACTATTCCCGCAGGGTCACGCCGAACTCGCGCTTCAACCGTTCGCGAATCTTCGCGTGGGCCACGGTTACTTCTTCGTTTGTAAGTGTGCGATTTTTATCACGGTATGTCAATCTATATGCTAGGGATTTTCCGGAGACACCGGGAGCGAGTCCCCTCTGGCCTTCGAACAAGTCAAACAACTCAACGCTCTTGAGCAAAGGTTCTCGTGGTTCTTCAATCGTGCGCAAAATCTCTGCATGAGTCAGTTTTTCCGGCACGATCATTGCGATGTCGCGAGTAATGGCGGGGAATCTTTCAATCTCGCGAAATGTTTTCGCTGATTTTTGTGCTTCGAGCGCAAGATCGGCATGCAACTCCGCGGAGAAAATCGGGCCGAGCGCGTTCAATTCCCGCGCGCACGACGCGGAAAGTTGTCCGCCAAAACCAATCACCCGGGTCCTCGAGAGAATCTCAGTGGCGAGAGCAAAATCACGATGTTCGCTCCGGCGAAACAATAGACTCTCGATCTGCAGCGATTCGATCGCTCCTTTCAAATCGAAAAAATCAAGTCTCCGCTTCGTTTGCGTGCGCCAGTGAGGCGAATCGGCCGCGTCTCCCCACAGGAGGACGCCAAGATGGCGTTCTTCTCTTCCACTTGCGGGAACAAAAACGCGGCCGAGTTCAAAAATCGTAACGCGCTCGGCGCCCGCGCGTACGTTGCGATCGAGCACAGCAAGAAGCCCGGGGCGCAAATTAGGCCGGAGTGCCACGTGATCTTCGCTGAGCGGATTGCGCAGCTTGATCGCATTTCCAGTTGTAACCACAGTTGCTGACCGCGGAATCAATTTTGACGTGCGCACCTCAGCAAGACCGCGCGTCACCAGTCCACTGCGCAACGCAGATTCAAGATCATGCGAATCATCGGCAACACTCGATGGCGTGAACCGGCTTCGATCTGTGCCGGTAATTTTTTCCACACCGTATGCGCGCACCACCTCCTCAATAAGATCGACATCGCGCTGCAAATCCCGCCGATAACTCGGAATCTTCCATGTCGCGCCGTCGCCGGAGCGGCTTTGGCGCGCAGGCGATCTACTCTTGCTCGTCTGCCCCGCCGTAACCTGGCGAAGGCGGGTACTCTTGCTCAACCCAAACCGCTCGAGAATTTTGTCGATCGTCTTTGGCTCGATCCCGATTCCGAGCACTTGATCGCATTTCTTGTAACTCAAGAAAACATCGGGCGGATTTGACAGGAGCGTGCCGGCAACAGCCGTTTCTTTCGCCGGATCTCCTTGCGCGATTTCGCGAATCAGCTCAGTCGCACGTTGCGATGCGCGCAAAATCATTTCTGGATCGACGCCGCGTTCGAATCGGTAACTGGCATCGCTCGGCAGATTCAGTTTGCGCGCAGTTCGCCGGATACTCGCCGGCAAAAAGTAAGCGCTCTCCAGCAGGATGGTTCGCGTCGATTCGGTCACGCCGGTATCCTCTCCGCCCATCACGCCGCCGATCGCGACCGCGCGTTCGTCATCAGCGATGACCAGGCTCTCCGGCGCGAGCGAATAAGTTTTACCGTCGAGTGCGAGAAATTTCTCACCGTTGCGCGCCAGCCGAACGTCGATGCCGCCTATTAGTTTATCGGCGTCGAAGGCATGGGTTGGTTGCCCCAACTCGAGCACCACAAAATTCGAGATATCGACGATGTTATTGATCGAGCGAATACCGACGCTCTCAATCTTCGCCTGCAGCCAATTTGGACTTGGCCCAACCTTCACATTGTCGATCTTGCGCGCCGAGTAGAACGGGCATTCGCGCAGCGCAGAGATTTTGATTCCGGAGCCTGTAGCTTCCGCTGTCTTCAGTGAAGCGGGCGCACGCAATTTTTTTCCCGTCAGTGCCGCAATCTCGCGTGCCAATCCAAAATGACTCAGCAAATCTCCACGGTTAGGCGTGATCTCAACATCGAGAATCGTGTCGGCAGGAAAGAGATCGACAATCAGTGCGCCAATCTTTGCGTCGGGCGACAAAATCAAAAGGCCCGATGCATCTTCGCCCAAGCTGAGCTCGATCGGGCTGCAAAGCATTCCTTCCGATTCGATGCCGCGCAGTTTGCTTCTGCGAATTTCAGTTCCGTTAGCCAGCCTCGCGCCTGGCAATGCCAGCGGAACTTTGTCGCCCACTTTGTAATTGGTCGCGCCGCAAACGACCTGCCGTTTGGTGCCGCTGCCATCGTTCACTTCGCAAACCGTGAGGCGATCGGCGTTCGGGTGTTGCGATGACGCCGTGATTTGCGAGACGACGACCTTATCAATATTCGCGCCGCGCTGGTCGATCGATTCGATCTCCACACCGGCAAGCGTAAGCAACTCTGCCAGCGTATCGACATTCGCCGGAAGATCGACAAATTCGCCCAGCCAGTTAACGGAGAATTTCATTTTCGTTCTTCTGTCGCCTTCATGCAAATTGCCTCAAAAACCGTAGATCATTCTGCGCAAACAGGCGGATGTCGGGGATGTCGAATAAGATCATGGCGAGCCGGTCCATGCCGAGACCGAATGCGTATCCGGTCCATTTCTTCGGGTTGTAGGCGTCGTCGCCGCGCGCTTTGTTCACTTCCTCAAAAACGCCGGGATGCACCATTCCCGAACCCGCGACTTCAATCCATTGCTGTCCACCTTTGAGCGCCTTCGATTGCACGTCGGTTTCGAAGCTGGGTTCGGTGAAAGGAAAATAGTGCGGACGAAACCGCACAGCGGTATCGGGGCCAAGAAGCTCACGAAAGAAAAACTCCAAAGCGCCTTTCAAGTCTGCGATACTGACGTTTTCATCGACATAGAGACCTTCGATCTGATGGAACTGCGCGCTGTGCGTCGCGTCGATTTCATCGCGGCGATACGCGGCGCCCGGAGCGATTACGCGGATCGGCGGCGGCGCCGCTTCCATCGTTCGAATCTGCACGGTCGAGGTATGTGTTCGAAGCAAACGCCCGTCGGGCAGATAAAATGTGTCTTGCTCGTTGCGTGCGGGATGATCAGGCGGTGTGTTGAGCGCATCAAAACAATGCCACTCCGTTTCAATGTCCGGACCATCCGCGAGCGCAAAGCCCATTTGGCGAAAGATTGCGATGGCGCGATCGAGTATTTGCGTCAGGGGATGCAGCGATCCGCGCTCGCTGGGTGTGCCGGGAAGTGAAACGTCGATACTGGCAAGCGCTTCGCTTTCTTTTTGAGAACGAAGTTTTTCAGCGTGCTGTTCGATGGCGTCGGCGACGGCGTTGCGCGTTTCGTTCAGTAGTTTTCCAACTACGGGACGCTCTTCCTGGCTGAGCGTCTTCATTTTCTCGCCCCAAACGGAAATGCTGCCGCTCTTGCCGAGATATCTCACGCGCACGGCTTCGAGCGTCTTCTCGTCGGGTGCGTCGCCGATCTCGCGTAAGGCGTTGTCGCGCAGTTGTTCGAGCGGATGAGGCATGGGACCGTGAATCGTTAAATCGTTACACCGTTACATCGGAAAATCGATTCACGATTTAACGAATCACGATTGACGATCCAACGAATCAGGCGGCCTTTTTCGCCTTCTTTTCCAGCGCGCTCCTGGCTTGATCGACAATCGATTTGAAGGCGGGCTCATCTGTGACGGCGAGATCCGCGAGAATTTTTCGATCGAGGCCGATGCCGGCGGCTTTGAGCCCTTCTGCAAAGCGACTGTAGTTGATTCCGTGTGCGCGCGCAGCAGCGTTCAAGCGCTGGATCCAAAGATAACGGAACGTGCGTTTGCGAGTCTTGCGATCGCGATAGGCCCAGTATTGGGCTTTCATCGTCGCGTCTTTTGCGTAACGGAAAAGTTTCGAACGGCGGCCCCGGTAACCTTTGGCTTTTTTTAAAACCCGTTTGCGGCGCGCCCGACTTGCCGGGGCGTTACTGGCTCTTGGCATTGTTAGTTTGCCCCGAATCGCTCCGAGGCTCCTCATTCAGCGAGCTGTTGTTCCGTTGTCGATCTCCGCGACCTCACTCGCTGATTTGATCCCGAGATACGGAATCAGGTGCGCAGATCGAAAGCGAGGAAGTTAGGCGCATCTCGATAAAAGACAAATGCATATCGGAATGAGACCGTCGAATGACGAAGGAAGCCGGAATGCTGAAAACCACTAATACAGACGGGAAGTTCTTTGCGTCATTCGGATTTTGCAATTCCTTCGGCATTCGTCATTCGGGCTTGGTCATTCGATTTCTCTTTTCTCCAAAGCAACCACGCGATCACGCCCGCCGCCACGCCGCCCAGGTGTGCAAACGATGAGACGGAACTGATTCCGGCCTTCTGTTCCCAGGCGCCGATAAACTGAAAGAAAATCCACAAGATGAGAACCGACCATGCCGGAAGCCGGATCCATCGGAACCACCACCAGCCATAACGCAGCAGAAATTCCAGTTTCACGTGCGGGAAATTGAGCGCATAAAAAGTAATCACGCCGGCAATACCGCCGCTGGCCCCGATACACGGGATTTGCGATTGCGGATCGACCGCGATGTGAGTTAGATCGCCGATAAATGCAGCCAGAGCGATGAGCACGAAATAACGAAACGGACGCAGACACTCTTCCACGTTGTCGCCAAAGACCAACAAGAAATACATGTTTCCGAGCAGATGAATGATGCCGGCATGAAGAAAAAACGACGTGACGAACGTGAGACCGTCGAGCCGCGTCGCCTGCGCTGGAATTAATCCGAAGCGTTGAACGACATCGCGCAGATGCAGAAAAGCAAGTACGCTGATGCAAATGATGGCCGTCGAAAGTAGCCACGTTGCCCAGGGTTTCCGCGTCTCTTCGGGCGCGTCGAATTCAACCGGAAACCCGAGGAACGCGGCGATTTGCTTCCATCCTTCATCCGGCGGCGCGCTATCGACATCGGTGCCGCGCGCTTCTTCGGCGATCTGTTTTACTTTTTCCATGGCGATTAGTTCGCGCACCTGTTGCGGCAACTCGGGCGAAGCCGCGGGGAATTGCCGCGGAGCAAGAGTGTCCATTTCGTGGACGTCGAACCAGACGAAATGACAATGCTGGCAGACATCGACATCGACTTGTGCGCTATCCGACAACGCCACATCGATCATAGGCTTTCTGCACGAAGGACAGAGGCGGCCGCTTTTTCCCTGTCCGCTAATTGCATGAAGCCAGAGCAGGTTGATCGACTCCGGAGTGAATGTGCGACGCAGGAGCTCAACAGTCATCGCGCGGCCGCCGCACTTGTCGCAGGCAAAAAACACGCCGTGCGACGTGTGCACTTCTTTTAGCGGTATATTGCAATGGGGGCAGAGGAGTGCCGAGGCGTCATTGGCATCCATTTGGATCAAGGCTCCAAAATCCAAGCTCCAATATCCAGAGAAAATCCAACCCGGCCGGCGCGAACATCGGGGCGGACATGCGATTTTGTTTCACTGGCGAAATTCGCCACGCGGCGTAGAGAATGCGCGTGAAGGAGGCGCCGAAAAGATTTCATTTCCTCGGGATTTGTGGGACGGCCATGGGCTCGGTGGCGGCGGCGCTCCGAGAGCGGGGCTTCCAGGTTAGCGGATCGGACGAAAATGTTTATCCGCCGATGTCGACCTTTCTGGAAAAAGAAGGCGTCGCGCTCAAGAAAAGCTATCGCGCCGAAAACATTCCACGAGACGCCGATGTGGTGGTGATCGGGAACGCCATGAAACGCGGCAATCCCGAGGTGGAAGCGGTCCTGAACCGCAAGCTTTTTTATCTCTCGCTGCCGGAAGTTTTGAAAAATTATTTCGTGCGCGGGAAACACAATCTCGTCGTCACCGGTACACACGGCAAAACAACCACAACGGCGTTGCTCGCATGGATCATGGAAAAAGCCGGACGCAAACCGGGTTATCTCATCGGCGGCATCCCGAAAAACTTCGGCGAAGGCGCGCGCCTGAACGATTCGAAGTATTTTGTGATCGAAGGCGACGAATACGACACGGCGTTCTTCGACAAGCGCTCCAAGTTTATTCATTACCTGCCGGAATTGCTGATCGTAAACAACATCGAGTTCGATCACGCCGATATCTTCAGCAGCCTCGATGAAATCAAACTAAGCTTCCGGCGCCTCCTCAACATTGTTCCCCAAAATGGAATGGTTTTGCTGAACGGCGACGACCGCAATTGCGTGGAGGTCGCGAAAGATTGCCTGGCGCAGATGATCGAGGTCGGTTTTTCGAAAAATTGCGCACAGCGCATTCGCGACGTTGCTTTCTCGGCGAGCGGCTCGCGATTCAAACTCGGTGACGAGGTTTTTCAGATCCCGCTCGTCGGCGAGTTCAATGTGCGCAACGCGGCGATGGCGGCGACAGCCGCGCGGTTCTACGATGTGCCAAAAGAGAAGATCGATAATGCGTTTAAAACCTTTTCAGGCATCGCGCGGAGGCAGGAGCTCCGTGGCGAGGCGCGCGGCGTAAAAGTGATCGACGATTTTGGGCACCACCCGACCGCAATCGCTCATACCTTGCGCGCGCTCCGTCATCGTTATCCCGGGAACCGGCTCTGGGCAGTGTTCGAGCCCCGCTCAAACACGACCCGGCGCGCGGTATTTCAGCAGCAGCTTCCTGACGCGCTGAAGCTAGCCGACGGTGTTTTCATCGCGCGAGTGGCCAGGCTGGAGCAAATCCCGGAAAAAGAGCGATTGAATCCGCTAGCCGTCGTGGACGCGATTTCTAAAACGGGCCGGCCAGGATTTTACGAAGAGAATGCTGATTCAATTGTCGCTCGAATTGTGCCGGTGCTGCGGCCGAAAGATGTGGTGGTCGTTTTTAGTAACGGGGGCTTCGACAACATCCACGAAAAGCTTTTAACGAGGTTAAGAGGGTAAAAGGGTTAGAACAGTTCAGAACGACTCCAGATGTTTAGCCGTTGCAGCATTGCAACTTTTAGCGGGTCACTTCGGCGACGGCGCCGCCGACGTATGATCGTGCACGATCCTCCAGCCATCGGCGGTTTTGCGAAAGATTAAAGTGAAACGGCCATGCGGCTGATCTTGCGCGCGTTTTAAATGCCAGCGACCCAAGACGACCGCTGCATCCGAACCCAGCGGAGTTATCTCGAGATCGGAAAAAGTTAGCACACCCATTTTCGCGCGATCGGAATACTTCTTTTTGTAACGTTCGCGAACTGTTTCCCAGCCGCGTCGCACCGAATCCCCTGAAACGAAGATTGTAGATTTTGCGCGTGCGTATCCATTCATGAACCCATCGATATCGGCCCGGTTCCAGGCGTCCTGTTGCGCCCTCAGCACCGCGCGAATCCGGTCTGCGGCGGTTGCCTGGTTTTCTTGTTGGGCCACAGGCGCAGCGAAAATCGAGTGACTGCCTGCGGAAATGAAAACAACACTGGCCCAGACGCAAAGCGCGAGCGGGATTGGAGGGCTGAAACGAATCATTTGCACCGTTGGCAATTTCCTATACGCTCTATCCGTCGCGTCCAGTTCGATTAGGGGATGATTGTTTCGCCGGGCAAAATATTCTTGAAAGCCGTTTCTGACTTTATTAGAATCGCCGGCCACACCAGTAGGGCTACCGTGCATCGATTTTTCTGCATCGCGACGCTTACGATTGCGTCCGCATTTCTCGCTTCAGCTCAGCAAGGGCCCGAGCGCCCGCAGCCATCTCCCAATCTGCAGGTAGGCAATGAAGCAAATGCGACACCGTCTGTTTTTCCGATAGCGAAGGGGACGCAACCTGCGCCAGCCGCTGTTCAGATAGCCAATCCGCCGCCCACAGAGACGCCTCCGCCAGGTGCGCCGGCGACAGTTAAGCTGCAGTTTCCAAACAGCGATGTTGTCGATGTGCTGCATATGTATGAGCAGCTTACCGGTAAGAAATTGGTGATGGACAATTTCGTGCAAGGCAAGGTGAACATTTTCCTCACTAAAGACGTATCTCGTGAGGAGGCCATCAAGATTATCGAGATGAGCATGGCATTGAACGGCATCTCTTTAATCACCGCGTCTCGAGACATTGTGGAAGTAGTCGGAGCCGGGCAAAACCCGCGCAAGGCGGTGGTGCCGATAATTTCCGACGCGGAGGACATTCCGCCGGGCAATCCCGTGATCAGCTTTTTGTTTAAGCTCCAGTATGCAGACCCGCAAGAACTACAACAAGTGCTGATGGCATATTTTCAGGGAAGCTCGAGCTCGATCAACATTCTGGCCCTGCCGAAATCGTCGAGTCTCCTGGTGACACAAAATGCAGACATCATCAGGCAACTTGCCAGTGTGATTCAGCAAGTGGATGTGGCGCCCGCGGAAGTGGTGAGCGAGTTCATCAAACTCGACCGCGCTGATGCGACTAAGGTAGTGGACATGCTCAAGGACATCTTCGAGAAGGGCCAGCCAACCGGGCAGCCCGGCCCGGGTGGAGTTCGCAGCGTGAGAGTGACGCCGCCCGTTCCGCAACCGGTGCCAGTAGAAGCGGAGACTGGCGCTTTGGCCGGGCTAACGGAAGAAGCCGTCGTAGTGGGGAAAATCAAACTCACCGCCGACGTCCGGACAAACCGCATACATGTGGTGACGCGGCCCATCAACATGCCTTTTATTCGCAGATTGATTCGCGAATTTGATGCGAATGTCGAGTTTGGACATCCGGTCAGCCGATCCCTGCGATACATTTCGGCCGGCGATGTGTTACCTGTGCTGGTGCAGGCGTTGACCGAGCCGGGAGCAGCTGCACCTGCTGCGGAAGCAGGCGCGCCCGGTGCGGCCCCGTCGCCGCAACCGGCGCCTTTGCGCACCACCACTACAACTGCCGCCACAACAACGGGACTCGTGGGCGCTGCCACGACCACGACCGGCACGACTGGCGGCACATTGAATATCTCCGAAGAACTCGCCACGCAGCCAGTTGACACCACACCCAAGGCGGTCACGGTCGGCAACGCCAAGTTGATCGCGGATCAGCGCGCGAACGCGATCATCATGCTGGGCAGCCGCGAGGTGGTGGCGAAGGTGGAAAAGATTCTCGATGAAATGGACGTGAAAGCGCCCCAAGTCGCGCTCAGCACTGTTATCGGCGAATTGACACTTAAGAACGACGAGGAATTCGGCGTTGATTACTTCGCAAAATACAACAAGAAAGTCGTCGGCATCTCACGCAACACCGGTGCGCCGCTGCCGCTGCCTTCTGTTGGGCCATCTGCTTCCCCGGTAACCGGAATTGGAACCGGAATTGTCGACCCGGCCGGTTTAATCAACTTCAGCCGAATTATTCAGAACGTAGCCACTGGGACCAATGTATATATCGCAGCCGGTAACTATCTCGCGACAATCGTGCACCTGCTAGAAACCACCGGACGCTTCAAAGTGATCTCGCGACCGATGGTTTTCACGAGCAACAATAAGAAGGCGATCATCGCCTCGGGCACAGAAATTCCAGTTCCGGTAAATACCCTGACGAATGCGACGACCGTAACTAATGTAGCCTCGGTGCAGTCGAGTATCGAGTTCAAGAAAGTCGCGTTGCAACTCGAGGTGGTGCCCTTAATCAATTCCGAGAAGGAAGTCTCGCTGGATATTTTGCAGAAACTCGACAGCGTGGCTGGCTCGACCCTAGTGAGCGGCAACCTAATCCCAAATATTGCTACCCGCTACATCCGCACGAATGTTTCCGCGGGAAATGGCTCTACTATTGTTCTTGGCGGCCTAATCACCGACAACAAGACAAAGAATTATAACGGCATTCCTTACCTCTCGCGTATTCCAGTCCTCGGCGCGCTCTTTCGCGGCACCACCGCCAGTCACGAGCGTACGGAACTGATTGTGCTCATGTGTCCCCAGGTGACCTTGACCAAGCTAGATCTTTACCGGCTGCGTCAAAGATGGGAAAACTACACCCATTATGGGCCAGAGCTTGATCAGGCTGAGTGCCCGGACTGCCCGAAAACGGAGACCGGCAAACAATTAAGCTTACCGCCACCGGATATTCCTCCGGCGAAAGATATGTAGCAGGTTTCACCATATTTTTTTATGAAACGGATTGCTCTCGCTTTAATTCTCGCCCTAGGCCCGGCCATTGCGCAGGCAGGCGAGTACGATGTTCTCGAGTACGACATTTTTCGCTCGGTCGATCCGCTGGCACAACGAGACGAGTGGGGTTTGCTTCACCAAGGTCGCGGCGTGAACGCCACCGATTTCGCGCCAAGGTATCATTGGCGCTGGGAGTACTATTTTAAGGCGCCCGAACAATTGATTGTCCAGCCGGCTTATGTTGGCTCAATGCAAACTGCATTGCGCCAGCGTGGATACTATTGTGGCCCCATTGACGGCGTATTCACCCCCGCAGTGGCCGATGCCATTGCGCGACTTCAGAAGAATTATTCCATGCGGGTCACCGGCACTCTGACTGATCCGGTGCGGAGAGCGCTGCGTCTGCCGTGATCCCGCATTCGCGCGCAGGCAGCCTCACGATTCCTCAGCCAAGGATCACGCGTTATGCGTGAAAGCCCTTGCGAAACGCCTTAAATGGGTTTCATTCGGTTTCTTCTCCTCTGCGTTATCATCTCCCCGTTTGAATGAGCTCAGCTGCCAGCCAATCCTTAATTAATTTGCTGCTCGAAAGTGGTGTGTCTTCTCTGGAGGAAGCTGCGCAATTGGCTTCAAACCCAAACGGCGGTTCGTGGGTAGGACAGGTGCTCGACTCAGGCAAAGTGGACGAACAACGCTTTCTCGCCGCGATCGGGAATTTGTTCCGCGTGCCAGCTGTCTCAATCGATCCCAAGAAGATCGACCGCACGACATTGTCGATCTTGCCGAGTCGTTTCGTTTTTCAGCACCACATTCTGCCGATCGAAGTGAAGGAAAATTCGGTGGTGCTCGCAACGTACGATCTCTTTAACTCCCTCGGGCGCCAGCTGGCCTCCCAGCTTTTGAAGAAGCCGGCTGAATGGGTGCTAGTGCCGCGCGCACAGCTTCTGCGCGCAATGAAAACGCTCTACGGGATCGGCGCAGAGACGTTCGATGAAATCCTGAAAAGCAACCGCGCCTTCGAAGTGCTTCAGGAAGGCGAAACCGCGCACGAGCTGAACGCCGACGACCCCGAAGCGTCCGTAGTCAAATTCGTTAACCAGATCATTCGCGAGGCAATTCTCGAACGGGCGACGGACATCCATGTTGAGCCGCTCGAGAATGACCTGCGCATTCGTTATCGGATTGATGGAATTTTGCATGAGATCGCCGTGCCGCCGCAGTTGCGCGTGTTGCAATCGGCCATCATCTCGCGTCTAAAGGTAATGGCGCATATGGACATCGCGGAACGGCGTCTCCCCCAGGATGGGCGCATGAATTTGCACGCGAACAATCAAGAGATCGATGTGCGCGTCTCAACGATCCCCACGGTCAATGGCGAATCGATCAGCTTACGCTTGCTCAGCCGCGGCGAGCAGCAATTTAATTTTGAGCGGCTTGATTTGAGCAAGAAACAGGAAAAGATCATTCGCCACCTGCTCGCGCAACCCAACGGGATCATTCTGCTTACCGGCCCCACTGGCTGTGGCAAATCGACCTCGCTCTATTGTTTCTTGAGCAGCATTAACTCCGTGCAGCGGCGCATCATCACCATCGAAGAGCCAGTGGAATATCGCATTGCTGGCGTATCACAGATCGACGTGAAACCGGAAATTGATCTCACGTTTGCCAAGGGTCTGCGCCATATTTTGCGACAGGATCCGAACGTGGTGATGGTGGGCGAAATTCGCGATATCGAGACAGCCGACATCGCCATCCGCGCCGCCATGACTGGCCACTTGGTTTTCAGTACGCTGCATACGAACGACGCCGTAGGTGGGATCACGCGCTTGCTCGACATGGATGTGGAGCCGTTTCTGCTCGCATCGGTCGTGAAATCGTTCATCGCGCAGCGGCTGGTGCGCACCATTTGCCCGGACTGCGTGGAATGGGTGGACTACCCAGGCGAATATCTCGCCGAGATCGGTTTTCCAGTCAAAGAACTCGGCGCCCGTTTTCAGCGTGGCGCAGGATGCGATCAATGTCGCCAGACCGGCTATCAGGGGCGCGCAGCCATTTATGAAATTTGTCTCGTGACTGAAATGTTGCGGAAGCTGATCATGCGCAGGTGCGATGGCGGCGAACTCAAGCAATGCGCGATTGCTGAAGGCATGGAAACTTTGCGACAGGACGGCTGGCGCCGCGTGGCGCAGGGCCGGACGACCATCGAAGAAGTGGTGCGCGTCACGCAGACCGATGAAGTAATGGCCGAAACCACTGAAGAAGCCCGCCCTGTCGTGGCGGCCGAGTCGGCCGAGATCGGCTAAGATCGACAATCATCGACGGCATTATTTTTTGCCGCGCAACTCGCTAATCGCTTTCGCATAATCCTTTGCGCGAAAAATCGACGTACCGGCGACGAGGACGTTTGCGCCATTTTCGATTGCGAGCTTTGCCGTCTCGGCGTTGATGCCGCCGTCCACTTCAATGTCGATCTTGCGCGGATGCAATTCGTTCCATCGCGCGGCGCGTTTTACCTTCTCCATCATTTCGGCCCGGAAGGTTTGTCCGCCAAAACCAGGATGGACAGTCATGACTAGCAGGATGTCGATCTTGTCGAGATACGGCTCGACCGCGTCGAACGGCGTCTCTGGATTTAGGGAGAGGCCCGGGCGACAGTTGGCCTCACGAATTGCGCGTAAAGTTTTCTCAATGCCATGTTTCGCTTCCGGCTCCACGTGAACCGTAATCGAATTGGCGCCGGCCTTAACAAAGCGCGGCGCGTAGTGATCGGCGTGCTGGATCATCAAATGCACATCCAGCGGCAGCTGCGTTTCTTTGCGCACAATGCCAACAATTTCCGGCCCGAACGAAATGTTATCGACGAAATGTCCGTCCATAATGTCGCAATGAATCCAATCAGCCCCGGCCTGCTCGATGCAATGAATTTCGTCAGCCAGCCGCGCAAAATTCGCGGCTAGAATGGACGGCGCGACGATAATGTTTCTTGCGATCACGTGGTAAGTAAAGCGTATATCGTTGACTCGTTAAATCGTTAAATCGTTACATCGGACAGACGAATCACGGATTACCCATAAATGCGCTTGACGGGGCAGCGCACTGTTTCAGATTACGGCGGAGTTTTTCAGCCGGTTGAATCGCACTCGCGGGAGGTTCTCGGAATGTGACGCGCTTTGCTCGGACTGGAAGTGCTTCTAATTTATAATTCATGTTCAACGGACTTTTCGGCTGGTTGTCCAGCGATATCGGGATCGATCTTGGTACGGCGAACACGCTGGTTTACGTAAAGGATCAAGGGATCGTTTTGCGTGAGCCATCTGTGGTGGCCGTGCAGGCGGGCACGAACAAGGTGTTGGCAGTAGGCGACGAAGCCAAACGCATGCTCGGTCGCACGCCCGCAAACATTGTTGCGGTGCGACCGCTGAAAGACGGCGTCATTGCCGACTTCGAGGTGACCGAGGCCATGTTGCGACATTTCATTGCCAAAGTTCACAACCGCCGGGTGCGCGCGCGGCCGCGCGTAGTCATCGCAGTTCCCTCCGGCATTACTGAAGTGGAAAAGCGCGCTGTGCGCGAGTCGGCTTCGCACGCTGGGGCGCGTGAAGTTTATTTAATCGAGGAACCGATGGCCGCAGCGATCGGGGTGGGCCTTCCGGTGCAGGATCCCGCCGGAAATATGATCATCGATATCGGTGGCGGCACCACGGAAGTCGCGCTCATTTCGCTTTCTGGAATTGTGTTTAGCCGAAGTATGCGTGTAGCCGGCGATGAGTTAGACGAAGCGATCGTGCAGTATTTGAAACGCGCCTACAACCTGATGGTGGGCGAACGCACGGCGGAGGAAATCAAAATCAAGATCGGCTCAGCTTATCCGAGTGAAAAGGAAACCAGCGTGGAAGTAAAAGGACGCGATCTCGTGGCGGGATTGCCAAAGACGCTCATGATCACTTCACAGGAAGTGCGGGAAGCGTTGCTGGAGCCGATCTCCACGATCGTGGATTCGGTACGCATCACGCTGGAGCGCTGTCCACCTGAGCTTTCGGCAGACCTTGTCGATCGAGGGCTCGTGCTGGCAGGCGGAGGAGCGTTGCTGCGAGGGTTCGACAAGCTTTTGAGCGAGGAAACGGGTTTGCCTGTCCATGTTGCTGAAGATCCGCTCAGCGCAGTGGCAGAGGGGACCGGCAAATGCCTCAATGAACTTAAATTTTTGCGTCAAGTGGCCTCGGCAGATCGTCAGTGGCGGTAAAAACAATTGCGGATTCTGGAAATCGGATTGCGGAAAGATTTCTAATCTGCCGTTGATGTTCTACACGCAATCTGCAATCCACAATCCGCAATCACGATGAGTCGCGCAAACGTCATCGCGTTGCTGATTTTTGGCGCCATTCTCGGGTATTTTCTCAGCTTTGGGCCAGAGAGCACACGCAAGTTCAAGGCCGGCGTCTATCAATTGCTGGCACCATTTTTGAGCCGCGGCTCGGGGTTGCAAAAACAGATTACTTCCGTGCGCACTGGTCTGAAGTCGCTGGAGCAAATGGAACGCGAAAACGCCAATCTTCAGGTGGAGAATCGAGCGCTGCGCGCCACCAACCAGGCTTTGCGCGACGTCGAACATGAAGTCAATCGTATGCGCCATGCGCTCAATTACCGCGAGCGATCCGTCTTCAAGTTGATCGCTGCCGAAGTAATCACGCGTGATTCTTCGACCTGGTGGCGAACTGTCACCATCAATCGCGGGAAGCGAGACGGTGTCGAGCCGGACACGCCAGTGGTGACAGATGAAGGATTAATAGGCAAAACGACGTCCGTAAGCGATAGCATCTCAGTCGTTCTTTTGATTTCGGATGAAAATTGCAAATTGGCGGCCTCAGTAGAAGGAAGCCGCGAACAAGGGATCGTCTCGGGCGAGCGCGTGACTGCTGGATTGAATCCGAGCTTAGATCTAAACTTTTTGTCGAAACAAGCTGACCTCAAACCGGGCAAAAAAGTCTATACTTCCGGTATGGGTGGCGTTTTCCCATCTGGTTTGCTTATCGGCGCTGTCAAAAGTTTTCGCGTACGCGAGCTCGATGGACAAGCGCAGTTGACGCCAGCGGTAGATCTCTCGCATTTGGAGGACGTGTTCGTGGTGACCGGTCGCAAATGATCTTTTTTCTTCTGCTGCTGGTTCTGGTAGTAATTGCCCAGATTGCGGAATTCTTCATCCCAGTCTTGCCCTGGCTTTACGACGCGCATGTTTACATTGTGCCAGTGATCGTTTTTTACGGGGCAATGGCGCTGCCGTTTCCGCTCATGCTGGCGCTTGCTTTATGCGCCGGCCTTCTGCTCGATGCGCTCACGGTGCAGGTGATTGGGGGAAAAGTTGAAATCTCAGCGGGATCATCGATACTTTTGTACGGCGTGCTGGCGGGACTCATGCACGGCCTGAGACCGCTCTTTGCCCGTGGCCACTGGGAAGTGCATTGTATCCTGAGTGGCGTCGGCACGTCATTGATAGTTCTGACGCAATACCTGATGATCGCATTCCGACGTGGCTCTCCTATTTTCACCCGCGAAGTTTGGTGGCAAATCGGCGGGCCCGGCCTCATCGCCATGGCATTAGCGCCGATCGTGTTTTTGTTTTTACAATGGATGGCACGGATGACTGGCTATTCATACGTTCTTGAAAGGGGGCGTTTCGAATGAACCGTCACCGCAATAATTGGCGTCTCCGCATTCAGTTCCTCGCCCTATTTATGCTGCTGGGCATGGGCGCGCTAGGCCTTCGGCTCTGGTGGATCCAAGTAGCCCATGGCGTCGAATGGACTGCGCAATTGCGCACCAGCTCTCAGGCAACCGTCCGAATTCCCTCTGTACGGGGCGAAATCAAAGACCGCAACGGCCTGACACTGGTCCAGAATCGCGCGAGCTATGAGGTGGATTTTTATTTGCCGGAGATGGTCAAAGGCTATCGCGAGCGCTTCGGTTCACCGCCGCTGACGGAATATCGAGCGACCATCAACGGAATGCCAAAAGACATGAAGGAGCCGGACATCATCAAGATCGTCAATGACGGCATCATCCCGCGACTGAACGATCTTGATCTGGCACGCGACTACAATTCCAACCGGCTGCAGCGACATTATCGCAACGACACTGAAGTTCCGTTCTCTTACATCAAGGACATCGATTTCCCAACTATGGCGAAATTTTCTGAACACGATGTCGGGTTGCCTGGGGTGGACATCGCCATCAAGCCGGTGCGCTCTTATATTTATGGCGCGCTGGCCGCGCATCTTCTCGGTTACGTCGGTATGCCGGACGACGTTGACAAGGAGGAAGCAAGAAAATTCACGTTTTACCAAGCGGACGTGGAAGGGAAATCGAATATCGAAAAGTCAATGGATGAATATCTGCGCGGGAAACCCGGAATGCGGTATTTGCGCAAAAGTGCCAAGGGAACAATCGAAGGAATCTTGCGTGAAGATCCGCCGCAACAAGGCGCGAATGTTTTCCTTACGCTGGATGCGAGGATCCAATCGATCGCGGAGGAGGCATTACGGGCCGTGGGTCGTGGCGGAGCAGTGGTTGTCGACCCGAATAACGGCAACATTCTTGCGATGGCTTCAGTGCCCTCATTCGATCCAAATAAATTTATCCCCAGTATCAAAGCCAAAGATTGGAAAGCGCTGCAAAAAGATGAAGCCGACCCGCTGGTCAATCGTGCGATCAGCGCGTTGCCACCCGGTTCAACTTTCAAACTCATCACGTCGCTCGCCGGATTGCGCCGAAATCTTGCAAATGCCCGCTACAATTGCGGTGGCGGTGTGAGTTATGGCGACCACTTTTTCCAATGCTGGGCGGCCGAAAAGCATTACACGCACGGCACGCTGGGGTTGGTCGATGCGATCAAGGTCTCGTGTGATTCTTTTTTCTATCAGTACGGAAACGCAGCCAGCATTCAGTCGATCGACACCGTTGGAAAAATGTTGGGAATTGGCGAAGAATCGGGTCTGCGACTCACCGGTGAACAAACTGGCAATTTGCCAGGGCCTGAATGGATGCAAATTCACCATCCGCAGGAGAGATGGTCGCAGGCGCAAACGGCGAACGTTTCAATCGGCCAAGGCTACACTCTGGTTTCGCCACTGCAATTAGCAATGGCCTACGCGACGATCGCTAACGGCGGCATCTGCTATTATCCGCGTCTGGTGGATAAGGTCTTGAAGCAAGATGGCTCTCCTGTGCTGGAGGAGCACGGCAACGTCGCGGTGCCGCAGACGCCGCAAGTGCGATCCGACCTGCGCAAGGAACTCTCGCCTGACAAAATCGAACTCGTGCGCAAAGGCCTTTGGAAAGTTGTTAATGAAGAGGGCGGAACCGGTGGAAGAGCGCGTTTGAAAGATGTGCAGGTTGCGGGCAAGACTGGCACTGCCCAAGCCACCGATCGCGGGCACAAGGATACCGTTGCGTGGTTTGCCTGTTTCGCGCCTTTCGAGAATCCCAAGTATGTTGTTGCGGTCATGGTCCAAGGCGGTGAGCACGGCGGCAGCGTCGCTGGCCCAGTTGCCACGAGAATTTTGGAACGGGCGCTCGCGTTGGATGAAGGTAAGTTCGATATGCAGGTCACCTGGCTCTCGCCTGCGCACAAGGCCAATCCGTTTCAAATGCTCAAGGATGTGAATTACGCCGGAGGGAACATTCCCAGCGGCGACGAAGAAAATGCCGATGAGTCGCAAAATGCCACGGCTCAGATGGCCAGTTCGGATGCAGCGCCGGATGTAGAACCTGAAGCGGACTCTCGAGGGCAAGTAAGGCGACGGGCTGCAGTTCCTGCGGGGCGCGCCGTTCCCGTGGCAGCGCCGCAGCCGCGCAACTTTTTTGAACGACTCTTTGGAATTCGCCGGCCACCAGCGCCTGCACCAACGCCGCCGCCGGCTCGCCGGCGTGGAATACGATGAACTCTCGATTAGAAACGCTGTCGCAGAACCTCCGGGCGATTCCGCTTCTGATCGGTCAACCTCTTCAATTTTATGATAGACAAGGTAAAAAAAATTTTGGGGCTTGCTTCGCGCAAAACGGGGAACAAGCTCATACTCAGCGTAGAGAAACTCGAGTCCCGCGTCGCGTTGCTCGAGAATGGCCGGCTCGAAGAATACAGCGTCGAGCGTAAAACTTCGCGGAACATTGTCGGCAGCGTTTACAAAGGCAGAGTCAAAAACATCGAGATGGGCCTGAAGGCGATGTTTGTGGACATCGGCTTCGAGAAAAACGCGTTCCTCCATTTTTGGGACGCGATTCCGGCTGCGCTCGACAGTGGAATCGAGGAAATCGACCGACCTGCAAACAGGCGGCCCCGCAAACGAATTACAGCCAAAGATATCCCAAATATTTACCCAGTCGGCTCCGACGTAATCGTGCAAGTCACTAAAGGTCCCATCGGGACAAAGGGACCGCGCGTCACCACCAATCTCAGCTTCGCAGGGCGCTATTTGGTCTTGATGCCGTTCAGCGACCGGAGCGGCATTTCCCGAAAAATTGAAGATCCGAAGGAACGGGAGCGTCTCCGCAACATTTTGCGCCAGCTCGACACTCCAGACGGCGTCGGCGTCATTATCCGCACAGTCGGCGAAGGGCAGCGCGCCCGCTATTTTGTCCGTGATCTGCGGTTCCTTCTCGATCAGTGGGCCAAGGTTGAACAGCTCATCCGCGATTCTCCCGCCTCGTGCCGCGTTTTTGAGGAACCGGACTTGGTTGAGCGGACCGTCCGCGATTTTCTAACGGAAGAGATCGATGAAGTCGTCTGCGACGATCGCGAATCGACCAACCGCATGCTCGACATGGTTGGTCACATTTCCCGCCGGGCGCGCAATCGCATCCGCTTTTACGACAGCGCCGCGCCGATTTTCGAGGCCTATGGCGTGCAAAAACAAATCGACGACGCCTTTCATCGGCAGGTGTGGCTCAAATGCGGCGGCTACATTGTGATCGACGAGACTGAGGCCTTGGTGGCCATCGACGTCAACACTGGCCGCAACAAGGGTGGGCGCGACGTAGAGAAAACGATTTTGCAAACAAACTTGGAAGCGGCGGACGAAATCGCCCGTCAGCTTCGGCTGCGTAATATCGGTGGTTTGATCATAGGCGATTTCATCGACATGAAGAGCCGCAAAGACCTGCAAATGGTTTACAACCTAATGAAGGAACGGCTTAAGCGCGACAAGGCCAAGACACATGTCCTTCCGATTTCGCCACTTGGTCTGATGGAAATGACTCGCCAACGGGCGCAGCAGAGCCTCAGTGAAACTATTTACCAGAACTGCCCCTACTGCGGCGGTCGCGGAGTGGTGAAAACTTCCATGACTACAAGCGTGGAACTGCATCGGACTCTCAATACGGTCATGCGGAAATATCAAGACAGCGTGCATGATTTTCGGGTGATTCTGAATCCAGACGTGCTTAAGCGACTAAAGGAAGAGGATGAGGAATTGCTTATCGATCTGGAGCGCCGTTACGCCGGGCGGCTTGTGTTCCGCGGCGATCCCGGCTTTCACCAGGAAAAGTTCATCATCACCGATGCAAATACCGGGGCGGAGCTCAAGGCCTAGAGCAAGAAAATTTCCTAAAATATTTCTTGCAATTTGTAATTGGCCCGCTCAAACTCGCGGCATCTAGACAAAAAGAGCCAATTTCGTTATTGACTTGTGGCTCCAAAATGTTTGGAGTAGAAACAAACTTAACCAAAAGGAGAAATAACATGAAAAAACTACTGTTGGGCCTTTGCGGCGTTGCTGCACTCGGTTCGGTCACGTTTGCGGGTGTCGAATATGGTGGGAAGGAAATGAAACAGGTGGCCGGTCCACCTCCGTGCCCGGAGTGGTACGCCGATCAGGAGTTTAACGTAAGCCTGTGGGGCACCTACATTTTTACGGCAAACAATTGGCAAGATGACCGCTACATGTTATCCGATCATGCCTGGGGCGGTGGTATCGATGCGAAATACTTCTTCCACCGTTACTTCGGCGTCGGGGTTGAAGGTTGGATGGTCGATTCGAGACAGGCACGCGAAAATATTTTCGTCGACTTCAGCGACGGGATTTTCCAGGACACCTTTCACAACGTAAACAAGGGCATCGGAGCGGTGCTGGGTACATTGACCCTGCGTTACCCGTTCCACTGCTCACGTTTTTCACCTTACATCTTCGGTGGCGGCGGCGGAATCTTTGGCGGTGGCCAGAGGCCGATCAATGTGTTGTTCCGCGAAAACGCCGCCGGATTTCCTGTAACAGGACCCGGTGGGCTTATTAGCAACGGGGGCGAGGGCTTCGACATTGTCAAGACAGTTGGTCATACGGAGTCTGAGTCAGAGGGAATTGGCCAGGTTGGCGCAGGCTTGGAAGTTCGCTTTACGCCGCACATCGGCTGGGTCAGTGATTTCAGTTGGAACTTTATCAACGGTCCAGACAACAACTTCGGCATGGTCCGCACAGGCGTGAATTTCGCCTTTTAAGAGTCGAACGTCACATTTGGTTAAAGCGGCGTCCGAAAATCCGGACGCCGCTTTTTTGTACGCGTTAAACGTAGGTCTATTCGTTTATCAATGGCGTTTGCGAATGATTAGATTTGCGAACGCCTGGATGCGCACGAAATTATTTTGATGTCGTTCATCGAGACCCTGGACAATCTGGCTCTGAAGAAATCGGAGCTGGTTCAGCGCTTCGAACATCTGATCGCCCCGAAATTGGATCAAGAGCTCGAAGCGATGGCACAGTTTTCGCGCTCGCTCACGCTGCAAAATTTTGGGCGGACGATGCGCCTCTTCGCTCCGCTTTATCTTTCCAACGAGTGCATCAACAATTGCCGGTATTGCGGTTTCTCGCGCGACAATCCGATCCTTCGCGTTACGCTCGACATCGATGAAGTCGTCGCCGAAGCGCAGCATCTCGCTCGTCAGGGATTTCGCCAGATCCTTCTCGTAGCCGGCGAGCATCCCAAATTTGTGAGCTGTGACTACCTTGCTGAATGCGTGCGGGCACTCACGCGAGATTTTTCATCGATTTCCATCGAGGTCGGGCCTATGGAAACGGAGGATTATGTGTCGATTGTCGAAGCCGGCGCGGAAGGACTTGTAGTTTATCAAGAGACGTACAATCGCGGCGTTTATGTAGAAATGCATACCGCGGGGCCGAAACGCGACTTTAATTTTCGGCTCGATTGCGCCGAGCGCGGTTATGCCGCCGGTTTTCGTCGGCTCGGCGTCGGTGCGCTCATCGGTTTAACGCGCTGGCAAGATGAAGCGATCGCTCTCGCAGCGCATTTGGAACATTTGTTTAAACGCTGCTGGCAGACGCAAATCACCGTGAGCTTGCCCCGGTTAAGGCCGGCCGCCGGCGGATTCCGTCCGCTTTTCTCGATGACCGACCGCGAACTCGCGCAGTTGGTTTGTGCATTACGGATTACTTTTCCGCAGCTTGGCATTGTGCTGAGCACCCGCGAGCGCGCGCCGCTGCGGGACTCGCTCGCGTTAATCGGCGTGACGATGATGAGCGCCGGCAGCCACACCGAGCCCGGCGGTTATACCCGGCAAGGCCGCGAACATCTCCATCGAACCGTGCGCGGCCGCATCGTCGCGCCGGAATACCAGGACGGCGAAGATCAACTCGCCACCGGCCAATTCGAAATCAGCGACGAACGTTCCCCCGCCGAAATCGCCGCAGTTCTTCGCCGTCGCGGACTCGAACCGGTTTGGAAAGATTGGGACCAGGCCCTCTGCGGCGCATGACGGTTTCAGCTGTAGCGGCAGTCTCCGACCGCCGAGGGCAGAATCCTTAGATGATGAAAATCTCACTCAATGGCGAATCAATCGATGCCCGCGAAGCAAAAACGATCGCGGAGCTAATCGACCATTATCAATTGCCGGGGCAATCTATTTTGGTGGAACACAACGGTCTCGCCGTGCATCGACACGAATGGGCAGAGCGACCATTAGCCGAAGGCGACCGCATCGAATTCATCCGCGTCGTCGCCGGCGGCTGAAAATAAGTTAACGGTTTCATCTGTTAGAAGAAGCTTCTCCGTATGAGCCTTGTTAGGTCTATGAAGCTGTGCGTGTAATTCTCTCGTTGCTGGTTGCGACACGTTCGGCCTAGGCTACGTCAACGAGCTTCATCGTTCGATCAAGATCGTCGAATACGGTTGGGGGGTTGCTCAGGCCTTCACGCTCAAGCCCGGTGAAATTAAGCCTGTCGGTTTTGGTCACGTTGCGGACAGCATCGACGTACTGCGTCGGGACGGGCAGTTGCTAGCGCACTACTGCACTCGCGAAATTCCGCGCATTGGAGCGTCACGCGGAACCAAATGCGTCGTTCTCAGATCCAGTGGCGTCGTCATCGAGTTGAAGCAACATCTCGCGTATAACGAATAGCCCGGAACGCTTTCGGGGTTGGCCGCACAAGCATGGGCGCCTATGTTCCAGGCTGTGAAGCTTCTTCTGATCGACGGTCATTACTACGTTTACCGCTCGTTTTTTGCGATCCCGAATCTCTCTAACTCGCGAGGGGAACCGACAAACGCAATTTTCGGGTTTGCGAAGACGCTGCGGCTGATGCTCAAACATCTCCAGCCAGAGTTTGGCGCGGTATTTTGGGACGAAGGCATGCCGGAGCGGCGTGTAAAGTTGCAGCCGGCTTACAAGGAGACGCGCAAGGAAATGCCCAAGCCGATGGTTCCGCAGCTCGAATTCATCCAGGAGACGCTGACTCCATTGCTCGGATTCAAAAATATTTCGCTGCCGAATACCGAGGCCGACGATCTAATGGGCTGTTATGCCATTGCGGCATGCAAGCGCCCGGGCACGAAAGTGGTGCTCGCAACCAATGATAAGGATCTCTATCAACTGGTGGGGCCGTGTGTGAAAGTTTATACGACAGCAAAAGCGGATCTCGCGTCGCCGAAGGACGCGTTCGCATTGCTCGGCGAGCCGGAGGTGACGGCAAAATGGGATGTCTCACCGAGGCTTATAGGCGACGTCCTCGCCTTAACCGGTGATTCCGTCGATAACATCCCAGGGGCCGGGCTCGGTCGCAAAACTGCGGCAGCGTTGATTCGCGAATTTGGCGGGTTGGAACAGTTGCTCGCTAACATCGATAAGGTGAAAAGCGAGCGTACCCGCGAAAAACTCGCCAACGCGCGGGAGCAAATTTTGCAAAATCGGAAGATGATTGATCTGGATTGCCATCTCGATCTGCACGTGGCAATCGATGACCTTCGAATTAAGCCGGATTATCCCAATCTGATCGCCGCACTGGAGAAATGTGAATTTAAATCGCTGCTCCAGGAAGTCCGCGATGAGGCGGCGCGGGCGAGAGCCGGTAGCCCGGGTAATTTGCTGTAGGCCGCCATGTTGGAGCGCCCGTCGAAAAACTCAGCGCAAGCGTCCCCGTTTGCGATGTCGTGGGCCGAGCGGGAACGCTCGCGCCACACTCACGAATTTTTCGTAAAAAAGTTCGAACGCCGCGCGAGTTCCGCTGTCCAACTCAACAGGTTAAGGCGATTCGGGCGGTTGTACGTGTTTCTGATATTCGTTGTTTCTCCTAACGTGCGCTGCCCGAATCTTTTTTCTTCCTAATCCCTCTGGGTCAACCGCAAAAAGGCTTTGCATTTATCGTGGCGGGCGACGCGCCAATGCGAAAACTTGGTGCATGGCCGACGCATTTACCAAGCCAAAGCCCAGACGAACTACCATGAAACCTGACCGCTACGATCCAATCGCTGCCGCGCTCAAAGAAGACATTGGCGCGGGCGACATTACGACTGATTTCTTCGTGCCCGAGACGCTGCACACCAGCGGGCGTATTATTGCGCGTGAAAAGGCGATTGTGGCGGGCACCGGCGTTGTCGCGAAAGTTTTCCGGCAGGTCGATCCCTCACTAGACATACACAATCTTCGCCACGACGGCGAAGAAGTCGCTGCCGGCGATACGATCATCGAGGTGCGGGGCCTAGCACGCTCTATTCTAAAGGGCGAACGCGTTGCACTGAATTTTCTACAGCGCCTCTGCGGTATCGCAACGCTCACACGCCAATTTGTGGATGCCGTGGGAAATCACGCCACCAAAATTGTTGATACACGAAAGACCACTCCCGGCCTGCGAACCTTGGAAAAAGCCGCAGTGCTAGCCGGCGGCGGCGGGAATCATCGCTTTGGTCTATACGACATGGTGCTTGTGAAAGACAATCACCTGGCAAGGTTTGAGGGACTCTCCGCGTTTGCGGAGCGAATCAAGCAATTCCGCCAGGAACGGCCAAACATTCGCATCGAAGTGGAGGCGGAGGATCTGGAACAAGTCCGCGCCTTCGTTGAAATTGAAGGCATAGACGTGATCCTGCTCGACAACATGACGCCGGCGCAAATTCGGGAGGCTGTCGCGCTGCGAAAGGACAATATCCAGTTTGAAGCAAGCGGGGGCATCACTCTGAGGAACGTCAGCCGCATCGCAGCCACTGGAGTGGATTACATCTCGGTAGGAAGTCTCACGCACGGAGCCCGTGCGATCGATATCGGCTTGGAAATGACCCATGTCCCTAGTTAAGGTGGCACATCTCTTGAGCGCTCACGAGATGGAAGCCGATCTCGATGGAGCCATCGTTGGTCGACAGATAATCGTGCTCAACCGTGTTGGCTCTACGAACGACGCGCTTTTAGAAATCGCGATGCCAAATTTCAAGGAGGGCCTGGTTCTGTTTGCCGAACATCAAACCTCCGGACGCGGTCAGCGAGGGAATCGCTGGGAATCGGCGGCCGGCAAGGGGCTTTGGTTCTCGGTTTTGTTACGCCCCAGGATCGAGCTCAATAAATCGTCGCGGCTTACTACTTGGGCGACGGAAGCCATAGCCGGTGCGATCCGTAGCGAGTTTCCACTCGAGCCGACGATTAAGCTGCCCAATGACGTTCAGGTTCATGGCCGCAAAATCGCGGGCGTTCTGGTAGAAATGCGCGCCCAGGAAAAAGCAGGGCATCTGGCCATTGTAGGCATCGGGATCAACGTCAATCATGCAATCGAGGATTTCTCCATAGAATTACGCGACCGGGCAATTTCGCTGGCGATCGCGTTAGATCGCCAAATCGATCGTCAGCGGTTCGCAGTCACAGTCCTGCGCGATCTCAATCGCTTGTACACAGAAATGTTCGGAGTATCGATTTGAAAAATTTGGGTCAGGGATTAATGTGCGGGCTTCGTTTTCGTACCGAGCAGTTTATGTCGCAACATCGCAGTTTAAAAGGGTCGAGCACCATCGCCGCCAAGCGCAATGTCCTAAAGCGTTTCGAGCGGGTCGAGCTTCTCAAAAAACGCGGCCACTGGAAGGAAGGCAGCAAAGTCATCGGCCTACCGAAGACCAAGTCCGAAGCGTGATGCGCTCCGCGTGAGAGTTAGCCGTTAAAGGGTTACAAAGTTAGAAGGCCGGCCCGTTGTAACGAGTTCACTTTTTTAACTCTTGTAACTTGCCGTGCGCCTCAATCGTTTCCTCGCCGCCGCAGGCGTTGGTTCGCGCCGCTATTGCGACGAACTCATTGCCGCGGGCCGCATCATCATTAACGGCAAAATTTGCACGAACTTCAGCGCGCAACCGACCGCAGGAGACAGCGTAAAAGTGGACGGCAAACTTCTGCATGCACAACCCCCGCTCACGATTATGCTGCATAAGCCGGCGGGCTTCGTTTCGACCCGAAAAGATGTGCACGCCCTCGACACCATTTTCGACCTTCTGCCGCAAAGGTTTTCAGGCCTCTTCAACGTTGGGCGCCTCGATGCGCAGACCGAAGGCCTGCTTCTTCTTACCAGTGACGGCGATCTCGCTCAGCGACTCATTCATCCGCGCTACAAGATTGACAAGGAATACGAGGTGAAGCTGGATCGAGCGTGGGACCGCGCGCTAGCGCCGAAGTTGCTAAAAGGAATTTTTCTTGATGGAGAACGCGCGCGCATCGAGCGTCTTCGTTCGTTAACGCCGACCCGCCTGCGCGTTGTTTTAAGACAAGGAATCAACCGGCAAATTCGTCGCATGTTCGATGCAGTCGGTTATCAAGTGAGACACCTCGCGCGCATCCGGATCGCGAACCTGCGTCTCGGGGATCTGCCGCGTGGCGACTGGCGCTCGCTGAGCAAGCGCGAGATCGAATCGCTACGCGAATGAGACGAAAGGTAGAGTTCTGCGAGGCCCACTGAAGGCTCCAAACTCGCACGAGTTCCCCGCTCCATTAAAATTACGAAATGAAACTCGACGGAGACAGCGCGCTCATCACCGGAGCTTCTGCCGGACTTGGCTGCGAATTTGCGCGGCAACTCGCTGGCCGGATGCGATCGCTCATCTTGCTGGCACGGCGCGAACAACAATTGAATGAGCTGCGCGACGAATTGACGCAGCAGCACCCAAATCTCGTTGTTCACGTTCGGAGAACCGATCTGGCCGAACCGAGGCAATTGAAGGACTTAATGGCTTGGCTCGATCACGAAAAAATCGATGTCCATCTTTTGATCAACAACGCGGGTCTGGGCGATATTGGTTCGTTTGCGACTTCGGATTCAAGGCGCAACGAGCAAATCATGCTAGTAAACATGGTCGCGCTCACTTCTCTAACCCGCCATCTGCTTCCGCAAATGATCGCCAGAAAGCGTGGAGGCATTTTAAACGTCAGCTCGTCGGCGGGCTTTCTTCCCATACCCGGCTTTGCAGTTTACGCCGCAAGCAAAGCGTACGTCACAAGCTTCTCCGAAGCGCTGCATGCCGAAGTCCGTGGAACCGGTGTGACCGTCTGCGCCCTTTGCCCTGGTCCGGTACGCACCGAATTTCAGGAGGTCGCAAAGCGCTCGGAGGGACCAGTGGAAAACGCCCCGGAATTTGCTGTTGTCACGGTCGAACAGGTCGTGCGGGATGCGCTTCGAGCGCTGGAGTCCAATCGGCCACTCATCATTCCAGGTTTGAAGATGAAGCTCAGCATGCTTCTGGTTCGCATGACGCCAATGCCGATCTTGCGCTGGGCGTCGCGGTTTTCCGCGAAGCGCACGTAACACTACCCCGTCCTGCCATATTCAGTTTCAATGCTCTTTTTTCGTGGATAATCTCTAGTCCGTGAATTCAAAACCCCCGCATATTTGCACCGAAGTGCAGGTGATGTTTTTCGATACCGATTGCGGTGGTGTCGTTTCGAATATTGCCTACCTGCGGTTCATTGAGATCGCGCGCACACTCCTTGCCGAAAAGCTCGGGCTCGCTCTTGTAGAAATGGCCGAGACGCAACGCTACCCGGTGGTTATCCACACGGAGATCGCCTATCGTCGTGGTGCCAAGCTTGGCGATCGACTCGCCATCGAGGGCTGGCTGGATCGAGTGGAACGCGTGCGTTTCTGGTGCGCATTTCGCATCACTCGACTGAAGGACAACGCGCTGATTGTCGAGTGCCGACAATCGCTGGCCCTAACCGCGATGCCAGCGGGAAAGTTGCTCCCTTTACCCGAGAGCTGGAAGAAGTATCGCGGCCTGAAAACAAACAAGCGGCCAACAGGCTGAGAAACCGATGACCGCTGGCACGCGAACTTTCAGAATTGAAGAAACTCTTCTCGAGCCGCCGGCGCTCCCTCCCCCGCCAACGCGGCACGCGCTCTTTGTGCTTCTGATTGCCCTAGCAGCTCTTTTGCACGTCGCCACGATAGGCTCGGGCGATCTTTACAGCGAGACCGAAGGACAGTATGCCGGCGCGGCCAAAGAAATGGTGGAAACGCATCAATGGCTTCTGCCTACTAATGATGGGGTCCCGCGCTTGCAAAAACCTCCCCTACTCTACTGGCTTATTATTCTTTCGTTTAAACTTTTCGGCGTAAGTTCTGCCGCGGCGCGCTTGCCAGTGGCACTCGCAGTTGTCGCCTCGGTTGCGTTGGTCTTCTTGATCGGCGAGCGGCTCACTGATTACTGGCGCGCCTTTATCGCAGGCATGATCTATCTCAGCTTTTGCGGTACGTTTTTGTTCGGGCGGATCGTTATGCCCGAACCGCTCTTCACCGCATTTCTGGCAGGGGCGATCTTCTGTGCGCTTTGCGGTTACCAGCGCCGGAAGCATCGACGGGTCTGGTTCGCAGGCTTTTGGATCTGTAGCGCTTTCGCCTGCCTTAGCAAAGGTTTGCTCGGCATCGTTTATCCGGCAGCGATTTTCCTTCTGCTTTCAATTTTTCACCATGAAGCCCGGGTGCGTTTTCGGGCGCTCCTGCGTTGGGAATATTTGTCGATTTTCTTGTTGATCGTTGCACCCTGGCACATCTGGGTGCAGTGGCATTTTCCCAGATATTTTCATTATCTGGTCGGTTCGGAATGGCTGGGCCATCTGCGGGGGCTTGACGACGCAACGCACGATTTCAAAGGGGTGCCGGCCTCCGAATTTCTGCTGATGCATTTAGCGTGGTGGTTCCCGTGGTCGATCGCGCTTTTGCCGGGTCTCATTTTTGCCTGGCGACGCGTGATCCGGCCGCGTGAAATCGAATTTTCCGATACGCTTTCGCTTTGCTGGATGGGGATTGTCTTTGTGCCGCTGCTTTTTCTCGGTCAACGCCAGGATTACTATTCGATGAGCATGTGGAGTGCGCTGGCCCTCTGGGCAGCGGTGGCATGGGACAGAATGCCCAGAGGATGGCGCGCTGTGGGCGCGGTGGCCGTTAGTCTGGTGGGGATCATAAGCTTGGCGCTTGCTTTTTTAGCTTTCAACGCCGCGCACACACTCAACGGCCATTGGGGTGCCATGGACGAACGCTGGACAGCTTGGAAAGCCTTGCACGACATGCCGGTCTCGACCTGGTTGGCTCTTCGCCCCATGCTCACGATCACCGCTTGCTCTTTAGTTTCTCTCTCATTCATCACGTTTTATTTTATTCTCAGGCAACGGGAGAAACTTGCCGCCGTGGTGCTGGCGATCGCGATGATTCCCGCCGGGCTCGGCATGATGGAAGGCGTCGCCAAAATGGCACCTTACTTTTCACTCGCCGAGCTGGGTCGTTTTCTGAACACGCGGCTTGATGAAAATGACGAGACGCTCTTCGAAGGCCCGCTCGAAGATAGTAGCAGCCTGATCTTTTATCTGAACCGGAAATTTTTCATCGTGAATCAGAACCGCGAGAAAGAAGCCCCGATCGGCGAACCGTCGCTCGACATTTTCCTGAACGAAGATGAGGTATTGAAAAGGTGGGACGGGAGCAACGCCGTTTATCTAATTGCGGAGCAACAACGTGTCGATCACTGGAAAAAGTTACTGACCGAACGCTTTCACATTTATCATCAGGTCACCGCATCGGGCACTTACGTCGTGCTGAGCAATCAGTTATGAACGGGCGGCGGTTCCTTTCGCGTACGAAGCGAGCCAATCGCGATACGCTTTCGGCGAAATTTCCGACGGCTTGATCTCGCTGCGCCCTCCCCAGAACACGTTCGTGTAAGAAACCGGGATACCGCCCGAATAAAGATGTCGATCTATTGCGGCTTTATGATCGAGAAGCCGTTTTTTATCGGTTCCGTGGGCAACTGCCATGATATTGACATTTTTGAATTCGGGTCCGGCTTCGCGCCAGTAACAATGAGTTAGAATGTGATGCCGGCCGACTTCGCCACCTGCTTCGACTTCACGCCCCGCCGGTACCGCCCAATGAAAAAGCCCGTTGAATCGCGTGACGCGCACACCACCGGCAGATGGTTTGACGTGTTCCAGGAAGGTCGAGAAGCGGCCGATGACCTTGCGGGCATTTAGTTCTTCGGCGATCCGATAAAATTCATCGAGCGAGATCCCGGCTTCCTTCGCGCGTGCAAGCCAAGGCGTCGGTCTGATCTCTTCCGGCGTAAATTCGCGCTTCAGCGCGAGCAGAACGCCCCACTCGCGCTCGTTCAGCGCGACCGTTTGCACCGGAATCATTTTGGCCGCCTGATCCGCTTTGCTCCCGGGCTCAATTGTTTTTCGGCGGACATGGCCAACGCCGAGCGCAAAGATTCCTTTTGCCCGCATAACCCGGAAACGCTTAGCACCGACTTTTTCGGTGAGCAGTCCGCAATGCTGCTCCAACGAAAATCCATGCGGTACTTTCACCGTTGTCCATAATTTGTAGTCCGATCCGGCCGTGACGGTGTCGGTAGAGCGTAGGACCACATGACCCGAAAATGGGTCGCGTTGGAACATCCAGTCAAAGGCATTGTCGATCTTGTCCTCCGGGACTTTCCAAGCCACGAGCGCGCCGTCGGCCAGATTCGTGGCGAGCAATGTCTGACGAACACGGCGGATCGTCCTCGCGCGCAACATTGCCGCGATGCGAGCCATCACTATATCGACATCTACGCCTGAGCGGCGCGCAATTTCCTGGAACGGCTCGCGCACGAAGCCTTCGATTTTATCCTCGGAAATCGCAAGGATCCTTGCGTTGATGGGATCGTCATGCTCAATCGGCATCATAACGTTCACAGTTCATCCAACGGTCAGCGGTCCGTCAAATACTGTCAGGCTGATTACTTCGGTGCGCGCGATGTGCGGCCCGTGACGAACTCCTTTGGGCGCAAAAAACAGTGTGCCTGTACCGTACGCGACGCCGGATTCTTCCCATTCGCCGGACAGAATGTAAGCCCATTCATTCGCATCATAATGGGTGTGTGCCGGAATGGTAAATCCGGCTTTGAACTTGCGCAGCACTACGAGTCCGCCTGTGCTCTTCTGCTGGTGCAAAATCATCAGCTCAACTCCTTCATAAGGGCCCGGCTGCCACGCCTTCTCCTTGCTCAACGCAATATAGGGAAACATGACTTCACCGAAGCGGATCGCGCCCGGATTTGCAAGCGCTGCGTTAAATTAGCGCTCGGTGAAAATCAAAAACGGACTTCGCCAAACGGATACGACTCTTATTATCATTCGCGATTCCCTCGGCACTTGTCATCGGTGCGCCGACTCGAGGTGGATTTCGCCATCTCGTAAAATCTTTAGGCGGCTTGGATGTGCGAACGCACTGCGCCAGGCAATGCGCGTTCAGGATTCGGTCACGCTTTGGCAGCCAAATCTAGATTAGCTCTTTTCCTCGTCGAGCTTGGCTTTCACGGCCGCCTCGATCTCTTTGTAAAGAGCTGAATCATTTTTCAAAGCCTCTTTGGCTGCGTCGCGCCCCTGGGCGAGTTGCGTGCCTTTGTAGTTCAGCCAGGAGCCTCGCTTTTCAATAATTTGTTTTTCCAGCGCAAGATCGAGAAGGGCGCCGGTAGATGAAATTCCCTCGTTATACATGATGTCGAATTCGGCCTCCGTGAACGGAGGCGCGACCTTGTTCTTCACAATCTTGACACGGGTGCGATTGCCCGTGACAACGCCGTCGGTCTGCTTGATCGCGCCGATCCTTCGAATATCGACACGCATGCTTGCGTAAAACTTCAACGCCTTGCCGCCGGGCGTCGTCTCCGGGTTTCCGAACATGACGCCGATTTTTTCCCGAATTTGATTCGTGAAAATGCAACAGGTCCGAGCTTTTGAAATGAGCGATGTGAGTTTCCGCAAAGCAGCGCTCATCAATCGCGCTTGCGCGCCGACGGTCGCGTCTCCAATCTCGCCTTCCAACTCCGCCCTAGTAACCAACGCCGCTACTGAATCGACCACAATGACGTCGAGCGCATTGGAGCGGACCAGGGTTTCGCAAATGCGTAGCGCTTCTTCGCCTGAGCTCGGCTGCGAAACCAGCAAATCATCAAGATCGACACCGAGTCTTTTTGCGTATTGCGGATCGAGCGCATGCTCCACATCGATGAACGCCGCGAGACCGCCGCGCTTTTGCGCCTGGGCAACGACGGTAAGTGCAAGCGTTGTTTTACCAGATGATTCCGGGCCGAAAACTTCGACAACCCTGCCGCGCGGAAATCCGCCGACTCCGAGCGCGCGATCAATCAAAATATTTCCAGTCGGAATAACATCGATATCAACAATCTTCTCCCCGCCCAAACGCATGATGGCGCCTTCGCCGTAGTCTTTCGCGATCTGTTGAATTGCCAGATCGAGATTCTTATTTCGTGCGGCGGTCAACTTATCTTCGCCGGGTTTCTGCTCGGTTTTCGTCGCCATATTCAGATGACTGTAATTACTTCCACGTCGGCAATTCGCCAAGCGGAAAAGACTCACAACAA
>QHPD01000046.1 GCA_003218975.1 Verrucomicrobiota bacterium
TGAGGATTGCTGTTTTGATGATTTTGCGTCGTGTGAACATGGCGTCCGTTTTTTTGTTTAGTTGTCGCGTTTGGGGTTGGGCCAAGCGACGATCTGAGCGCCGGCGATAAAACTTTAAGTCGTTGCGCGGCGGACGTCCGGCTGCTGTCGTGTGGACTACTGACGTCGGTGGGCATTTCGAAGTGAGCGGCGGGCGGCGTGATTCCCAGCACGCCGACTACTATGATCACAATGGTTCCGAGGAAGAGTTCGCTCAGCACGCCGCAGAGAACGAAGAAGCTTGGATGATTCTCCCAATGCAGTAGATTTCGCGGCGACGAGGATCTGCGGTTTTAGCCAGAGCAGATTGAACGCTCCGATCACCACCATCGCGGCAAAGAGGGCGATCTTTAATAGAAGAAGCCGTCCGTAAACAGTTGCTACCAAGGCATGAAGTGTGCCGACAAGAAAGTAACCGTTTACGGCGCCAGTGATCGCCAGAGTTCCGACTGTAACTAGACTGAGAAATGAAAACCGCCGCGTGACCGATGCGGCAATTTGCATTTCATCGGGCTGGTCCGCCTGCAAAGCCTGCGCGAGAAAAAGCGCAAACGGCGCCAACCCGGCGGGCCAAGCGCCGGCTGCAATCAGATGAAATGCATCATTGACGAGGTGAATCAAGCGTCCCTCAGCGATGCTCGCGCCTGCGTGTCCGGCGAGGCTGAGAGCGGCAAGCAGGGCCGCCGCGAACAGCAGCTTGACGAACTGCCCCCATTGCTCCCTCACAAAAAGAAGTGCAACAAGTCCCGCTATGATCGCGAAGCGCACTTCCCAAAGGCGGCCGAATTGAGTCCGCGCCAATAGCGTGCCCAAAATCTCTGGATGCAATGCCGAGATCAAATTCGTGCCGCTCATTCGGGCCGCGACGAGCCAGAACCAGAAGCATCCGGAAACAAAGCTGACCGCCAGGCTCCAGGCTGCGAGGTTCCGCAGTCTTCGATCAAGCGGATCAAAAGCGAGTCGTGCATCTTTCTTCGCGTTCGTGAAGACCGGGCGCGCCACGAGCAAACGAAAGACAAACCCTGAAAGCAGGAGCATGCACGAGGCGAGGTGAATCGCCCGAACTAAGCTCATTGACGTAATCATATCAGCGTGGCTAACGCGAAATCACAATCAGAGCTAAGGGATGACTTCGAATTTGAAACTGCCCTGGGTAGTATGCGTATCGACCGAGACCACGTGCCAGACGACCTTGTAAATTCCGGGTCTGAGAGGCGGCAAACTCACGATGAGCAGAGCAGCGTTACCGGGGTCGAGCCGCTGGTTGCGGTTGTCGACCTCTTGACCAGCTTCGTTGAAAACCTGGAGCTTGCTGAACGCCGCTTCGAGCTTCTCGCTGAACCAGACTTTCACCTCTGCAGGCGAGCCGTGCACTTTGCTGCCGACCGCCGGATTCGCGTGGTCGAGAAACGCGTGCGCTTCGGCCGTCGTTGTCACAGCGACGGAGAAGAGAAGAACGAGGAAGATAAAGTGCAGACGCTTCATAGTTAATACCTCCGTCCAAACAGGGGGCGCCCCACACTCTTCGGGAACAAATCATCAAGGTAGAAATGCAACTGCGCGATGAACCCGACATTGCTGCCGGCGAGTGAATTGATGGGAATGACTGCTTCTGCGCCGAGTTGAAAGTATTTTCCCGACCAGATGACACCAGGGTTGATTGTCCCGGTGGTCTGCCCCCGCTGCCCGCGATTGAGCGGCGTTTCCAAGGAGAACTCAACGAGAGGGATCACGTGATCGAGAGGCTTTCGAAGGCCGATGTTCTTCACCTGCTCCTGCAAGTAGATGAGGCTGTATTCCACAGCGAAGCCGTACTGCAGGACGCTGGGGTGGCGCTCAATGTCCAGTTCGGTCTCGCCCGTTTCTTCGTTGATACTGGATGTGCGCGTACTCGCGCTCGCGGGAATCGCAACGCCGATGACGCCGGTGACCGCGAGCGGGCGAAGGAGCGACACGCTTTGTGGCAAATCACCCAGGCCTTTGCCAAAAAACAGCGCCGGAGTCCACGTGCTAAATGTGTCCGCACCCACGCGCTTACTCCCGGTGCCGCCGACTTCCGCTCCAAGACCCAGCGAAAGGATGCTTTCGTGTTCATCATTCTCGAAGAACTCATATTTGGCGCCGAGTTCGAGATTGCCAAAACCACTCACCGAGCGCTCCCCGTGTGGGTGAAGCACTAGAAATGTTTCGCCCGCCTCGATGCCGAAATCGGGCGTGATGCGCTTGGCGATCTCGACCGAGAGCTCGGTGTCTCGCGTCCCGCCTTCGTCCGGCGTGACGATGCTCGAAACGGTCGGAAGCGAAAGCTCATCGGCTACAAACGGATCATCGGTCGAAAGCGTCGCCGGGAAAAAGCGCTTGCCGGCAAAGCCGTGCGAGAGAGCCTTGTCAGTTGAGAGAAAAAGGGCAGTAAGGAACGCAAGTGCCAGCGGCGGGACGCGCAAGAAAATCGAGATAAAGATAGAACGAAGAAAAGATATTTTGATTTTTTAAATTCCTTTGGATTGCGAGGCAGCCACGGATTCTCATCCGGGTCCCTGTGGTATTTGAGCTTCGTGCGCGTCCAAGACGGCGCTGCCTGATGGTAGACTGCAAGCTGCGAGCCGCGCACACGCGCGACGCAGTTCAACCGATGGCCGATTAGCTCAAGAGCATCCGCGGCGGAGGAACCAGCGGCGGTCGCGTAATCGCACAAACCACAAAGGAAATTCTCGCGTACGCGAAACGCACAAAGGGCGGCGCCAAAGAAGTCGTGTGCGGCACACAGATCATGTCGATTTTTGGCGTCACCGACGGGAGATCCGATTTCTTCTCGGAATTTTTTCCGGCATTGACGGCGTGACAAAGCGAACATGGATGGGTGCCGTCAAACGTTTGAGTGATCGCTTGCCGCAGCGGCGCGTGCTTCGAATAATCAATGATCATCGTCGTCCATGCGACCGACTGCAAAGCGATCCAATGCAACCCGATCGCGCAACAAAGCGCGAGAATTGTGGCGATGCGACCAGCGCAGCGAAGCACGACTGCGAGACTAAGTAGCGCTCCGCAAAATGTCAACGACGACGCTGATATGTGTGATGCGCAGCTATGAAGACTGGTAATCGATCCATAAGCATTTGCTGGAACCGGGTTAAATGGCAGGTAACGCCAGAATCTTCGCGCCCGGACTGTTTTTAAACTTGAAACGGAGATTGGGATAAGGCATAAGCGCCGCGCGACTAGCCATGATCCGAAACCTGAAATTAATTCTTACGGTAACTATCTTCGCCTTGAGTCTCGCCTACTCTGCCTGGCCGCAAGTGGGCTTCTCTAACCTTAATGAAGCATGGGGTCCGCGTTATCAGCCCGCGCCTCAAGTTCCATCACTGACCAAACATCCATTTCCGCACGGGGCTGGCCCCGCAGATCGGATCCGCCATTGGAACGAAGTCGCGATTAACGCCAGCGGGCTTGATCACACGCCAGTAGTCGCTGGCGAGAACCGCGTCTTTGGTGAGCAATTTGGGCCGACACGCGCGAGCCGCGCGATGGCGATCGTGCATATCGCAATTTTCGATGCGGTAAATGCAATTAACGGTCGCTTCCAAAGTTATACCGGCCTCCGAAAGGTGCGAGCCGACACCTCAATGGAGTGCGCGATTGCACAAGCGGCGTGCGAGACGCTTGACGCCCTCTTTCCGTCCCAGAAAACAATATTCGATCAGGAGCTGGCTAACGAACTCAGCCAAACTCTGAACAATCATCC
>QHPD01000040.1 GCA_003218975.1 Verrucomicrobiota bacterium
CTGCGGCCGAGAGCAATAGCACAAGCGCCACGGGAAAACCGAGCGCAATCGCCGTAAATCCACTCTGGCGCGTGACAAGCGGGCATGACCGTCGCGCTTATCTAGATGACGAGCCAGGCAACCACCGCATAGCCGAGCGCGACGCGGTAGATTTTCCGTTGTTTTAATTCACGGAAGAAGGAGTTCATCTTGGCCTCCTTTACCTACGTAGTGTCGGCTATTCGGAGCATTCCGTCGAGCTTGCAATCGGCTACATCAAATTTTACAGCTGCTCATGATGCTGATTCGCGTTTTCGCGGAAGCTGGCAACGTGATTGAGACACACGAACACGCAGGCCATTTCAAAAAGTGGTAATTTAATGCTCGCCAGTCTCGCTTCGTGGCAAGTACAACTAGCCGGGATACCATCACGCTTGCTATAGCGATTATCGGGGTGGTTCTAGGTGTGATTAATTCTGTGGTCACTTGGAAACGTGGGCGCGTTTCTCTAAAGGTCATTCCGAAGTCGTTTGTTGCAATTTGTCAGGACGGCACGCCAGATCCCGCTTCTTTTCATACGAACAGGAAAGGGGGAAGGTTGCCGAGATACCATCTATTCGCTTTCTTCCCGCAGGGGGCGCAGCGGGCGACGCTTAAAGTAGAAACAGGCCAAGACAAGCGAACGCGTGTTGTTTTTAGAGCCAGTGATGCGCAGCTCCGTTTCGAAAGCTATTATTCCGGCTCTTGGATTACTCGTATTGCGGTAGATGCAGTCGTGACCTTCCGGCGCTGGAAAGCGCGCACCGCCGAGCACCAGCTTGTGGGACCCGCAGAATTTCTCGTCGTCGTTCAAGGGCAGTTCAGACATCGCATTAGATTCCGCCGAGCCGAACCTTTTTCCCTGATGCGGCTTGTGAAGCAGCCCGCGTCAGTCAGCTCTTTGCCATCTTGAGCGAAGTCGACGCGTCTCTTGGCGCTCGGCCATTGAGCGCCAAGCGTTCGGTGCTTACAATCTATGCAGTGCAGAAAGAGTCAGCTAAGATTCAAAACTTCATCGATGGCCAATTCGTCGAGCCGATCGATGAAAAATATCTCGACAACATCGAACCGGCGACGGGGAAACCTTATTCGAAAGTCGCAGACAGCGATGCGCGCGATGTCGATCTTGCCGTCGCCGCGGCAGAGAAGGTGTTCACAGATTGGGCAAACACGCCTGCAGCGCGGCGGTCGCAGTTCCTTCTGCGCATTGGCGATTTGATCGAGCGCGATCTCGAGAAATTTGCACGCGCAGAATCAATCGACACCGGCAAACCACTCTCGCTCGCGCGCGCTCTCGATATTCCGCGCGCCGTTGCGAATTTCCGGTTCTTCGCGACTGCGATCCTGCACACCGAATCGGAAGCGCACATCACGGACAACGTCGCGTTCAATTACACGCTGCGTCAGCCGCGCGGCATCGCTGGGTTGATCTCGCCGTGGAATCTGCCGCTCTATCTATTGAGCTGGAAAATCGCGCCCGCCATCGCAGTCGGTAATACGGCCATCGCGAAGCCAAGCGAATTGACACCGATGACGGCTTACATGCTTTGCAAGATCGCCCGCGAAGCCGGTCTGCCAAATGGCGTGCTTAACGTCGTGCACGGTACCGGGTCAAATGTCGGCGCTGCGATTACTGCGCATCCGAAGATCAACACCATCTCGTTCACCGGCGGCACGGTGACCGGTCGCAAGGTCGCAGAAGCCTGCGCGCCATTGTTCAAAAAAGTTTCGCTCGAGCTAGGCGGAAAAAATCCGAACATCGTTTTCGCCGACGCCGACCTCGACGTTGCCATTGCCGGCAGTGTCCGCTCGTCGTTCGCAAACCAGGGGCAGATTTGCCTGTGCGGTTCGCGCGTGTTCGTCGAGCGATCAGCTTATGAAGATTTTGTCGATCGCTTCATCGACAAAGCGTCGCAACTGAAAATGGGCGACCCGCTGGATGAGAAAACCGAGCAGGGCGCCATCGTGAACAAGGCGCAGCTCGATAAAATAAGGTTTTATGTCGATCTTGCGCAGAAAGAAGGGGGCGAGATCGCGTTGGGCGGCTCAGCGCCGGAGGCGATCAACGAACGTTGCCGCGAAGGTTATTTCTTTCAGCCGACCGTGATCACCGGTTTACCAGTCTCGTGTCGCACAAACCGCGAAGAAATTTTCGGGCCAGTCGTGACAATCACGCCGTTCGAAAACGAAGAAGACGTCATTGGTTACGCCAACGACTGCGACTACGGCTTGGCCTCGAGCGTCTGGACACAAAACCTGGGTCGCGCGCATCGCGTCGCCGAACGAATCAACACCGGCACTGTCTGGGTGAATTGCTGGCTGGTCCGCGACCTGCGCGTTCCTTTCGGCGGTATGAAACACAGCGGCGTCGGCCGCGAAGGCGGCGAAGAGGCATTACGATTCTTTACGGAGGCTAAGAACATTTGCATAGCGAAATAACTCGTGCTCCTGCTCTTAATCGAAATGCAATGAGCAAATCCTTCGAAAGTTTGCCCATGCGTCGATCATCCTTTCACTACGACACGAGAAAGGGTAACATGCCGCGGTCATGCAAAGGCTAATGCTCAGATTCATTTTCTTTGGATTCCTCGGCACCCAGCTTCATATCGCGTTGAGCACGGCTTTGGCTGCGGAGCCGAAGAGCGAAATGGCCACGCTCGATGCCAGGCCCGAACCGATCGCAATCGATGCCGCTCGCAGTGCGGTGATCGTCGTGGACATGGAGAACGATTTTGCTGCCAAGGGCGGCATGTTCGACAGAGCTGGGGTTGATATTTCGGGCGCGCAAAAAGCTATCACTCCCACAGCAAAAGTGCTGGCGGCAGCGCGGCAGAGCGGATTGAAGATCATTTATCTCAAGATGGGCTATCACCCGGATTTGTCCGATCTGGGCAGCGCTGATTCCGTGAATCGCACGCGACATTTGAAGCTTGGTGTCGGTCAGAAAATTCGCGCACCTGATGGCCGAGAAAGTCGCGTGCTAATCCGCGACACGTGGGACACCGACATCGTCCCTGAGCTTAAGCCGCAGGCGAACGATGTTGTCATTTATAAGACGCGATTCAGCGGATTCTACCAAACTGATCTGGACGCGACGCTCAAGAAGTTTGGGATCAAATACCTGATCTTCACCGGCGTGACGACAAGCATCTGCGTGGAATCGACCGTGCGAGATGCAATGTTCAGAGATTATCTATGTGTCTTGCTCCGAGATTGCATGAGTGAACCGATGGGACATGATTTGCCGAGAACGAATCACGAGGCCTCCCTTTTAAACGCTGAAGCGTTGTTTGGGTGGGTTTCGGACTCAGATCAATTCATAAAGGCTGTTGCCGTTAACGCGTCGCAAGCCCGTCGATGAGCAAAACATTTGAAAGCCCTCGCGCACCGGAACCGGTGGGCGCGTTTCCGCACGCCAAGCGGGGAGGCGACCTTTTGTTTTTATCCGGAATCGGGCCGCGCCTGCGTGGCAGTAAGGAAATACCCGGCGTGACGTTCGATTCAGCCGGCAACGCCGTTAACTACGACATCGAAACGCAATGTCGCGCCGTCTTCGAGAATGTACGCCTTGTGCTGGAAGACGCCGGCGCAACATGGCAGGACATCATCGATGTCACTGTTTTTCTCACGAACATGAAGAAGGATTTCCCGATCTACAACCGTCTCTACGCAGAATATTTTGCCGGGCCGAGTAAACCGAATCCGACGCGCACGACAATCGAGGTTGGTGCCTTGCCGACACCAATCGCGATCGAGCTGAAGGTGATCGCGGCGGTCGGATAAAAGTTTAACCGCGGATAACACGGATGAAACGGATTGGGATTTGAGGCAGGCTGAGTTTACGACGCGGGAGCCTCACACGGGGAGATCGCTTCCTATCATTCGCCTCTTAATATCGGCTGGGAATCTGCGAAATCCGCGTAATCTGCGGTAGAAAAATCGTGAGCACGAAATCCTTTCGCATCATTGCGGCGGATCACACCGGCATCACGGTCTCCAATCTCGAGCGCGCTCTCGCGTTCTGGCGGGATGTGCTCGGCTTCGAGCTTTCCCATACGGCGCATCAAACTGGCGAAACGGCGAAGGAAATCACTGGGGTTGCGGGCGCCGAGATCAAACTCGCCGTCGTAAAGGCGCCTGACGGTCACAAGATCGAACTGCTTGAGTATCTCGCGCCGCCTGGTCGAAAACAGGATGTCCATCTTCGACCCTGCGACGTCGGTCATGTTCACGTCGCGCTGATTGTTGACGATCTCGACGCAGTGCTTCAGAAGATTGCACAGTCCGGATGGAAAGCCGCCGGCAAACCGCAAACGCTCAAAACAGGACCGAATGCCGGAAAGCGTGTCGTTTATGTCCGGGACCCAGATGGCACGACCATCGAACTCATGGAACCGCCGAAATCAGATTCGTCCACAGATTCCGCAGATTGACACAGATTTCGACAGCCAGCGGTTTTCTCGGAAGCTTCCTTTGAATCTGCGCAATATGCGGTCAAGCTAAGGCCCGCAATCCAGGCGTCGGAGCCAAGTCGCGCAATGCTCAGGGCTGGACTCCCGCATAGTTCGGAATTGCTCCGCGTGCGACGTTTTTGTAAACGACGCCGCCTTTCATGACGAAGGTGACGCGGCGCACCGCAGTGATGTCTTTGAGAGGATCGCCGTCGAGCGCGATGATGTCGGCTTCGTAGCCGGGTGCGATGGAGCCGATACGGTCGCCCATGCGCAGGGCTTCGGCGGCGAGCGAGTTCGCGGAAACCAGCGCGCTCATTGGGTCAACTCCCGCATCGCGCACGCGGTCAATGAACTCCTCGGCGTTGCGACCATGCGCGCCCGCGACCGCGTCCGAACCGAAAACGACTTTGAGTCCGGGATTGCTCACAGCGCGGCGGACGATATCGCGGTCAAGCGACAAGACCCGTTCCATCGCCGCAAAGCCCTCTTCGGTGTAGCCGGGCGTATCGAGGAATCGCTCTTTGTTAGCGAGGTAATTCTCGATCACTAGTCCGGCTTGCGGATCGAAGTATGTGCCGTGCTCAGCCATGAGTTTGAGGTCGTCGTCGGTCGCCATCGTCCCGTGCTCGATCTCAGTACAGCCGGCAAGCGTTGCGGCGCGCACTGCTTCCTTGTAGGCGTGGACGAGCGTGCGCAAGCCCTGTTTATTCGCCTCGTCGCAAGCAGCGTTGAGTTGCTCTTGTGAGAGCGTCATGCCGCCACCCTGGCGTATGGATTGCGACGCGAAGATTTTGATGAGGTCTGCGCCCGCCGCTTTCTGCTTGCGGATAAAGACGCGAATCTCATCGGGCGTGCCGGTTTTCTCGCCCCTTCCTTCGAGCGGTTCGACGGCTGTAAGGATGCGCGGACCCGGAAGCGCTCCTTTCGCAATCTCGTCCCGCAGCGGAACATCCCTGGGCGAGCCGACGCTCTGCACGGTCGTGAAGCCTGCCATCAGCGTCAGCCAGGCATTGGACGCCGCTTGGTACGCGGCGAACGGCGTTGTCTCGTCAGCGCCGGCGTTCTTGCCGTTCTCGCCGAAGCTCCAGGTAATGTGGACGTGCGAGTCGATCCAGCCGGGCATCACTGTCATGCCCCGCAGGTCGTAGTCAACGGGCGACGCCTTCGGATCGAGCGCTACGATCTTCGAGCCTTCGACAACGATACGCGAGTCGCGCAAGACGTGGCCGCGTCCGTCCAGCAGCATACTCGCGCCGATGACGATCCACCTCTTTTCTGTCTGGACTGCTGTGGGATTCTTTTGCGCGGTCGCGCACACGACGAGGATAGTGAAGAGGAAGAGAGCGATCCTAACGGGTCGGATCGCCGGCAACCGCTCAGAAAGCATAGCGTAGCCGATTTTTCTTCTCGTCGAAGTGGAGCTAGCCGCGCAGCGATCATTCACGGTGGTTCCGGTTAACCTACTGTCGTAAATCTCAAACCGATTGCGCCATGTCGAGTGCGAATTGCGTCTTGGTCCTGCTAAACATTGAATCGCGTTCTGCGAGCAGTCATTGGACGCCCTGCGAAAATCGCCGTAGTTGAGCACGATGTTCTCAGTCGACGAAAAATTTGTGTGCGACATCGACGCGCAGGATCCTTTGCGCGATTTCCGCGACTGTTTTCACCTGCCGCTCGGTAAAGATGGCAAGCCGCTGATTTATTTCGCAGGCAACTCACTTGGTCTGATGCCGAAATCGGCGAGGCAGATTCTTGACGAGGAATTGGACAACTGGGCAAAGTTTGGCGTCGATGCTCATCACGCGGCGGGAACGCCATGGTATTCATATCACGAAGCGCTGCGCAACCCGACAGCGCGGCTCGCCGGTGCACAACCAATCGAGGTGATCTGCATGAACAGCCTTACAGTGAATCTGCACCTGATGATGGCCACGTTTTATCGGCCGACAAAATCACGGTTCAAAGTCCTGATGGAAGATCCCGCGTTCCCTTCCGACACTTACGCGATCAAAACGCAAATCGCGCATCATGGGCTCGATCCGAAAGACGCGCTCATCCTCGCGCGACCGCGCAACGGTGAGTTCACGATTCGAACGGAAGACATTATCGATCTTATCGAAAAGCATGCCGATCATCTCGCGCTCGTCATGTTTGCCGGCGTAAATTTTTTCACCGGTCAAATGTTCCACATTGCAGCGATCACAGCAGCAGCACACAAGTGCGGTATCATCGTCGGATTCGATCTTGCGCACGCCATCGGCAATGTCCCGCTCTTGCTGCACGATTGGAATGTCGATTTCGCTGTCTGGTGTTCATACAAATATCTCAACGCCGGACCAGGCGCGATCGCGGGCGCGTTCGTGCATGAGCGTCACGCAACCAATACAAAATTGCCGCGACTCGCCGGTTGGTTCGGCAATGATCCGAATACACGATTCCGCTTACACCTGGAACCGGAATTCATTCCCGTTCCATCCGCTGACGGTTGGCAGATCAGTAATCCGCCGATCTTTTCGATGGCGCCGCTGCGCGCGTCGTTATCGATCTTTGACGAAGTGGGCGGAATGGAACGGCTCCGAGCAAAATCGATCAAACTGACAGGCTATCTCGAATTCCTGCTCATGGAGATCGGATCAAAAAAGTTCAGCGTCATCACTCCCGGCGATCCGAATGCGCGCGGTTGTCAGCTGTCGATCGTAGCGCACCAGCATCCGAAGGAGTTGCACAATGAACTGGTCGCTGCGGGAGTGAAGTGCGATTTCCGCGAGCCAAATGTGATCCGCGTCGCGCCCACCCCACTTTACAGCACATTTCACGAAGTCTGGCGCTTCGCACAGATTCTGTCAGAGCATCAGTGATCGGTGGCCCTGACTGAAAATGCCAGCCAAATTCATTCTCATCGGCAGCGGCCTCGCCGGAGGATTGCTGGCCGCGTATTTGGGCCGGCGCGGGTACGATGTCGATCTTTACGAGCGGCGGGGTGATCCCCGAGAAGGCAACATCGTCGGCGGGCGCTCGATTAATCTCGCCGTTTCGACGCGCGGGATTCACGCGCTAGAGCAGATCGGCATGGCCGAAGAAATCTTGCGGCACGCGATCTCTATGCGAGGACGCATGATCCACGACAAATCAGGCCAGTTGCATTTCTCACCTTACGATGTCGATCCGACGAAGAGCATCAACTCAATCGGACGCGCCGCGCTTAACACGACGGTGATCGAAGCGGCGCAGCGTTATCCAAATGTGCGCGTGCATTTCAATCACAAGTGCATCGACGTGGATCTCGACTCGGCGGTTGCCCATTTGGAAACGGTAAACGGTCAAGTGACTGCACGGGGCGACGCGGTGATCGGTGTCGATGGCGCGTTTTCCTCGGTGCGCCAATCGATGCAGCTGCACATCGATGGTTTCGAGTACGACGAGAGTTATCTCGCTCACGGTTACAAGGAACTGACCATCCCGCCCGGGCCGGACGGTTCGTGGCAAATGGAAAAGAACGCGCTCCACATCTGGCCGCGGAAAAGTTTCATGATGATCGCACTGCCGAACCCCGACGGCTCGTTCACGTGCACGCTCTTTTGGGAATTCGAAGGTCCGCGCAGCTTCGCGACCACGAAGACCGATGACGATGTCCGCCGCTTCTTCGACGAAGAATTTCCCGATGCCGTGCCGCTCATGCCGAGATTACTTGAGGATTTCCGCCAAAATCCGACCGGCTCACTTGTGACCATCCGGTGCGCGCCGTGGTATTACCGCGACAAAGTTTGCTTGCTCGGCGACGCCGCGCACGCAGTCGTCCCGTTTTATGGCCAGGGAATGAACGCCGCGTTCGAAGATTGCGTCGTGCTAGACGAACGCTTGGAAAAATTTCAAAATAACCGCGAGCGCGCCTTTGCCGAATATTTCTCGCGCCGAAAAGAAAATGCCGACGCCCTTGCTGATCTTGCGATTGGTAATTTCATTGAGATGCGTGACAAAACAACATCGAGAACATTCCGCGCGAAGAAGAAAATCGACCATGCGCTTGAGGCATTGTTGCCCGGCATTTATCTGCCGCTTTACACCATGGTCACGTTCACGCGAATCCCCTACGCCGAGGCGGCGCGACGCGCCCGGCTACAGGATCGAATCGTTTACGGTGGTTTCATTTGCGTTCCAGCGCTATTGATCGCTGCGCTGTTGTTTCGATGGATGGCACATTGACGCCACGCGCTGCATGTGAACTTTGATTAACCCGCCGCGGCGGGCGAGTTAAAAAACGAAAACGAGGAAATCATTATGAGCGACACTTATGTTCCACTGATCAGTTCCGGCGTTGCAGGCCCACTTGGCGTTGTCCATCTCCCGCGTCTTTGGCAGAAAGTCTCTTTAGAGGCGAACGGCAAGCTTGCTTCCGGTTATCCGGCCGTCGGCAAAGGCTTTGATGCGATGACTCTCGCCGCGCTCGGACTCGAAGAGCAGGCAGTAAGAGATTACATCAAACAAAACAAGCCGACCTATCCTGAATTCGAGGCGTGGGTGAAGAAGAATGCCAAGTCACTAAATCGAGAGGCAATCGAAAAGCACAACGCGGCGGTCCGCGGTTACAATGCTGACGACGAAACGCGGCGGGGCATTCTGGGCGCATGCGGCATCCCCGATGATGTTTCCGCACCGAAAGACGCGGTGAACCTGAACAATCTTGACGACTGGTACGAGTTCCACCAGGCAGTGTTGAAGTAAGCGAATCAAGAGAGTGATTCGTTACAACGTTACAACGGATTCTCCTGCTCTTGCTCGTGATCGAATTCAAAGACGGTTCATCTGATGTAGAAACGGCAACGAAGTTCGTCTCGGCGAGGGCGCCGAGACCAACACGCGAGGACGCGTGTGCTCCCCAGACATCGTGCATTGACGCGTGCACGCGTGGCATGGAGTTTCCAAAATGGCCGTGACGCAAATAAAAGCGGTACCCGCATTTCGCAAGACGGCTGAGACGTTCACGTCCGGCGCGAAAACGCTTGAGCAAAAGTATTTCGTTTCACAGGAGATTTTTGGCGAGGAGCAAGAGAAGATTTTCTCGACGCAATGGATATTGGTGGGACATCAGAGCGCAATCGCCCAGGCCGGTGAGTATTTCATCTCGGAGGTCGCCGGTGAGAGTTTGATCGTTGTCCGGGACAAACGCGGAGAGATCCAGGGGTTTTACAACGTGTGCCGCCACCGCGGAACACGACTTCTCGAAAACAGAAATGGACAGTTGTCCGCGATTCAGTGCCCTTATCATGCGTGGACATATGACCTCAATGGACGATTGATCGGCGCGCCGCACATGGATGAGGTGCCGGGTTTTGACAAGGCTGACTACTCGTTGCACGCGGTGAACCTGGCGTTGTGGGAAGGATTCATCTTTATGAATCTCGCAAGCGCCTCGACAGAGCGAGGCGGCTACAAGTCACTCGAGGAATGGTTCACGCCGTTGGCCGGAAAATTTTCACACTGGAATTTGCCGCAGCTGCGTTCAGCGAAACGGATCGAGTATGACGTGCACGCCAATTGGAAGCTGATCTTCGAAAATTATTCAGAGTGCTATCACTGCCCCGGCGTACATCCAGCGCTGTCTAAATTAACGCCGTACGATTCAGCGGAGAACGATCTGTGCGAAGGACCATTCCTCGGCGGCTTCATGAAGATCAACAAAAGCAAGAGCTTGACCATGAGCGGCAATGCCTGCGCATCGCCCGTAGGCGACATGGATGCCGAAGATTTTCATCGTGTTTTTTACTATTCCATTTTCCCGAACATGCTGCTCAGTCTGCATCCGGATTACGTGATGGTGCATCTACTTCGGCCACAATCACCAGACCGGACGCTGATCTTCTGCGATTGGTTTTTTCATCCGAATGCGTTCGATCACGGCGATTTTCGTCCGAATGATGCGGTTGAGTTCTGGGACATGGTCAACAAGCAAGACTGGCACGTGTGCGAGTTGAGCCAGCAAGGTATCAGCTCGCGCGCGTATGAGCCGGGGCCGTACTCAGCGCGCGAAAGCATCCCGGCGGCATGGGATCGTTATTATCTTCGCTTCATGAATTGAAGCAAAGATACGATGCTGGATTCTCGATTCTGGATAACGACGGAAAAGAATCGCGCTTTGTTATCCGGCAGCTAGCATGGCTTCGCGGCGTTCAAGCGTTAAATCGTTGAAACGTTAAAGCGTTGCGGCGAGCATAAACTTATGACTCCGCTTACGTACGCCAGTTATCTCGATCTGGAGAAGCTGCTCGCACTGCAGAAGCCGCGCTCGAGCCCGCCGGAACATGACGAGACACTCTTCATCATCATCCACCAGACGTATGAGTTGTGGTTTAAGCAGTTGCTGCACGAGTTTGAAAAAATAAAGCGAGATTTTTCTGCCGGCGATCTGTTCGGCGCGATCCACGCCTTTAAGCGTGTGCGCACGATCATGAAGGTGCTGGTAGCGCAGGTGGACATTTTGGAAACGATGACGCCCTCGTCGTTCTCCAGCTTCCGCGACCGGCTTGAAACCGCCTCCGGCTTTCAATCCGTGCAGTTTCGTGAGATTGAATTCGCGCTCGGATACAAGCGCGCCTCAACACTCAGTTATGTGAAACCGGATTTCCCGGGCTACGATCGCCTGAAACAGCTGTTGCACCAGCGATCGGTCATTGATCATTTTTACGATTTCCTACAAACGCGCGCCGCGCAGATTCCCGCAGACTTGAAGAATCGCGACGTAACACAACCGAACGGCCCCGACGAACGCGTGCAAAAAGAAATTCTTCGCCTCTACAAGAGCGCGCCCGAGTGCTCGATTCTGTTCGAGCTGATGACCGATTTCGACGAAGGATTGCAGGAGTGGCGCTACCGGCACATCAAGCTAGTCGAGCGAACGATCGGTGCGAAGAAGGGCACCGGCGGATCGCCCGGCGTGCCATTTCTAAAGGAATCACTCTTTAAACCGGTATTCCATGACTTGTGGGCGATCCGGCATGAAATGTAACGGCGGCGTAGTCTCGCCGACGGAATCACGAAGCACGAATCTCGAATGCCGAAGTCATCAGATGCCAAGGAATTCGCGCGCGGTTCCGGAGAGAAGCTGCGCTTTGTCTTCCGCCGATAGCTCCCTCATCGACTCGATGAGTTTACCGGGATGCGCCTCGCCGAGTGGAAAGGGATAATCCGATCCGAACGCGACGCGTTGCACGCCCAATAATTTGAGCAGCATCTTCAGCGCGTCTGCATCGTGAACGAGCGAGTCCACGTAAAAACGCGCGGGAATCGTGCCGTCGTTGTCATCATGACGGGCAAGATATTTTCTCGGATTCGTATCATTGTCCGTCGCGACCAAATCCGGGCGTACATGAAACGCGTGCTCGATGCGGCCTATTGTAAATGGAAATGCACCGCCGCCGTGTGCAAAAGCGACGCGAAGTTTCGGGAAACGCTCCAATACGCCACCGAAGATCATCGAACAGATGGCCAGACAAGTCTCCGCTGGCATGCCGACCAGCCAGGGCAGCCAGTATTTCGGCATGCGTTCCTTGCCTAACATGTCCCAGGGATGAACAAAGATCGCGGCGCCGAGTTCTTCGGCCGCGCTCCACACCGGCTGAAGCGACGCATTGTCGAGATTTAAAGTGTCGATGCGACCAGAGTACGGGTTCGCATCCACGTGCGTGCCGATTTGCGCGCCGCGCAAACCTAATTCGCGGACGCAGCGTTCCAGCTCGCCCGCCGCCAGGTCCGGATCTTGCATCGGGATTGTCCCCAAACCGGCAAACTGTTTCGGATGATCACGAACGAGCTTGGCGATGTGATCGTTTAATCGCTGGGACAGATCCAGCGCGTCCGCCGGTTTTGCCCAATAACTGAACATCACCGGAACAGTAGAGAGCACTTGCATGGAAACGCCCGCGCACTCTATTTCTTCAATCCGCCGCTTCGGATCCCACACGTTATCGGTGATCTCGCGAAAAACGCGCTCGCCGATCATCATTCGCGCACAACACGGTTTGTAGTGATCGAGCCGAACGAATCCAGAGTAGCCGTATTTTGCGTCCAGGTCGGGCCAGTCGCGCGGCAGGATGTGTGTGTGAATGTCGATCTTCATACGAATCGCGCCGGCACAAATTGTAGGGCGTTTCTGTGAAACGCCAATCGAGCTGCGCCTGACAAAGACGCCGCCTTACAGCGATTTCATCGGCTGCGGCTTTTCGACCTTTTTGCCGCATTTCTTGCATGTCTGGCGCGCAGCATCATTCCAGAAATCGAGCATCGCCTTACTGAAATGCTCTACGATATCCGCGCAGTCAAAGTGGATGTCTTCCACCAATGCTCCGCAGTTCTCGCAATAAAAAATGACGTGCTCTTTCTCTCCCGGCGGGCGGCGTCGCTCCACCACGACGCCAATGGTATCGGGCGGCCGCTGCGGCGAATGCGGCACATTTGGCGGAATGAAGAACGTCTCGCCCTCACGCACGATGTGATCAACAATGCGATCACCCTCGCGGATTCGGACTTTGATGTCGCCCTTCAATTGGTAGAAGTACTCCTCTGAATCGACAAGGTGAAAATCGTTCCGCGCGTTCGGGCCCTTGATGACCATCACGAAAAAGTCGCGTCCGTCATAAAGATAACGGTTGCTCACCGGCGGCTTGAACTTTTCCCGGTTCTCTTCGATCCAGTTTTTCAGATTAATCGGCGGTTGCACAGTGGTCATAAGACGGAGCGTATTTCCGTCGGTGTGAGGCGTCAAACAAGGTAAAAAGGTTTCGGCTCACGCGGCTCCTGAGTTAAATGGAATGCTGTTTTATGTTTATGTATTGCACTCAAGGATCGACAACGGGTTATACATTGGCTACTCTACCAATTTAAGAAAGCGTTTGAAACAGCATTGGCCGATCTCTCCTTCGCGACATAGTATCGCGGTCCGTGGACGCTCATCTATCACGAGGTGTATCTCGAACAAGCAGACACCCCCGGGGTGGGGGCGCCATCTAAAAAGCGGTGACGGCCGACGGCTTTTACGGATGCAACTCACACATTACTTCACGAATCGCCCGGTTCGTTCTAGGACGCGAGCTGGAGCTTCAACCGCGTGAGCGAAGCTTTTACGCGGTTTGGGAGTTGAACACACGAATAACCTAACCAATACTATCCGCCGCTCCATGAAAACTGGTCCAGTGTTTCAAATCGTAGGCGCCGCTGTCGCCGTGCTCGTTTTTTGCAGTTGCGAAGAAATTCCCCCTTATGGAACCGGACCTTGGCCGCATGCGGCTCCAGCAGGTTGGTGGAACGACGAGGGCGCATCCGGCTCTCCAAAGATCGTCGTCAATGTCGGCGAACAGAAAGCGTACTTTTACAAAGGTAAACGTTTGGTCGGCGAATCGACCGTGTCCACAGGCAAGCCTGGATTCTCCACTCCGCCCGGTCATTATACCGTTCTCTCAAAAGACGTAGACCACGTCTCGACGGTATTTGGTGATTACGTCGACGATTACGGGAATGTGGTACGATCCAACATCGATGCGCGGAAGGATTCCCGGCCGCCAGGCACACATTTTGATGGCGCCCGAATGCCATACGCTATGTTTTTCCGCAGCGGCTACGCGATGCACCAAGGGTACGTTCCGCCATTTGCCGCGTCGCACGGTTGCATTCGTTTGCCTAGGGGAATGGCAAGACCGTTTTTCGAAAACGCCTCAGTAGGCACACCGGTGACCGTCAAAGAATAGATAATTGCATAAGTTGTAGCCGGCATCGGTGATGCCGGACACCTAAAGGCAGGCTGGGCCAGCAGATCGCCGATCCCGGCTAAAGCTCTAAGAATTTGTGCTAAAGTACGGCTGCGATATGAAGCGAAGCATCATCGATGACAAGTCCAGCGACGCAGTGCAATTGAGCGCCAAAGAACTGCAACGTTACTCGCGGCATCTTATCATGCCGGAAGTTACGCTTGATGGACAGCGACGATTAAAAGCTGCGCGCGTGTTGTGCATCGGCGCAGGCGGACTTGGGTCCCCTGCTGCTCTTTATCTTGCCGCAGCCGGCGTGGGCGCAATTGGAATTGTCGATTTTGACGATGTCGATCTCTCGAATCTGCAACGGCAAATTCTTCACGGAACAAAGGACATCGGCCGCAGCAAACTGGAATCTGCGCGGGATCGCTTGCGGGATGTCAATCCAGAAATTGAAGTCGAATTACACAACTGCCGTTTCTCCAGCGAGAACGCAGCCGGACTCATCTCAGGCTGCGACGTGGTCGTCGATGGTTCGGATAATTTCCCGACGCGTTATTTGTCCAACGATGTCTGTGTTTTTGCGCGCAAGCCGAATATGTACGGCTCGGTATTCCGTTTCGAAGGACAAACCACCGTGTTCGCGCCTCATCTAGGCGGACCGTGCTATCGTTGTCTTTTTCCGGAGCCGCCTCCACCGGATTCAGTTCCGAACTGCGCGCAGGCAGGCGTGCTTGGTGTTTTGCCGGGAATTATCGGAATGCTGCAGGCGATCGAAACAATCAAACTCATTGTCGGCATTGGTGAACCTCTCGTTGGTCGGCTGCTTCACTTCGATGCGCTCAGCGTAAGATTTCGGGAGCTCAATCTCCGGCGCGATCCTCAATGCCCCGTTTGTGGTGAGAATCCAACAATTTTCGCACCGATTGACTACGACCAATTTTGCGGAGCGCGCGCCGATCAAGCAGTGCCCACGATTTCCGTCCACGACGTAAAGCGCAAGATGGACGCCCGCGAAGCATTCCAGTTAATCGATGTGCGGGAAACATTCGAATACGAGATCGCGCGGATAGATGGCGCGAAGTTGATTCCGCTTGGAGAAATTGCCGATCGGGCGGACGAGTTGCCGCGTGAGCAGCTGATCGTTGTGCATTGCCATAGTGGCCAGCGCAGCGCGCAGGCAGTGCGACTGTTACGCCAGCGCGGCTTTGCCAACGTTTACAATCTCGAGGGCGGAATCGATGCGTGGTCGGACCAGATCGATTCTAGCGTGCCGAAATATTGACCATTATTTGACGGCGGCGGCTAGTTCTTGAGCGCTTGGCACATCATCCCATTGCCGCAATAATTCGCCATGCTCGCCGAAAACGAATACGTGAAAAGGGGTCGCACCGGGTTCTGCGCCAAGCTGCGCGGCTATCATCCCACCAAAATCGGCGACAACGTAAATGTCCTGCCGGGCCGGATGCGCGATTTTCATTGCGTCGTATCGCGTCTGCAGCCGCTTCGCCTCCTCATCGACCCGATGTCGCACGAGAGTCATTGCGATCGCGCGCCCCAACCGCGTGTATCGTTTTCTGAGATTGAGCACAGTGATCATCCGATAATTCGCGTTGCCCAGACAATAATCAGGCACATGGTCGCCGACCGCGCGCGCCCGCGTCAAATCTTCCCTTGTAGTCAGGACCAATACGATGACGTGCCCATCGGCAGTCGAAAGCGCGCGGCCATCGACATCGGAAAATTTGACTGCATAGCGTTGACCGTTAGAAAGCGTCCCGTACAACAGCGCCGCGAGACCAAAGGATAACACCGCTGTAGGCAAAAAAATTTGAAGTGCGCGCAGGCTCACAACTGAGCAAATTGGCGACGATGTCGCGCGCCGACAAGTCTTGGCTCTATTGGTTGTCGATTTTTTTGGCCCTCTGCTTCGTCGGGTGCGATCGCTTGCTTCCGTCGCGCTACAATCAACTCGTTCAGGATGCCGATAACAAAGCAACGCAAGGCGACTTTGGGCGGGCAATCAACCTGTACGAGGCCGCGCTCGATGACAGCCCTCGTTGCGCGGAGGTTCACTATAAGCTGGCACTGCTCTACGACGACAAACTGAATGACCCGGTGAGCGCGCTTCATCATTTCAGGCGGTACCTCGCGCTCAGCCCAAACGGTCCTCATGCAAACGATGCCAAGAATTCTATCCGGCGGGATGAGCTTGCCGCGCTTACGAGTTTGTCCGGCGATTCGATCGTCACTCGAGCCGAAGCGGCCCGATTGCGCAACGAAAACCTCAATATGCATAGACAACTTGAGGCACGCGCTGGAACATCGCAAAGCATCCCCGGCAAACTGCAGACGGGGAACGCTGCTACAACAAAGAGCACAGCCAAGAAATCAGGTGAGCGAACCTATACCGTCCGCGAGGGCGACACCCTCGCCTCGATCTCGCGCAAATTCTACAAATCGCCAAACCGTTGGCACCAAATTCTCGAAGCCAACAAACAAAGCATCCAAAACCCGAAGAAGCTCACGGTCGGGCAAACCCTCGTCATCCCCTAGGAATTGCGTCAACGTTGTAGCCGGGATCGGTGATCCCGGCCGAATAACCCGAGCGACCGGCATCAGCGATGCCGGCTACAGCTTCACGCTGTCATTCCGAGCAACTGGCGTTGCCACGGAACCAACAGGGATGTCGCGCGACTTGAGTCCGTGGCGATGGCCAGGAGGGCACTGCGCGGCGCAACAAAGGCCGGCTCTAGGTCGAGTTCCCTGGCTGCCCGATCACGCCGATGCCGCAATTCTTCCGCTCGACGAATTGTGTCCGGACTTGGTCGCTGCCCGAAGCGGCGACGCAAAACGGGCCATTCCGATTCAGGTAACTCTAGTGCGCTTTGGGCAGCTTCTTGAAATGCCCGCCGCCGGCGTGCGGAAAAATGTCTGTAGTCAGGTATTTCTCCCTCGGCGAAATTTATGGCCGCATCCAGGAGTTCGCGGTTTTGCAAAATATGAAAGGGGGGGCGGTCTACCGCTTCCGCTTCTTTCTCTCGCCATTGCCAAAGCGCGCGCAACACTGCAGCCGGGCGGTCTCGAAGGTGTGCAGAACCGCGGATGCGCCAAAGTTCATCTTCATCGCGAATCCTATCCACCGCTGCCTGCTCGATGGCGCGCTGACATGATTGCCGTAACCAATCAATCCGGCCGCGCTCCCGCAGTTGGGTTTCGAGACGGTCCGCCAGAGGCAATAGATAGTGCACGTCGTTGATCGCATACGCCAGCATCTTTCCAGGAAGTGGGCGCCGTCCCCAATTTTCCTTTTGAGAATGTTTGCCAAGTTCCACGCCGAAGTAACGCTTTACCAAAGCGGCGAGACCAAACTCGCGGAGCCCAAGGAGGCGCGCCGCAATGGCCGTGTCGAAAATCCGGCACGCGGTGAAGTTCAAACCGCGGCGGAGCAATCGCAGATCGTAATCCGCGCCGTGCAACACGATTTCCTTTTGCTTCAACGCAGCCGTTAACGGTGCAAGATCGATCCGCGGCGCGCCCGGAGGGCAGCCGGTTCGCTGAACCGGCTGGATCGCCCAGCCCCTTCTCTTTGCGTGATCGCTCCGATTGCGTTGCTGCGATTGAAGGGGCTGCCCGCGCGAGGCGGGTCCGGCGACATCGGCCAATGGATCGACAATGAAGTCGCGTCGCTCTAAACCGCGATCATCGGTCCCCGCTACACCCGGTAAACTGATTTGCAGCAAGCAAAGCTTTTCCCGGTAAGAATGAAGACTGTCAGCTTCGGTATCGATTGCGACGCGATCGACCGGATCTATTTTCGCGAGCAACTCGGCCAGCCCGGTGTCGGTCGCGATGAGACGCGATTGTAATGACGAATGAGAAATGACGAAGTCCGAAGTATTGCGGGCAGCCTCAAAGCCCTGTTTCGTCATTCGATCAGTCGAGCTTCCTTCGTCATTGGTCATTCCTGTTGCGTCATTTCTCCAGCAATCATCTCAACCCGCTGAGCAACAACTCGGCATTGGTCTTCGTGGCGTGCAGATTGTCGATTAGCTTTTCCATCGCTTCGAGAGGAGGCAGCGTCGCCATTATCTTGCGCAACTCCTGCACGCGCTCCCATTCATCGGGATGATAGAGCAAATCCTCACGTCGCGTAGCGGAGAGCAACGGATGAATCGCCGGATAAAGCCGTTTCTCTTGCAGTGCGCGATCAAGATGCAACTCCATGTTGCCCGTGCCTTTGAATTCTTCAAAGATGAGTTCGTCCATGCGGCTGCCGGTTTCGGTCAAAGCGGTCGCGAGCACAGTCAGGCTGCCTCCTTCTTCGACGTTCCGGGCGGAGCCGAAAAATTTCTTTGGTTTAATGAGCGCTTTCGCCTCGACACCGCCTGACATGATGCGGCCCTTGCCGGGTTGGAGGTTGTTATAGCCGCGCGAAAGCCGGGTGAGGCTATCGAGCAAAAGCACGACGTCCTGTTTCAGTTCCACCAGCCGTTTGGCGCGTTCCAGCACTATCTCGGCCACTTGGACATGGCGTTGCACGCTCTCGTCGAAGTTCGAATGGTAAATCTGGCAATCGCCGGACCCGCCTCCGGCGGGCAGCCCCTTCGAGCGTTCGAGTGCAGCAGGAGGAGTGATTCCGGTGGAAGGGGCTGGGCGATCTAGCCAGTTCGAAGAAGTGGCTGCCCTCCGGGCGCTCAGCGGATTGATTTCGCGCTCCAAGTCGGTCACTTCCTCAGGCCGCTCATCCACTAACAACAAAATCAGCACGATGTCTGGATGATTTACTCGAATGGCCTTTGCGATTTCCTTGAGCAGAATTGTCTTGCCAACTCTCGGCGGGGCAACGATGAGCCCGCGCTGGCCGCGGCCCAGCGGCGCCAGTAAATCAACCGCTCGCGCGCTGATGGATTGCGTTCTGGGATTTTCCAGCATGATCCGGCCCTGGGGAAACTGCGGCGTAAGCTGATCAAAATCGATGGGTGCCTGCCATTGCTCAGCCGATTGGCCCTCCACGGTCGTCACGCACTCCAAGGTAAGAAATTTCTCGCGCTGAGCCGGCAGTCGCAACGTTCCAGCAAGCTTTTGGCCGGGCCGCAACCCGTATTGCTCGATCAGCGCCCGCGGGACGCATACATCCTCAGGGACGGGGAGGAAATTCAGATTCGGCCAGCGAAGCATGGCAAAAGAATCGCTGACCTGATCCAGAAAACCTTCCGCAGTAACGGTAGCGCCAGCGGTTAAGGCGGCCCGGATCAGATCGAGAATGTGCTGATGCCGCGAGCGCGCTGGGTGCAAATACAAACTCAGATCGCGCGCTAGGGCTTTCAGCTTTTTGTCCGAAAGTTCCTGCAGCTCGTTAAGATCAAGCGAGCGCGCTGTAACTGTAGTGGCAGCTGTCCCAGCCGCAGTTTGAAAATCCGCAGGCGACCCGTCTTCGTTCGCCGCGGCGACCTCCTGCGTGGCGGGCAAGCCCGCCTCTACAGTGTCCGCTCCCGATGAAGCTGAGACTTCTACCTTTTCGTCCATGATTGCTGCTGCCACAGCGCTATCAGAAAGCGCGCCTGCACGGCAAGGGTCGCGGGATCGCCATTATTCCAGACCACGTGGTCTGCACGTCTGATTTTTTCGTCCAAAGGCATTTGTGCGTTGATCATTTGTTCGGCTGCGGCGCGTTCAAGCGATGCGCGCTCCATCAGCCAGTGTAACTGGGTTCGCGAAAAACAAGCCACCACCACCACCCGATCACACAAGGCTTCAGCACGAGTTTCATAAAGAAGTGGAATATCAGCGAAGAAAAAATCGGAAGAGTTGCGATGCTTTTCCGCTTCGGCGCTCCATTGGCGACGAATCCGCGGATGGAGAATCTGTTCGAGCGCACATTTCTTTGTCGCGCTGCCAAATACTATGGCCCGAAGTTTCTCTCGATTCAAGTGCCCATCGCCTGTGAAAACCTCCGCGCCAAATTCAGCGCGAATTTCATTTTTAACTTCTGGGTGAAGGTCCGCGAGCTGATGCGCGGCTTGATCGGCATCAAAGAATCTGGCGCTGGGAATAATGGCGCGCAGCGATTGGCAAAAGCTGGTCTTACCCGTGGAAATTCCGCCAGTGATCCCAATCGCAGGCATAACCGGAAAACCTCACCGCGGTGTGATGCCTTCGGCGAGATCAACATGGAAGGTCTGTTTCATTTTCGTTGTGCCGAAGGTCAATTCCGCGGTGTAATCTCCGGACGGGAGAAGCCGCTTTGGGTCGTCGCCGCCGTACTCGGCAATCACATCCTTGGTCGGCCGCAGGTCCCAATTCAATCGAGTAAAACCCGGCGTGCCAGGCGCTTTGAGATTTGCGACTGGCTGTCCGGTTGGTTTTGTCACGGCGATCTTAATTTCGTCGCCGGTAAACTCTTTCACCCACGCAGTGAACAACGCGCCCTCTGGCGGGTTTTGCCCTCGGTAAACTCCTTTGCCGTTTGCGTCCACAAAACCCGGTTTAAGATAAGCGCCGGTCACGGAACGCACGCTAAACAATTGAGCTGGCTTGGACGCAATCTCCGGTGTGAATTCCCGAAACGGGACCGTGTCGTCAAGAATGGCGATGCTGCGACCATGTGTTGCGATCACAAGGTCTGATGTGCGCGGATGAATCTGAATGTCATCCGCGCGGACCGAAGGAACATCGCCGATGCGCACCCAATGCGCGCCTTGATCGAACGACGCGAACACTCCGAAGTGCGTACCCGCATAAAGCAATTTCGGATTCACCGGATCCTCGCGGACAACTTCGACAGGATTGCCTTGCGGAAGATCGCCCGTGACCGATTGCCATGTTTTGCCCAGATCAGCCGTGCGTAAAATCATGGGGCGATCATCATCCGAGCGATACGCATTGGTCGCAACGTACGCCACATTCGGATCGATATTAGACGGCTCGATACGCACGATCCATTGACCGCGCGCCGCCTCCGGCAAATTAGGCGTCAATTCCATCCACTTGCCGCCCTCATTCTCCGTGACCCAGAGCCGCCCATCGTCCGTCCCTGCCCACAAAAGACCGGCGCGCTTCGGCGACTCGGCCAGCGAAAATACCACCCCGTAATTTTCCGCGCCGCTTCCAGTGGCGTTTGTTTTAGTCGGATCGTTGTACGTAAGGTCAGGACTGATCACAGAATACTTTTCCATCCGGTCGGTGAGTTTGAAGACACAGTTGCCGCCCAAATAAATCACGCCCGGTTTATGTCGGCTCATGATCATCGGTGAATTCCAATGGAAGCGATAGCGCGGCTGACCTTCGGCTGGTTCGGGACGCAAACGGCGTATCTCGCCATTTCGCAAATTGATCCGATGGACTTCGCCCTGCTGACTTTCCGCATAAAAGGTGTCGCGATCGGTCGGATCGAACAGGACATAAAAGCCGTCGCCACCGGCAAGCGCAGTCCAATCGCAATTGCGAATGTCTTCCTTACTCGGAACGCCGCTTGGTCCGACCCAGTTTTCGTTGTCCTGCAGGCCGCCAGCAATTCGGAAATACGGTCGCGTCTCATCCAGCGAGATCCGATAATATTCTCCCGAAGGAATCTTGTTCAGATGATCCCAGTCCTTGCCGCCGGCAAAACTTTGGTACACACCGCCATCCGTCCCGAGCAGCAAACGCTGGCAAACTGGCGGTTTCGGCGGCTTGCTTTTGTCTTCCGGTTTAGGCGGCTTCGGCGGCGGCACCGTGCCGGGCTGAATCGCGAGCGCGTGGCAATCTGGATGAACTTTCTCGCTTAGATCTTCGCGAAAATTTTTGCCGCCATCGTCAGACACCAGCAGGGCGAAGCCGAGAAGATAAACGCGCTGGTCGTTTGCCGGGTCGATGCGAATCTGGCTGAAATAAAATGGGCGCGGATTCATGGCGCTCATGCGCGTCCATTTTTCGCCTCCGTCATCAGACCGAAACACGCCGCCCGTTTTACTGCGCAGATCGTCCAGCTTACCAAATCCTCCTTCGTAACTTTGCACGATCGCCATGACCACCTTCGGGTTACTCGCGCTGATGGCGAGGCCAATCCGCCCGGTTTGACCCGGCAAACCGCCGCCAAGCTTCTTCCAAGTCGCGCCGGCATTCGTGCTTCTAAAAATTCCGCCAACGTCTTCGCCGCCGGTCACGCTCGGACCGGACGCGAAACTCCACGGCGTCCGCTGTCGCGCATAAAGTGCGGCGTAAACGATTTCCGGATTCGTTGGGTCGATCATCACATCGCCACAGCCGGTGCGCGCGTCGTGCGGAGCAGCCGCTTTCAAAATTAGTTTCCATGTTTTGCCCGCATCGGTTGTCTTGCACAACCCGCGTTCGCCGCCGTCCGCCCACAAATTGCCCATTGCCGCCACGTAAGCGACCTCCGGCTTTTTTGGATCGATAACAATACGCGCGATGGCGCGACTGTTTTTCAGCCCGACGTTCTGCCACTTCTCCCCGCCATCGGTCGATCGATAAACGCCGTCCCCCCAATCAGACGAATTACGATCGTTGGCTTCTCCCGTTCCTACCCAAATGACATCAGAATCAGAAGGCGCAACGGCAACCGCGCCGATGGACAGCATCGGTTGCTTGTCAAAAATTGGCTCGAACATCACGCCGTTGTCGTTCGTTTTGAAAACGCCGCCGTGCCCGAGTCCGACGTAAAAAACAAAGGGATTATGCGGATCAATCGCAATGTCCGAGACGCGGCCGCCCATTACCGCCGGTCCAATCGAGCGCGCTTTCAGATTCTTGAAAAGCACATCGGTAAGTTGTGCCGGAGTTGGCGAAGAAGCCGGGGCTGGGGAAGGCGACGAAACTTCTTGTGCCGGCAAAATTGAAACCGTACAAATCGAAACAACGAACGCGGAGAAGATTGAGAATCGAGCAGTCATAAGTCGCAGACTTTAGCGAAGACGGGGCATCTTTGCGATGTTGGAAATGCGGGTATCATGCAGAGACTTATGACTCAGCAGATTTTGGAAGGAAAGATCGGTGTCGTTTTCGGCGTGGCGAACAAGCGCAGCATCGCTTGGGCGATCGCAAAAGCGTGGGCCGCCGCGGGCGCACGCTTGATTTTCAATTATCAAGGCGAACGGCTAAAGGAAAATGTCGAGGAACTGATCGGCGAATTTGGAGAGAAAACGCCCTTGTTTCCTTGCGATGTTTCCAGCGATGATGAAATCAGAGCATTCTTCGAAAACGCGCGGCGGGAGACCGATCGCATCGACTTGATGCTTCACTCGCTTGCGTTCGCGCCGCGAGAGGCATTGGAAGGCGATTTTATCAGCACAACGCGCGAAGCGTTCCGCACCGCCCACGATATCAGCGCTTACTCGCTGGTTGCGCTCGCGCGCGAAGCGGCTCCGATGATGACAAACGGCGGTAGCATTCTGGCGATGACTTATTACGGATCGGAAAAAGTCGTGCCGCACTACAATGTGATGGGCGTGGCGAAGGCGAGTCTCGAAGCGAGCGGGCGTTATCTCGCCTACGACCTCGGGCCGAAAAAAATCCGGGTGAACTGCATTTCCGCTGGACCCGTCCAGACGCTCGCCGCGCGTGGCATCAGCGGCTTTACGTCCATGCTCAAACATTATCAGGAACGAGCGCCCTTAAAACGCAGTTGCGATCCGGCCGAGCTTGGCGCCACTGGAGTTTTTCTTGCGAGCGACGGCGCGGCAGCAATCACCGGCCAGGTCATCTACGTCGATGGCGGCTATCAAATAATGGGAATGTGATTAGCTCTTGCTCTCACTCGTGCTCGTAATCGTAATCGAATGAAAATCCAGCAAGTACGAGCACGCTCACGAGCACGAGCATGAGCGCGAGGTTAGGCGAACAATTGCGCAAGTTGTTAGGCGATGCCGCAGTTGCCGACGACGCAGCCACGCTCGCTGCCCACAGCGGCGATAAATGGTTCGCGGCGCACGACCCCGAAGTTGTCGTCTTTGCAAGATTCACAAGTGACGTAAGCAAGCTGCTCCAGTTCGCGTCGCAAGAAAAGATTCCAGTGACCGCGCGCGGTGGCGGCTTTGGTTATGTCGGCGGGTGCGTCCCGGCGCGCGGCGGAATTGCCTTGTCGCTAGTGCGGATGAATCGGATCAAGGAAATCAGCTTTACGGATGCGATTGCGATCGTTGAGCCGGGCGTGTTCACAGCTGACCTGAAAGCGGCGGTGCGCGAGCAAAAATTATTTTATCCGCCCGACCCGGCGAGCATGAAAGATTGCACGATCGGCGGGAACGTCGCAACGAACGCGGGCGGCCCGCGCTGTTTGAAATACGGTGTGACGCGCAATTACGTGATTGGCCTCGAAGTGGTGCTAGCCAATGGTAAAACGGTGCAGACCGGCGGGCGTGTGCACAAGAACAAAACCGGGTTCGATTTGATCGGCCTCTTTGTCGGCTCGGAGGGACTGCTTGGCGTGGTCACGGAAATCACGCTGCGTTTGCTCCCGCTTCCTCCGGCACGCGCCACTTTGTCTGCGGCTTTTGCCACTGCTGCGCAAGCTGCGGAAGCAGTCCAAGCAATTTTTGCCGCGGGATTTTTGCCTGCGTCATTGGAGCTCGCCGACCATTTCACTCTGGAGGCCGCGCGGCGCGATCTCGGCAAAATGATTGTCCCGCCGGGCAACGCTCATCTGCTGGTCGATCTTGATGGACAAGAGGAAAGCGTTCGCAGCGAAGCAGCGGCCATGCGCGCATTGCTTGAAAAACGAAATGCAAATGCCCTTGAGATGGCGACCGGTGAGGCCGATTGCGAGAAACTCTGGGCGTTGCGGCGCCAGTTCAGTAATTCACTGCGCGCAACCGGCCTGACCAAGCTAAACCAGGACGTGGTCGTGCCGCGCAGTCGCCTCGTCGATCTAATGCAATTCGCGGAAGCACTCCAGGCGAAGCATGGATTTCCGATCGCTTGCTTCGGCCACGCCGGCGACGGCAATATCCACGTCAACATCATGGCAGACCGTTACAATCGAGATGCCGCCGTGCGGAAAAAGGTGGAGCATGCGTTGGATGATCTTTTCGCGTGGGTGCTGGCGTGGGGCGGCGTCATAACGGGCGAACACGGAATTGGCTTGGCGAAAAAACGCTGGTGGCCGGATGCGACAAGTGAGGTTGGACGCGAACTTCACCGTCAGCTCAAACAAGCTCTCGATCCGCAAGGAATTTTGAATCCAGGGAAATTCGTTGACTAAAGCGAATCTGCACTGAGGTTCGGTGTACTTTTTAATGGCGCATTTGAATTTCGCCGTGAGCGTCGCGCATCAGCGCCTCGTGAACGAACCAGTTAAAGAGGCATCCTGCCTTTTCATTCGCGCCGCGATGATACGACATGAAACCGGGAAAATTTACTCACACGATAGCGGTCGTCTTGTCGTCCATTTCATCTCTGTTTGCATCCATGGGTCTCGCAAAGTCGGAACCCGTCAAGGTGAAGTTCAGCAAGAAATCGGAGCGATCATCTGACGATCGCTTTGCCGATCTTACCTCACTCGCGCTCACACCAGGTCAACTGGCGGGAAAATCGCCCGAGCTGGGACAGCGTTTCCCGTGGAAAAGGGACATCGTAACGACTGTCTTTTGGATCGGCGAGAAACCGGCTGAGAATAATCCGGTGCCCAATCGGGTAAGCTCTTGGGACAAAGAGTGGACGAAAAATTATGGCGGGATCGACGATCCTGTTCCCGCTCATCGAAGCAATTACACTCCAGTAAAATTCACGCCGCGACTAAATCCATTTTATTGCGCGCTTCCCTATAATGATAAAGCGAAAGAGGGCCATCGGCCCGAAGCGCCGCAGGTTGTTCCATGGTTTAATGAGGCATATCAGGGGCCGGCTGTGTCGACTTGCAAAGGTCGCTGGGTCGCCATCCGCAAGGGAAATCGAGTGGCCTACGCGCAATGGGAAGACGCTGGGCCTTTTCGCACCGA
>QHPD01000048.1 GCA_003218975.1 Verrucomicrobiota bacterium
AACACCCGAGACGGGTGTGCTCCCCGGAACCGCGCGTGCACTCCCCAAATACCGCGATGCCACGCGTCGTGGCGCTAATCCGCGCACCGCTTCAGCTAGCGCGCGGATGTGTTCCGGCGTTGTGCCGCAACAGCCACCGACCACGTTGAGCCAGCCGTTTTCGGCCCATCTCGAGACCTTCGGCGCAAAGGTCTCTGGCGTTTCCGGAAAACCGGTGGGCGAGAGCGGATCAGGAAGCCCGGCATTCGGATACGCACTCATGTAGTAGGGAGAGATGCGCGCCAGCTCTTCGATAAACGGCTCCATTTCGTCCGGGCCGAGCGAACAATTCAATCCGACAATCAGCGGGTGTGCGTGTGCAATCGAGATAAGAATCCCTTCTACGGTTTGACCACTCAGGTTTCGGCCGGCTTTGTCGATGACGGTCCCTGAACTCATCAGCGGCAGTTTCCTGCCGGTTTCTTCAAAAACTTCCGCAATTGCAAAAAGCGCCGCTTTGGCGTTGAGCGTGTCGAAAATTGTTTCGACAAGCAGAAGATCGACATCTCCTTCCACCAGTGCCTTCGCCTGATCGGAATACGTCTGTCGAAGCTGATCGAACGAGACGGCGCGAAATGCCGGATCACTAACATCGGACGAGATCGACGCGGCAACGGGAAGGGGACCCATCGACCCGGCAACGAATCGGCGCGTTCCCGTTTGTTCAGCAACGCGCTGCGCCGCGCGACGGGCAATCTTCGCCGCCGCAAGATTGATCTCGCGTACGAGCGCACGAAGATCAACATCGTCCACCACGCGTTGAAAAAATTTCTGATCCTTGCGACCGCGCACAGGCTCACCCTGAAACAAAAAGTCGTGAAGACCGATCGTGGTCGCACTGAACGTATTCGTCTCGACGATGTCCGCTCCGACCTCGAGGTACTGCGAATGAATTTCTTCGATAATTTGTGGCTGAGTTAAGTTCAGCAGTTCGAGGCTGCCTTTAAGATCTTTGCCTTGCCAATCGACAAACCGCTTTCCTCGATAATCGCTTTCCGAAAGCTTATGGCGCTGGATCATTGTGCCCATGGCGCCATCGAGCACGACGATGCGCTCGCGTAAAAGCGTCTCCAGTGGATGAAGCCCGTTTGTTGCCATAATTGTTTCGGAACTAAACGGCGTTTCCCTTGTCGATCAAGAAACAAATTGACGCATCATGATGCGTAGATGTGTTCGTTTATTCTTACTCGTGATCAGCCTGTTTCAAACACGAATCGACACGAATGCATTCGGATTGGGGGGCGCACCCGCCTCGGGTGCGGGCGGAAGCGTCTCGCTTTCGCGGAATTCCCAGTACGAAAGTTCGTGATCGCGCGGACGCGATCACCAGCACCCGAGACGGGCGCGCTCCCCAGATTTTCAGCGGCGGGAATTAGCCTAACCAAACGAATGAAGTTTTCTAAATTCGCATCTATCCGTGTGATTCGCGGGCTTCCCAACTGTATTTGTGTCTATTCGCCTGGCATGCCGGAGCGAGCAAAGGCAGATGTTCATTAGTGGTTTGTCGCGCGGATTTCCGCGAGAAACGAATTTCCCTGTGTTGCGAGTCGCTCTTCCAGTTTCTTCGTACAATCGCAGTCGCAACACGCCCAAGGATCCGTGCCAATCTCGTGCCGGCACGTGCGACGGGAATGCGCATCCTTCACGCTGAGCAGTTCAAAATATTCTTCCCAATACGGACGTTCCTCAGCCAGCGGCGGATCACAAAAGCAGGTCTCAACCCAAGTGGCCACTCCCTGATCGTTGACTCGCGCCTGCTCCATGTCGTACACGTATTCGTCGCCAGCGATGGAGCCCCTTCCAAGCGTTCGACTTTCGATGGCGCCAAGAAGTGCGGAAGTTTTTCCCGGTTTTACCCGGCCCTTAACAAGGTAACGCATGGACGCAGTATAACACAGGTAGGGGCGGTTCACCGAACCGCCTGGGCGATTGAGGTCAATCGACTCTAGCTGAATTAAAAGGCGTTTGGCATAAACGCCTCTGCATGTGATCCGACTAGCAGCCCCTTACGGCGCAATGCGATCGGTGAGTGTGTCGGTATGAAAATCGGTGTGTTCACGCAAACGCAACCAGGGACTATCCTTCTTCGTGGTCTGCGCTATACCGTTTTTCTCGCCCGTGGCAAAGTCTTCCCACGAAATTGTAACGAGCGATGGAAAGAAACGTCCACGCGGCGCCTTCCAGGTGCTGCATCAACACGTTGCCCGCCGTCGTGTCACCTGCCGCGCTTGGCACCTCGCTGAGCATCTTTTCCAATTGCTCGCGATGACCGGGAGCAGGACGATAATAGGAGACAGAATAAACCGAGCCCGCAGTCTTGGATGCTGAGTCTCCCTCAATTCCCATGGCGCGGGGGAACTCCTCCCACGAAGGACCGTTCACAAAAGTATCGGTGTGCCACGCGCTCAGGTCGCGTTTATCCGGAGGCACGGGAGTGCCCGCAGCTTCCACAGTCGCTTTTGTGCCAAGATGCGTAATGACCACGTAATCCCATGCGTCGCCATCCTGATGGCGAAGCACAATGAAGTGTGTTGGCATCGGCGTGTTGGGATTCGGCGTCTTCAGCCAATCGCCCAACTGCACCGCTTTGCCGAGAGCAGCCTTGGTGAAGTGGACGTGATAAACATCAGTTCGTTTACCAGCCCCGGCTGGCGCCGGTCGCTTTTCACTTGCAGCGGACTTTGGCGAGCCCTGGCCCTGAACAAATGTAACAGGCAACAGGCTAAATAATGAGATGGCGATAATAGTAGTGATTGATTTCATAATTATTTTTCTTTCTGACTTTAGGTTGAACGAAAGCAGAGGGTTATGCAGGCACTCATTTCGCCCGTCAACGTTTATTTCGAATAAAGGTAGGGGCGGTTCACCCGAACCGCCCAGGCGCGTGGCGACAAGTACGAGGCACCTGCGCTGCCCAATCGCATTAGTTTGTGTTTATTCGTGTTGATTCGTGGCTACTCAAACATCAAAAACGCTTTAATCCCTCACTCGCATGACCACACAACTGCCTTGCACTTCAAGATCGTATCTACAACTCTTGTTAATCAGCATCCGCGTCATCTGCGTCATCCGCGGTCAACGAGTTCTGAAGAATTATTGTTAATTCGTGTGCATTCGTGGTTAGCGTCCGTGTTATCCGCTGCCTGCCCGCCGTGGCGGTAATTCGCGCTTGATTCCTCGCGCGTTTCGGATTGGGGAGCACTCGCCTCGCGTGTTTGTTTTCGGTGTTTCGCCGAAACGATCTTCTTTTCACCCGTGAATCACACCAATCGACACGAATCAAAAAAAAGTCGTTTGATTAACGTGATTCGTGGGCAAGCCCTGCCTTCGTGTTTTTTGCGCTCAGCTTATATCGAATGCAAACCTAAGTGCATGACGGATCTTGCGGAGCACTTCATCTGGCAGTTCGCCCAACTTGCGCTCAAGTCGGGTCACTGGCAGCGACCCAACGCCTTGCACGTTCGCAACGCTCTCGGTTCTTAAAAAGCGCAATCTCGGCAGACCCACTTCGTATCTGCTCCCACGGTTTTGCGTGGTCAGGGGAACGTAAATCGTCAGTGCTCGCGGCGCCTCCGGATCATGGCGAGATACTATTACAATGGGTCGAGTTTTTGCAGCCAGTCCCAGATCAGCCAGCCAAACCTCACCTGGACGAGGGCTCATCCAAGTGGTCCAGTACTTCTTGTTCGATCGCCCGAGCGCGTATCAGGTCGAGCGCGTCGTTGTCCGCCGCGTCGATTACCTCCGAGATGAGGGCGCGGACTTCCTCCGAAACTTGTGGTTTCCATTGGGTCAGCTTTGCGTCCAGTTTCTCGGCGAGCGCATCCATAGCCAAACGATGCTACGTCGATGCGCTTATGCCGTCAATGCCATGACCGTGCTGTAGGGCATCCGCGTCATCTGCGTCATCCGCGGTCAACCAGTTCCGAAGAAATAGTGTTAATTCGTGTGCATTCGTGGTTAGTGTCCGTGTTATCCGCTGCCTGCCCGCCGTGGCGGGTCATCCTCGGTTTGAATTCCCCTACGGATTTTCTCCCTAGGCGAACTTCCCTAGGTAGAACTTACCCACATTGTTCACGCGTATTCACATGATTCCCTAGGGAGATTCCCCCTAAAAGATCAGGGAGTTTCCCCTATCCCGAAAGACATAATTTCCCTTTACAAGCGGTCGCGATCAACGAGAATGCGCGCAGTTCGCCCCCGGTTCATGGGCTGAGTGGGAGCTGACGGGTGAAAAGAAAAAGTCTAAACAAAGATGCTACCCGTTGGCAATCCGCCGCTTGATCTGACAAGAACTGCACGGTTTTTCCCAAGATCTGAGGAGTGCGCCCGGTTAGCCGCATCTTTAATAGGCGACGGTATGAAATCCCGCCGGCAGGTCGCCGTGGCGACCTGCAAAGACAATCAATCCCCGAGAAATTGAGGTAACAAATGCAAACATCACTTAAAACGCTAACAAATATTCAAACGTGGCGACTCGCTGCGATTACGATCGGCGGCGCTCTCGCCATGAGCCTCGCGACCACAGCTTTCGCGGCAGCAAAGCCGGGCATCACGAGCTCTACCACGGCGACCGGACAAGTGGGAGTGTCTTACACCGCCTCGTCCCCCTTGTACCAGATTACAGCGACCAACAGCCCAACCAGCTATAGCACGACAGTATCGATCCCGGGGATAAGCTTCGATTCGACAACAGGAAAATTCACCGGCACACCGACGACTGCCGGAAGCTATAGTGGCCAGGTCATGGCGACCAACACTGGCGGCACAGGGAACCAAAACCTGACGGTGACAATCAACCCGGCGACTCCTGTCATTACCAGCTCTCTCACAGCGAGTGGCAAGCAGGGAGTTGCGTTCCCATATACCATTACAGCGAGTAATAATCCTACGAGTTTTGGAGCTAGCGGATTGCCTTCGGGGCTAACTGTGAACACAAGCACAGGGGCGATATCTGGCACTCCGACAACGAACGGAAATTTCAACGTCACCGTTAGTGCGACGAATGCTGGTGGCACCGGGAGTGCTACGCTGGCACTTCATATTGATCCACCAGCTCCAACTATCACGAGCGCTGGCACGGCAAGTGGAACGGCCGGATCTTCTTTCTTCTATCAAATTACGGCGAACCAAGCCATACCCTCTGGTGGTTGGGGCACAACCGTGTCAATCCCGGGCGTAAGCTTCAGCACAACAACAGGGGCATTCTCCGGCACACCGACAGCGGCCGGAACATTCAATGGCAATATTACTGCAACAAACGCCAATGGAACCGGAACCAAAACTCTCTCGGTCACCATCGCCCCACAGCCGCATACGTTTCCAACGGCGATTGCGGCGATATCGCCACCGGCCGTTTACACCGGTGACACGGTCACGCTGGATGCCAGCGCAAGTGACACAAATCCTCCTGGAGGCACGTTGACTTATGTTTGGCAGCAAACCGCCCCGGGTAGTCCGACCATCTCTCTGGCACCCAATAATAAGGCAGTTATTGCAACATTCGCCGCTCCGGCTCCGCCCGCTGGGCAAGACAGCCAGGTAGTCACATTTAAGGTTAAAGTGACGGACAAGGACGCGCCGACCCAGCAGCAAAATTCAGAAAGTGCCCCAGTGTCTACGACCGTCTACGCGTTGCCGACCGCCAATGCTGGCCCAGACCAGAACGTCGACCAA
>QHPD01000112.1 GCA_003218975.1 Verrucomicrobiota bacterium
TACTTAACAACAGCTCGACGTCAGGCCGCCCGCAGCCCGCTTTGAGCGGAACGGAACTTGCCACGAGTACCGCAATCAAACGGCCAAACACGTTCACGAGTAAATTACCCGGCGATAGCGCCGGTCCCAATAAAGGACGCACTCCCGGCTTTAGCGATTTGGATCAATTACTCGCGCAAAAAGGTCCTCTGGGATCAGGAACAAAATTGCGCCTGCCCGACGATCAGCTTTTCGAGTACGACAGCGACATACTGCAATCCAGTGCGATTAGTCAGCTGCAAAAGCTTGGCACTCTCATCCAACGCAACCCAAAATCGACGTTTAGGGTGGAAGGCTATACCGATTCGTTCGGGACGTTCGAATACAATCTCGATCTGAGCCAGCGCCGCGCCGATAGTGTGAAGCGATATCTTGTTGAAATGATGCGGATTAACCCGGTGCAAATCGAAACGCATGGTTACGGTGCAACGAAATTCCGCACGTCGCCAAACGGCTCAATTGAAGAGCAAAGCTCCAATCGCCGTGTGGAAGTCGTAGTGCGTACGAGCCAAGAATAGCTGTCGATTTCTATTTCAGTGAAATTGTAGGGCGTCTGTGTCAGCTCCGAAAGCGTTCGGAGTTCACAGAACCGCCCTCAGCCATAGCCCTACCAGTTTTTGATCCACTGCTGAGTAATTGCAGCAGTGGGAGGGCTCGTGGTTAACCCAGCCGTGCTCCAGAGATCGAAGGTGGGATTGTAGCCTTTTGTTGCGTCACTCTGGTTCGCCGTGGAATAACCATAGCTGTTACCAACGGGATCCTTGATGGCCGTAACGTTTCCGTTTGTATCTGTCGAGAGCATTTGTGGCTTGAACGAAAAGTAACTTCTTGCGCCGGTAATAGGCGTTTGATTTTGGTTTAGACCGCTAAGCTGCGTAAAGAGATATAAACTGGCGTTCTGATAAGTACTTTGGGTCGGATCTCCGTTCTGCTGCGCGTCCAAGGCGTCTGTATATCCAGGTGTGGGATTGTCTCGCGGATAAACACCGTTGTCCGCCTTGTAACTTTCGCAGGCTGCGGACATGGCGGCGATTTCCGTTTCGGCGCGGGCGCGGGCGCCTTTTTTCCGAGCGTAGCCAACCGTACTCAGGACCAGGCCCGCGAGAATGGTGATAACCGTCACGACGACGATCAGCTCGATGAGAGTGAATGCGTTGTAGCGGCGCTCGCCGCGACAGCAGAAGCAATTGGTCAGGCGTTCGCCGCGGCGAACGCCTCTACAACTTCTGCGCGAAATTTCTTTCGTCATTCGTCATTCGAGCTTCGTCATTTCGGCGGAGCCGTCACGTTTGTTGTTGTAAGCCGGTGATAATGCTGATGAGTGGTGTGAACAGAGCGAGCACAATCGTGCCGACAATCACGGCGAGGAACACAATCATGATTGGCTCAAGCATCGAAGTGAGCGCCGCCACCGCGTTATCGACTTCATCATCAAACACGTCGGCGATCTTTAAAAGCATTTCGGGCAGCTTACCAGTTTCTTCGCCCACGTCGATCATACTGACCACCATCGGCGGAAATGCGCGGCTAGCTTCAAGCGGTTGCACGATCGATTCACCTTCTTTCACGCTGTCGTGCACCTGCGAAATGGCGGCGGCAATGGCCGCATTACCTGCAGTTTCGCGAGTAATATTTAACGCCTGCAAAATCGGAACACCGCTTGTGACCAGTGTCCCGAGGGTGCGCGCGAAACGGGAGATCGCAGTTTTTCGGTTTAAGTTGCCAAAAAGCGGCATGCGCAGTTTGAAGCTATCAATGACGAATCGCCCGCGACGCGTGCGGCCAATGAATTTGTAAAGGGTCACCGCAGCCACGACGACCCCGAGCACAACAAGGCCATGGTCCTTCACCAAGCTACTCGCTCCGATAACAAACTGAGTGACGGGCGGCAGCGGTTTGTCGCCGAGCATCTCGTGGAAAATCGATTCGAACTTCGGCACAATGAAGACGAGGAGAAAACACAGGATGCCTACGGCCATTGTCATCACGATTATCGGATAAACCATTGCCGATATGATTTTGTTTTTGATCTTGGCGGCCTTCTCCTGAAATTCCGAGAGCCGGGTGAGCACGAGCTCAAGCACGCCGCCGACCTCGCCAGCCTTGACCATGTTGACGTATAAGTCGTTAAAGACCCGCGGATGCAGGGCCAGCGCGTCAGAAAATGTGCTACCGCTTTGCACAGAGTCCGCGACTTTGTTGATCGTATTTTTCAGCACCTTGTCGCGCTCCTGTTTCTCCAGAACGTTCAAGCTTCTCAGCAACGGCAACCCGGAATCAATCAATGTCGCAAGTTGACGAGTAAAGATCATCAGAATCTTTGACTTAACTTTTTTGCGCTCGAAAAGAACGAGGCCCTTTTTCGCGCGCGGTTTCGTCATCCGCGCCATCTTTGCTGCGCGCTGGCGAGCTTCCTGGCCATCAGTACTGACTATTGCCTCTTCGATGACGCTCGTGGGAAAATAGCCGGCCTGGCGCAATTGAGTGATTGCCGCGTTGCTAGAAGGCGCTTCGACCATGCCGGTCGCCTCCTGTCCGCGAGTATCAAGAGCTACGTAGTTAAAGCGTGGCATGAGGGGGATTTAGCGGGTTAATGATTTAATGATTTAGTGATTAAAGCAAGCTGGACTCTTCGACTCCATTTCAATCGGTCAATCCCTAAGTCGCTGAATCGCTAAATTCGTTACGTATAGCGCAGCACTTCCTCGATGGTGGTGTCGCCAGCGAAGATACTACGCAAGCCGTCCTGACGCAGCGTCACCATTCCAAGCTCGACCGCCTTTTGTTTCAACGTGACCGTCGGGGCGCGCTCATTAATCAATTCACGAAGCGGATCAGTAATTTGCAGAAGCTCGTAGATTCCCTTTCGTCCTTTGTAACCAGTGTTGTTGCAGGCGTCGCAGCCTTTGCCGTAAAAGAATTGTTTGTCGCCGATATCCGCCCGAGAAATCCCCAGCTCTGCGAGGAACGTGTCGCTCGGCTGATAAGCGGTGCGGCATTGGCGACAGATACTGCGCAGCAAACGCTGACCGAGCACGGCCTCCAGTGTTGAGGAAATCAGGAACGGTTCCACGCCCATATCGATCAAACGCGTGATCGCCCCAGGCGCGTCGTTGGTGTGCAAGGTCGTGAAAACCAGGTGACCGGTAAGAGACGCCTGAATGGAAATCTGCGCCGTTTCAAGGTCGCGTGTCTCACCTACCATGATCCGGTCCGGGTCCTGGCGCAGGAATGACCGCAACGCTCGCGCAAACGTCAGGCCGATCGCTTCGTTTACCGGTAATTGCACGATGCCTTCCAAATCGTACTCGACAGGCTCCTCCGCAGTAATCAGCTTCGAATCGATTGTGTTGATCTTCCGCAAGCAGGAGTAAAGGGTGGTTGTTTTTCCGGAGCCGGTCGGTCCAGTCGCGATAAATATTCCGTTCGGCCGCTCGATCATTTCGAGCAGAAAATTGTAAATGTAATCAGGCATCCCGAGCGCTTCGAGATCGAGATTGACGATGCTGCGATCGAGCACGCGCAGCACCAGGCTCTCGCCGAATTGCGTTGGCAATGTTGAAACGCGAAGATCGACATTGCGCCCGGCGATGTGCTTCTGGATGCGGCCATCCTGCGGAAGTCGTCTTTCCGCGATGTTCATATTTGCCATTACTTTCACTCGCGAAATCACCGGCAAGGCAAGATGACGGGGCGGTGGCGACATTTCGTAAAGTGCCCCATCGACGCGGTAACGGATTTTGAATTCGTTTTCGAACGGCTCAAAGTGAATGTCGCTCGCGCGGTCCTGAATCGCCTGGTAAAGAATGAGGTCGACGAACCGAATGATGGGCGTTGTGTTCGCTTCCGCTTCAACCGCAGCTTCGCCGTCTCCCTCGCGCAGCTGAAGAAGCTCGCCAGCTTCGCCGAGCTGCTTGAGAACTTCCTCCATGCTCGTCGTGTCGGTGCCGTAATGCTGCTTTATTAGTTCTTCGATTTGCTCAGGCGGCGAAACCACGACTTGAATGTCTTTGCCGAGCGCGAAACGAAGATCGTCTGCGGTATGAAGATCAAACGGATCAACAAGCGCGACCCGTAATGTCGTTCCGCTCATTTCAATTGGAAGAGCACCATGCAACCGAGCCACCCCGCTGGGAATGAAACGCAAAATTTCTGGCGCGATATCGCGCTCGGTCAGCTCGATGAAGTCGGTGCCAAGGCCGTTGGCAATTGTTTGATAGAAGTCCGGCTCGTCGATGAAGCCGCCATCGATCATTGCCTGCGCGACCGTCTTCCCGTTTAACTCTACTTCGCTAAGGACGTCCTCCGCTTGCGAAGGCTGCAGTACACGCTGCTCGACGAAAAATTCTGCAAGCTGTTTATCGGTCATCTTTTCGTTAAATCGTTGAAGGGTTGAAGCGCTGAAGCGTTAAAGACTTGAACTGGAGAATCTGGGGAGCGCACGCGTCTCGCGTGCTGGCGAGCGCGTGCTCCCGATCGCGAACTTTTCTTGAACTCGCTTCTGTTAAGTGCGGCCGGAATACAAACGAAAGATTGTTTCGGCGCGACGTCGAAACCAGCACGCGAGGCGCGTGCGCTCTCCAATCCGGAACTCGCCGCGCTCATCAGCTCACGTCTCCCACGGTGATGGAGATCACTTCCTCGGCAGAAGTAAGTCCGGCCAGCACCTTGCGGACGCCATCTTCGCGCAATGTTCGCATGCCCAGTTCGCGGGCTCGCTGCCGCAGGACAAACGTTGAAGTGCGTTTGTTGATCATGTGCCGCACCTCATCATCGATTATGAAATTTTCGAATATGCCCATTCGTCCTTTGTAGCCAATTTGACGGCACTCTTCGCATCCGACGGGCTTCATTACCTGCGCCTCAGACACGTGGCCAGGCTCAATTCGGAGCGCGCGCAACTCGGTGTCGGTGAGTTCGCCCGGTTGTTTGCAGTTATTACATAGGCGCCGAATGAGCCTTTGCGCCATGACCGCGCGCACCGAGGATGCAACAAGAAACGGCTGCACGCCGAGATCGATCAAACGTGCCACGGCAGAGGGCGCGTCATTGGTGTGCAGTGTGCTGAAAACAAGGTGTCCGGTCAGGCTGGCGTTCGTGGCGATACTCGCAGTCTCGAGATCGCGGATTTCACCGATCATGATGATGTTCGGCGCCTGGCGCAGAATGGAACGCAAGGCAGCCGGAAAGGTCATTCCGATTTCCGTGTTTACCTGCACCTGGTTGATGCCGTTCATCTGATATTCAATCGGTTCCTCCACGGTAATGATCTTGCGGTCTGGCTTGTTGATGTAATTGAGACACGCATAAAGCGTGGTCGTCTTGCCGGATCCAGTAGGCCCGGTAACGAGGAGAATGCCATCGGGCAATTTGAGCAGGCGCTCAAAGGTTTCCTGGTCGTCGGAAAAAAATCCAAGCTCGGGCAAACCGAGTTTCAAGCTGGATTTATCGAGCAGCCGCATAACAACGCTCTCGCCATGATTGGTCGGGATCGTTGAAACGCGCAGATCGAGGGGCTTCTTTTTAATCTTTACCTGAATGCGACCATCCTGCGGCAGGCGTTTCTCTGCTATGCTCATCGAGCCGGTCATGATCTTGAGCCGGCTGATGATAGCTGATTGCAGACGTTTCGGTGGCGCTTGCATTTCCTGCAGCACGCCGTCAATCCGGAATCGGACGCGAAATTTTTTATCCAGCGGTTCCAGATGAATATCGCTCGCGCCCGCACGGTGCGCCTCGATTAGCAACATGGATACGAGCCGGACAATAGGCGCATCTGCTTCATCGACGGCCGCCGCTTCCGCGCCATCGCCAAATTCCAGACCGAGATCGATATCTTCTCCAATTCTTTTCTGCAGGACGTCTGCTGCTTCATCGGCCGTGCCGTAGTATTTGATTAAGGCCTCACGAATTTTCTTTGGGCTGGTGCAAACCAGTTCCAGCTCGCGTTGCAGCAAAAAACCCAGGCTGTCCATCGTATCGATGTCCAGCGGGTTGCTCACTGCGACCACGAGCCCGGTTTCGCCGAAACCGACCGGAATCACTTTGAACCGTCGCGCATCTTCTCCCCGGATCTGGTTGATGACTTGCGGCGGAATCACCATGGATGAGATGTCAATCCAATCCATCTGCGCTTGGGCAGCGAGCGTGCGCGAGACATCCACCTCGGACACAACCGCGTCGTCGATCAAAACATCGACCACGCCAGGCTCGCCGTTTAAACGCGAGCGCGCACTGTCAATCTGATGCCGCGTAACGAGTCCAACATCTTCGAGGACTCTGAGCACGTACTCTTCGTTGTGTTGCACTGGGGGAAAAGGATGATCGAATGGGCAGTTTACTGCAAATCGGGTTTATTTCCAGCGGTGTACCTGTTTAGCGCCAACGGCGCTGTCTCATGTCAGCCTGGGGCATCGCCCTAGGAACTCGATTGCCGTCAGACAAAGCGCTGAAAGCGCGAGTCACTTCAGCGCAATGATCAAACGAACTGGCGCCCCAAAATGGATGGCGTCTGCCCCAGGCTTTGAGTGAACGCTGCGCCTTTGGCGCGAAACCTGTGCGCGCGATGCCCCCACCAACCCAACGATCATTCCACGGTCACACTCTTGGCGAGGTTGCGCGGTTTATCGACATCGCGGCCCAGTTCGACGGCTAGATGATATGCAAGAAGCTGAAGTGGGATGACGGTCAGGATAGGCATCACGTAGTCGGGCGCTTCCGGCAGGACGACGATTTCGTTGGCGATCCCTTTGAGATGCTTCGCGCAATTTCCGCTTGTCAACGCGATGATGGGCCCCTTGCGGGCTTTGACTTGCTCGATGTTGTTCAGGTTTTTTGAAAACACCGAGTCATCAGGCGCGATAAACACCGAGGGCAAATCGGAGCGAATCAGCGCGATGACGCCGTGCTTGAGTTCAGCGCTCGGATGCCCCTCGGCAAACAGATAGGTAATTTCCTTCATTTTCAGAGCGCCTTCGAGAGCGATGGCGAAGTTGAACTGTCGTCCAAAGAACAGAAAGCCATTTGCGCTGGCATATCTTTTGGCAATCGCCTTGATCTGGTCGTTCAGGTCCAGAACCGCGTCGATCTGCCCTGGCAGCGCTTCCAGAGCTTCGATGACGCGACTTCCTTCAGCCGTGGAAAGATTGCGCATTCGCCCGAAGAGCAGCCCGAGAAGCGTGAGAATGACAAGCTGCGACGTGAACGATTTTGTGGCCGCCACGCCTATCTCCGGTCCGGCGTGCATGTAAACTCCGCCGTCGCTTTCGCGCGCGATCGTGCTGGCGACGTTGTTGCAAATTCCAAGGGTGCGAAAGCCTTTGCGCCGGCTTTCACGCAATGCACCGAGCGTGTCGGCAGTTTCGCCGCTCTGGCTGATGGCGAACACCAGCGTCTCCGGAGTCATCGGCGTATTACGATGGCGGAACTCGCTCGCGTAATCGATTTCGGTGGGGATGTTCGCCAATTGCTCGATCAAGTATTCGCCGACTCTGCCGGCATGCAGCGCCGTGCCGCAACCGGTGAGAACGATGCGTCCTACATCGCGCAGTTCAGCCGGTGCCATGTTCAAGCCACCGAGTCTCGCTGTGCATTCCTCAGCGTTGAGACGACCGCGCATCGCGTCACGCACCGTGTTTGGTTGCTCAAAGATTTCCTTGAGCATGTAGTGGGGATAATCACCCTTCTTGATGTCCTCGGCTGTGAATTCGACTTTGCTGACGGGATGCTCGGTGCTGTCTCCGGCGAGCGAAGTGATCTCGAACTTGTCTGGCCCGGCCGCCACCACATCGAAGTCGTTCAAGTAAACTGCGTCACGGGTGTAAGCGACAATCGCGCTCACATCGCTGGCCAGAAAGTTTTCACCATTGCCTACTCCAAGAACGAGCGGACTTCCACGGCGCGCACCGATCATGAAATCCGGCACATCCGCATGGACCAGCGCGATGCCATATGTGCCGATCACTTGTCGAAGAGCCGTACGAACAGCGTCAAAAAGGCGGGCCTTTTTTCCGGCGGCGTCCACGGTGCTGGCGCACGAGTCGTCGTAGATTTTTCCAATTAGATGCGCGAGTACTTCGGTGTCGGTCTCGGAACGAAAGCTCGTGTCGCCGTTGCGAATGAGCTCATCTTTTAGTGTCTGATAATTTTCGATCACCCCGTTATGGACCAGGGCCAGCTTGCCACTGGCATCGAAATGCGGATGCGCGTTTTCGTCGTTCACCTTGCCGTGCGTGGCCCAACGCGTGTGGCTGACGCCCAGCGAACCTGAGACTGGTTTCTTCTGCAGTAATTTTGCGAGCGCCGCAATGCGTCCCGCACACTTGCGCGTTTCAAGGTGTCCGCGCTCTACAACAGCGAGACCGGCAGAATCGTAGCCTCGATATTCAAGGCGACGCAGCCCGTCGAGTAAGATTGGTGTCGCCTTAGCGCGTCCGACGTATCCAACAATTCCACACATGTTTCTGAACTGTAGCGGCGGCCGTGCCGCCCGCAACGATTACAAAAGCTCGGATTGGTTCTTGCTTGGCCTACTCTCTAACGGCGGCTGCATGACGCAAAAAAAGTTGCCGCAAACTGTGGCCGCCAGATTATTGATTGATAACAATGCAGCCGCAGCGCGATTCAGTTCCGAAAAATTCAATCCCGAAAGTGGAGGGGGCACTGCCACCCGGCGCACTGCAGCGAACGCTTGCAATTATTATGGGCGGCGGTGCCGGCACGCGTTTGTTTCCGTTGACGAAAGATCGCGCCAAACCCGCGGTGCCGCTCGGTGGGAAATATCGCATCGTCGATATTCCGATTAGCAATTGTCTGAACTCCGGGCTGCGCTCGATCTACGTGCTCACCCAGTTTAACAGCATGTCGTTACACCGGCACATCCAGGCGAGTTATAAGTTCGATAATTTTTCGCGCAGCTTCGTGGACATTCTCGCTGCTCAACAAACGCCCGCCGGCTCGCAGTGGTATCAGGGAACTGCCGACGCGGTCCGGCAAAACATGCGCTACTTTCTCGAGCGGCCGTATGATTATTACCTGATCCTAAGCGGCGACCAGCTTTACCGGATGGATTTTCGGGCGCTGCTGCATCAGCACATTAAACTCGGCGCGGACATTACGCTGGCCACCAAACCGGTAGCGCGGCATCAGGTTTCCGAGTTTGGAATCATGCAGAGTGGCGTCGATCGCCACATCACCGGCTTCATTGAGAAACCGGCGGATGAATCTGAGTTGCGGGAGATGAAGATGAGCCGGGAGCTCCTCCGCGCCATCGGTTCCAATGAAGAAGAGGAACTATTTCAGGCCTCGATGGGGATTTACGTTTTCAATCGGAATGTGCTCATAGAATCTTTGACGAACGATCTGTTCGATTTCGGGAAACACATTATCCCATCATCGATTAAAGATCGGCACGTTAGCGCGTTTATATTCAAGGGCTACTGGGAGGATATTGGAACGATCCGCGCGTTTTATGAGGCGAACTTGGATCTCACTGACGTCGTGCCCGAATACAGTTTCTTCGAACCCGACTCTCCGATCTATACGCATCCGCGTTTTTTGCCGGGAAGCAAAATTAACGGTGCTACGCTGCGGCAGGCGATTATTTCAGATGGCTGCATCATCTCGGACGCGCTTTTGGAGCGATGTGTGGTGGGGATACGTAGCGTGATTCAAAGCGGCGCGACCATCCGCAACAGCATCGTGATGGGCGCCGATTATTTTGAACTCGGACAAACCGATTCGTCGCAGCCGTCCATTGGCATCGGGCGCAACTGCGTGATCGACCGCGCCATCATCGACAAAAACGCGCGCATCGCCGATGGCGTCGTAATTACGCCGGAAGGCAAACCACCGAACTTCGATGCAGACAATTATTTCATCCGCGACGGCATCGTGGTGATACCGAAAAACGCCGTGATCCCAGCCGGTTTTTGGATTTGATCGGAACCGCTGTCGGTCTCCCAGTCTTCTGCGCAGCCGGCCTAAGACGCGCTGGAAAGTCTACTAAGGAGAGCGGACACTACAGCCCTTTCTACTATCGTCTGTCGGTCATCCCCTGGAACTGCCCACCCGTTTCCCATTTTTCCTGTTTGTTCCACGGGATCGATGAATCGTGGTGATCGTCTGGATCTTGCACCAGGGCAGTTTCCTTCTGGGTCGCGCACGAGGTCATGGTTACCATGAATGCACACAGCAAAACGGGGATGACTATTCTTCGAAGGTTATGGACTTGTGCCAGCATATATCACAGTGTCTCCGGATTGTACTTGGACCCCACGCGCCAAACTATTAGTCATGATATCGCCGATGGCTGTAGCGGGTTCAACTGAAGAAATGCGAATTTTTCCAATCAGCGTCCCGTCTCGCAGAACAAGCATTTCGGAGTTGATCTCGACGCCGTTGCGAGCACCGAGATTTAAAACCACGAAATTGTAAGCTTGGTTGTACGCGAGGACAGTGCCGCGCACGCCAGTACGACGGGCGGTGACGGTTTCTCGCTGAACACTTGCAGTCTCGCGCCTTTTTTTCCCTTCCTTTGGTTGGCCCGTACGTTCTTGGGCGTCTTGGATTTTTTCGGCCAGGAAAGCTTTTTCCTTTTCCGCGCTCTCGAGCTGACGGCGGAGATCATCGATTTGCGACTGCAAATCAGCGGTCTGCGCACTCTCGGCGGGAGGGCTGCCAGAGACAGAAGGATTCGCGTTCTTCCCCGCTTCGTCTACGCGCTTTTGAAGAGAAGCGATTTCTTGCTGACTGGCATCTAATTTGGCTTGCAGATCGGCTTTTTCTTTCTGAACTTGCGCCAGGTCTGCTTCCGCTTTTGCCCTTCGATTCTCTGCTTCAGCGACTGTGCCTTGTTCTTTTGCTCCAGTGGTTCCACCGCCTGGGCCATCCAGTTCCTCTTGCACGCGACGGAGTTCGGCCGCATCGCGCGCTGCCTGCGCATTCGCCGCGTTGGTGCGGAGCGCTTTCACTTTTTGGCTGTTCAAAAAGCCGAAAAACGCCGCCAGCACCAGGAAGGCAATGGCAAGTCCGGTCACGCTTTTTGACGTGACTGCGAAAACCGCCGACCCCCTGGGCGTCATTAAGCGTGCTTTTTAACAACGAATCATGTGCAAATGCAATCGCAATTTCGACGGGGCGGCTGCAGGAACGGTTCAACCGGAATCTGGATTGCGTTTCACGATTTTTCAATCGATAGACACTGCGTGGGACAACAGCATCGTATACGAGCCAAGCGCAAACGGCGACGAGCTTATTTGCAGCGTAAGAAGGCAGCACTGCGAGCCAGCGCGACGCGGTCCGGGCCAGGCAAACATCGGTCAAAAAAGGAGCCCGAGGCGACTGGGTAGTTTTCATTCGAATGGTTGGAACGGACGTCCGTTCGCCGGCCGATTCGGTAGAGTCTTGCAATGCCGGAGCGCACTCGTTATCTGATCGTTGACGGCCACAGCATTATTTTTGCCTGGCCAGAGCTGCGCAAACTTCACGCGCGGCGTTCTTCGCTGGCGCGTGAAGCGTTAATTAAGCAGTTGCGCGATTTTCAGGATTGGACCGGCATGCGCGTCGTGGTCGTCTTTGATGGCAAAGGAAGAAAGGTCGAGGGGACTTCTGAGCCAGGCGATGTGCAAGTCTTTTATTCTCGCAGTGGACAATCAGCCGACGCGATTATTGAGCGACTGGCGAGCAAATACGCGAAACAGTTCGAGCTGATGGTCGCCACTTCCGATTCAATGGAAGCGCAGACCGTGCAGGCGTGTGGCGCAGAACGGATTTCTCCTGAGGGACTGCGCGCTCTTCTTTCCACCAATCGTAAATCGCTATAGCGGCAGGCGTGCCGCCTGCAAAAATTAAATTGCCGCAGCCGACACGGCTGCCTCTACAGAGCTCTGCCGAGATTACAGCCCCAGTTTCTTCTCAATTTCTTTCACTCGCGCGAAGAGTTTTCCGAGCCGGTGGATCCAGGCAATTTGTTGCTTAGCTTCCGCAAGCGGAACCGCGGGAGAGCCGAACCAGGCGCCGCCCCGCGTGCTCTTAGAGACGCCGCTTTGCGCGCCAATCGCGGTGCCGTCACCAATTTCGAGATGGCCTACAATGCCGACCTGCCCTCCCATCATGACGCGCTGGCCGACACGCGTACTTCCTGATATCCCGCTCTGCGCCACAATGACCGAATCTTTTCCTATCACCACGTTGTGTGCGATCTGTACGAGATTATCGATCTTCACGCCTTGCCGGATCCACGTCCGGCCAAACCGCGCGCGGTCGATGGTCGTGTTCGCGCCGATCTCGACATCATCGTCGATCTGAACGATGCCGAGTTGCTGAATCTTTTGCTGTCGGTCATCGACCATTTCAAAACCGAAACCGTCCGCACCGATGACTGCACCGCTGTGAATGATTACCCGTGAGCCAATCCGGCTTCGCTCCCGAATGGTCACTCGCGGATAAATGAGACATGCGGATCCGATCGTCGTCTCGTGGCCGACGTAACTTCCCGCGCCGATGATTGTGTCATCGCCGATTCTTGCGCCGGCCTCGACGACCGCATGCGGTTGGATCGATACGCGCTCTCCGAGCTGAGCGCTTCGATCAACGACCGCGCTTGGGTGAATACCAGCCGCAAATGTAATCGGCTTGGGCGCGAATTTGAACACGACTTGCTCGAAAGCCTTAGTTGGATTTGAGACGCGAATCTGAGCGGGAGTGATCGGCTCACCGAAATCGGTTGGAACAAAAACTGCCGACGCCCGCGTTTTGCGCAGCAGGCCAATGTATTTTCGATTTGCGAAGAAGCTGATTTCTCCAGGAGTCGCTTCTGCCAGTGATGCCGCGCCTGTGATTTGCAGCAATGGATCGCCCACCAGCTCGCCACCGGACGTTGTCGCCAGTTCTTGAAGAGTGAAAGTCACGACAAAGATTCCCTAAATGGTTGAAGCGTTAGAGCGTTGAAGCGTCAAGAATGTCAGCGTTCTGTGCGCCCGCTCCAGTGCGGCGGACGCTTTTCGATGAACGCCTGTACGCCTTCGAGCGCAGCTTCGTCCATCATGTTGCAGGCCATGGTCTGACTCGCTGCTTCATACGCGGCCGCGATACCCAATTCGGCTTGCCTGTAAAAAAATTCCTTCCCCATTGCCACTGCGACGCGTGGTTTTGCGACAATCGTAGCAACCAGCTTTTCGACCTCGGCATCAAGCTGATCTGGTTCCGCCACGCGATTGATTAGGCCGCGCTGCTTTGCCTCATCAGCGCTGATAAATTCGCCGGTAACGAGCATCTCAAACGCCGCTTTGCGCAAAACGTTGCGGGAGAGCGCCACACCCGGCGCGGAGCAAAACAGCCCGAGGTTCACACCGCTGACAGCGAATTTTGCTGTGCTTGACGCGACGGCGAGATCGCACATCGCCACCAACTGGCAACCCGCTGCAGTCGCGATGCCTTGGACGCGGGCAATCACAGGCACCGGTAATCGTTGGATGGCAAGCATCATGTCAGAGCATTGCGCAAAGAGTTGTTCGTAATAATCCAGTGACGGCGCTGCGCGCATTTCCTTCAGGTCGTGGCCGGCGCAAAAAGCTTTGCCTTCGGCAGCGAGAACAACCACCCGCACCGATTCGTCGTGGGCGATCCTGTCCAGCTCACGCTGCAATGTTGCCAGCATCGCTTCGGACAAAGCGTTGAAGGCGTGCGGCCGGTTAAGTGTCAACGTAATCACACCGCACGTGTCCTGGCTCCGCAAGAGGACTGGCTCTTCGCTCACGAAGGCTTTCGCGGCCGATGCCGGTTCGACTGATAGTGGAGAAGCTTTCACGGATTGGGACGCTTAAACGCTACTGCTGAAATTCCAAATCTGAAATTCGAAAAATTTAGTTTCCGTTTGGAGCGCGCGACAACATCATCTGGCAGGGATTGCTCCGGTATGAAATGAAAATCGTCGCGATCGCTAATCAAAAAGGCGGCGTCGGGAAAACGACCACGGCCGTGAATCTTGGCGCTGCGCTCGCGGAACTGGGCCATCGCGTTTTGCTTGTCGATCTTGATCCGCAAGCGAACGCGACCAGCTCGTTCGGTTTGGAAGGAGTCGAGCAAATCAGCCTCTACGAACCGTTGCTCGGCGGGGCTTCCATTACTGAAAAAATCGTTCCCACGCGCCGCGATGACCTGTTTATCGTGCCGGCCGATCTCGATTTGGCCGGCGCCGAAGTCGAAATCGCGCGCATGCCGGACCATCTCACGCGTCTGGCGGAAACGCTCAAGCCGCTGCATGCCGACGAGACGTTCGAGTTCGTTTTCCTGGACTGCCCGCCGTCGCTTGGGATCCTGATGAGCAATGCGCTTGCCGCCACCGATGAACTCTTGACGCCAATCCAATGCGAGTATTTCGCGCTGGAAGGATTGGTAAAAATTGTGCGGCTGGTCGAGCAAGTGCGGGATTCAGGCGCCAACAAGCGCCTCGAGCTCAGCGGGATTGTCATGACGATGTTCGATGGTCGGACTAACCTTAGCGAGCAGGTTGTGGCGGAGGTACGCGAGCATTTCGGCGAACGCGTTTATCAGACTGTGATCCCGCGGAGCGTGCGCTTGAGCGAGGCGCCGAGCTTTGGGAAGTCGATCTTGGAATACGCTCCCAGTGGAGCTGCCGCCCAAGCCTATCGGGCTCTCGCGCGCGAGTTCATCCAGCGTCATGCTTCGCCAGCCACTCCTCGCGAGTCATCGCATACACCAGCGTCGGAAAACCTCGAAACGTAATTTCCTTCTCGACCTTCATTCCATTTTTCTCCGCCACACGGCGTGAAGGAATGTTTTCTGGATGGATGAGTGAGATAACGCGCGATAGGTCCCAGTCACGAAAGCCGTGATCACGCACCGCGCGCGCGGCTTCAGTAATGAGGCCGCGGTTCCAGTAACGGGGATCGAGTCGGTAGCCGATCTCGATGTCTTCAATGCCATGCTCCGGATGATAGAAGAAACCGCAGTAACCTATAATCGCGTCCTCGCCGTGCGGGACGACGGCAAACTGCGACGGGATGCCGGCGCGGTCCCACCCAATGACTTTCTCAATGAAAGCGATGGTCTGCTTGCGCTCGGTGAAAACGCCTAATGAGAAGCGCATGAAGTCCGGATTGGCGAACAACTGCGCCATCACCTCGACATCTTCCTCACGGAAGGGGTGCAGGATGAGTCGTTTGGTTTCGAGTTGCATCTTGTTTTTCTCGCTTAAGGCGCGGCAGCTACAGTCTGAATGATTTTCGATTCTTTAATATATGCGAACGGATGATGAGGAGTTTGCCCGCCCGGCCCAGCCACCCGACACCACGAGCTGGTCGGCGGTGCGCGAGGCGGCAAAAAATTGCGAGGCATGCCATCTTTACAAGCGCGCGACGCAGACGGTATTTGGTGAAGGTCCCAAAGGCGCAGCGATGATGTTGGTCGGCGAGCAGCCGGGAGATTACGAGGACGTCGCCGGTAAACCGTTCGTTGGACCCGCTGGGAAAATTATGGATCGAGCGCTCGAAGAAGCTGGGATTGATCGATCCCAGGTTTACGTCACGAACGCGGTGAAACATTTTAAGTGGGAGCCCCGCGGTAAACGCCGAATTCATCAGAAACCAAATTCGCGCGAAATCGCCGCGTGCCGCCCGTGGCTGGAAGCGGAGCTCCGTCTGGTTAAGCCGAAGTTGCTCGTCTGTCTCGGCGCGACGGCGGCGCAGGCGATCTTCGGCCCATCATTTCGCGTTACGCGCGAGCGCGGCAAAGTGTTGTCATCTAAACTTGCGCCGAGGGTTCTCGCGACTGTTCACCCATCGTCGCTTCTTCGGCAGCCCGATGAGACATCGCGCGAACGCGAATACAAGCACTTCGTCACCGATCTTCGCGCTGCATTGCGCGCAGCCGGCGAAGAATAATCTTAATGGTATGGCCGCCGCGTTGCGGCGTCCGGACGGCGCCGGCGGGACCGGCTCTACTTGATCAGTTCGCCCCAAACTGGTTCTTCCAGTTGTAAGGCAGGATCGTCCACCTCAGTTCGATTGAACTTCTCGTATTGCGCAGAAACATCCGCCCATGGGCGCAGGCGAATTTTGACACGATCGCCGGGGCGCAGGCGCGCGGCCGGCGTGTGGACGTTGTTCCGCATGCTCCAAAGATAGACGACCGCTTGCAACTCTTCGCCCGCTGCGCGGGCTGGATCGGCGATGTCGATCAAGTGTAGCGCGACGATGTGGTCCTTATAGGGAACCGTGCCCGGGCGCGGCACCGGCGAGATATTTTCGACAGTGCCCGTCACCACAACTTCTTCGCCGGTCTTGGGGCTAAAGAAATGAGAGGGCTTTGCCTGACCGACTTTCATGTCGAGCAGTTTCCAATCCCCAAATGAGAGTTCCCGCGCGGCGAACTCCCAAATCACTAATTTCTTTCCCGCGAGGCGATCGCGCCCGCGGCCGAGTTCATTGCTCAAAATTTCGCGCGTGGCGAACGACGCGTCGCTGTTTCGCAGAATGCAGTCGATAGGCCGCCGCAACGCCACGCTCAGATGCTCGACCAATCCCGCCGATTCGCCCCAGTCCATCGCTTCGAACGAAAAAATATTTGAAAAACTGTCGCCGAGCAGGAGCACATCGGCCTCCTTGCTTGGGCGCCACAGCGCGTTGCCAGCGAGGACTTGTCGAATCGTCACTTTCTCCGGCGGAAAAAACTTATCGGCTTTCGATAACTTCAACATCGCGGCGATATCGCCGCGCGCGACGATTTCCTTTTCGATAATCGACGGCAATGTCGATCCCGCCGTTGCTGGCAATTGGAGAAAATCTGCCAAGCGTTGCGCAACAAATTCCATCGTCTCGGGCCGCCAATGCGTGTCGGTTTCGAGATAAAGAGGCCCATTTCTTCCTCGCTCCATCAAAAACGGCGCAGGATCGAACACGCGTACTTTCTTTCGTTCGAGCCGGGCTTTGAATTCGTTGAAAGACGGATTGGGTAAGTCGCCACCGGCCTGAGCCCGATTGGCGTTAGACACGGCGAGCATTTCACCTTCGACACTTGGTTTCACCGACACCGGCAGAACCACCAGATCGATCCCGCGTGCGGCAAGCTGATTGCAAAAATCGACAATCGCCTGAATCGGATCGGGCTGGACACGGCTCGCTTGCAAACGGTGTTTCATCCGGACCGGATCGAGAAAGGGGGGACCGATCACATGATCGACATCGGCGCGATAAAACAGCCAGTGGTCGTCACCCAAATAAACCTGCTCGTTGCCAGCGCCCAGCAGCACGGTGAGCAGATATTGTGTGCGCGGCAAGAGCCATTGCGAGACTAACGACTCGTTTTCCAACGTGCGCTCGACGCGTTTCAGATCTTTAGAATGGGGGAGCCAAGGCAGCGATTTGAAGATGGAAATCATTGGCAAGCGGGTGATCGCGCCCGCCGCGCGAAATTCGCCAGCAAGCTGAATCGTCGGAACAGCGACAATCGTTAACAAAAACAGCGCAATAAGAGTTTGCCGCGTTCCCGGCGCAAACTTCGTGTTCTTTAGCGCCAGATCGGCTTCCTCTTCGCGCGGAAGCCTCCGATGCGCCGGCGCTCCCGGAGTCGGGTCAGCGTATCTTGGCAACGAATATTTCGGCAGAGGTGGTTGGTTCGCTGGCATATTCAACGCGCTAGAAAATGAAATAGATAAAGGGGTTGTATTCTTGCGTGGCCAGGACGATCAGCGCGAGCCAGCCGAGCGCGAAACAAGTCGCCGTCTTTGGCCAGGTGATTTCTTGGGTCCAATCCCAAGTCTGCGTCCCAAACCAAACAACGATTCCCGCGGTCAGAATCGACAAAACGTAATACGGCTTGTAAATCAGACCGCCAATCAGCGCCGCATTCGGCAACGGCTGTTTGAAGTGAAACATCGCGCCGAGATATTGGACGGCGCTCCGCAAGCTTTGGCCGCGAAAGAACACCCAGCCGATCGTCACGATCATGAACGTTAGGCCGATCCGCAATAGCTTGGGTAGATTATGATAAAGACCTTTGCGGCCCTGGCTGCGCTCGAATGCGAGCATCCCGCCATGAAGCCCGCCCCAGATCACAAAGTTCCACGATGCGCCGTGCCAGAGTCCGCCGAGAAGCATTGTGATAATGAGGTTCGCGTACGTGCGGGGAAGGCCGTACTGGTTGCCGCCTATCGGAATGTAAAGATATTCGCGCAGCCACGTTGAAAGCGAGATGTGCCAGCGTCGCCAGAAATCAGTGATCGATTGTGCGAGATACGGCGAATCAAAATTTTTCGCGAAAACGAATCCGAACATCAGGCCCAGCCCAATCGCCATGTCGGAGTAACCGCTGAAATCGAAGTAAATCTGGAACGAATACGCGAGCGATCCGAACCACGCGTCGAGCGTTTGAATCGAGCCAGCGTCAAATGTCGTGTCCGCGATTTTACCGCACGGATTGGCCAGCAAAACCTTTTTCGCCACGCCCATCATGAAAAACGCGACGCCGCGCGCGAATTTATCGGATGTAAGCCGGCGATATTTGAGTTGATCGGCGAGGAACGAGAACTTCAGAATCGGCCCGGCGACAAGGTGCGGGAACATCGAGACGAAGCAGGAGAAATCGATAAAGTTGGCCATTGCCTCGGCTTTGCCCCGATAGACGTCGATGGTGTAGCTGAGCGCTTGAAATGTGTAGAAGCTGATGCCGAGCGGCAGCACCACGCGAAAAAATGTGTTCAACTGAGTGCCCGACAATCCGAGGCTTTGCACGAGCGAGTTGTAACTATCGATCCCGAAGTTGAAGTACTTGAAAAAACCCAGGACAACGAGATTGCAGACGATCGAGATTGTAATTGCCGTCCGCCGGACGCGCGTCTTGCGCTGCTCCTGGTCGACAATTTTTACCGGCTGACGCCAGACTCGCCACACTTGCCAGGAGTTATGCGCGATGACCAGACTCATGAGCCAGTCGATAAACGTTGTACCGAACATGAGCGCCATGAACCGCGGCTCGGCCCAGCCGTAAAATGTGTATCCGGCAACGATCAACCAGGCGTTACGCCAGCGTTGCCGCGCGCGAAACAGCGCGTAATAAACGAGCAGCGCGAAAGGCAGAAAATAGTAGATGAAAATGTGAGAGCTAAATACCACGCTCGATATTTGGTGATTTTTTCCGCAACACGGTTATAGAAAAACTTCTCTTGAAGTCGACTCGAATCTTATCAGGCATCCGCAGATTTCGGGGGGCGGTCTCGCTGTCGGCCAGCACTGTAGGGAAAGCTGTCAGCCTTCCCCGCAGTTCTTGTTTTTACGCCGTTATTCTCACTTGTTTGTCTATCCCGAAAGTCTTCGCGGCTGATTCGATTCCGTTGTCCGATTCGCAACAGAAATTTGTTAACGAACTGGCGGCTAAATCACGCTCGGCTGAAAGTAAAGGCGCGGCCGTGATCTCGGGCGCCGATGGCTGGTTCTTTCTTTCCAGCGATATCCGATTTCTCTCGGTCGGCCAATTCTGGGGCGCCGACGCGGCGAAAGTCAGCCGGGCACATAAACCCGAATCGGCCGATCCGATTCCGGCGATTGTCGACTTTCATAATGAACTGAAACGGCGCGGAATCGACCTGCTGCTATTGCCGGTCCCGCCGAAGGCCGCAATTTATCCGGAGAAAATTTTGCCCGACGTCGATCTTCATGGTGAAACGGCGGCTCCGTTCCTTGCGCGATTCTATGACGAGCTGCGGAAACGCGGAATTGACGTCGTCGATCTTGCGCCGGTCTTCCTCCAAAACCGTGCCGGCGAGCACGGCCCGGTTTTTTGCAAGACCGATTCGCACTGGTCTGGATTTGGCTGTGTTCTCGCAGCACAAACGATCAAGGAGAAAATTCACGAGAAACTCGCCGGGCAGCCGCGGAAAAATTACGCAGCAGAATGGAAAGAGACCACGATCAAAGGAGACCTTGGCGATCTTGCCGGACCCAATACAAAGAAGCTCGAGCCGGAAAAGATCGCGGTCCGAACGATCAGCGACAAAGAAACGGGCGCGGCAACGATTCCCGATCCCAACAGCCCGTTGCTAATCATTGGCGACAGCCACACGCTCGTGTTTCACGATTTTCTCGGGGAGAAATCCGGTTTGCTTGATCAACTTGCGTACGAGACCGGTTTTGCGCCTGATTTGATAGGCACGCGTGGCTCGGGCGCCACCTCGGTCCGGATCACTCTGTATCGGCGCACACGGAAAGACCCCGAGTATCTCGCTAAGAAAAAAGTCATCGTCTGGTGTTTCGCCGCGCGCGAATTCACCGAGTCGGACCAAGGCTGGGAGAAAGTCCCTGTTTCGCAATGATGCCAACGCGACGGAACACAAGGCTGCGCTCTTTACAGCCAACGAACATTTTGTCTGGTATTTCGGATCCGACGGAGCGCAACTCCGCCGGCCTCATAGACTGCAAATCTATGTGCTCCGCTGCACTACGTCGCTTGGCTACGCTCTTAGCCTGCGTGAGTTTTGCTCCATATCTCCACGCTCAAAGCACTCCAACTCCGCCTGATCCGCCGCGCGATCTCACGGTGTTGATCCTCGGCGATTCGCTCTCGTTGTGCGGATTCGGCAAACGACTCGACAAAAAATTCCGGGCCGATCCGCGGGTAAAATCGGTTTTCACCTATTGCGCATGCGGCACGAACCCGCTGAGCTGGTTGAAAGAGAAACCCTATGCGCACGTTCAGACGCATTGTGGTTACTGGAGCATTGAATCGCTGCCAGATTCGCATGCTATCAAGGAATTACGCGATGTTTACGGAATGACGCGCGGCCATACCCCGAAATCGCACCCAGTTCCAAAGCTGGAAGACCTTATGACCACGATCCAGCCGGATATCCTCGTTATGCAAACCGGCGCGAACCTGTTCGGCCTATTCTCGGGGCGCGAAAAAGTAAAGCCCGACCGCGATGCGCCCACGTTGCGAAAATATCTCGTGCCGTTTGTCGAGAAAGCGATTACGCCGCCGTCGAAGTTACGAAAAATCTACTGGGTCGCGCCGCCCACGTCTGGGCGCGTTGCAGACGAAGTGCAGGAGTTCGTGTTCCAGCAAACGCAGAACGACATCGGAAGCGTGACGCACGTCATCGATAGTCGAAAACTCGTCACCTATCCCTACAAACATATGGAGCCGGACAAGGAGCATTTCGTCGGCGAAGACATGGACAGGTTGACGGACAATGCCTTTGCCGAGATCGACCGCGATCTCTCCGCGCAGCCATGGTCGAGTGTGCGGCCGCTCACCGAATCATTCGCGAGCCTCGCAGCAGTGAAAACGCGCACGCCCGCGCCGAGCGCAACGCCCGCGACGGCGTCGTTGATCGTGAAGGCGAAACTCGTTTCCAAAACAAAACCGATTCGCCAGCAGCAATTGCTCCCATACCAGGAATTTCTGGTCGGATTCGTTTACGATGTGGAAAAAGTGATCGCCGGCGACTATGGGGAGAAACAAATCTTGGTGATGCACCCGGCTTACATCGGTCTGCGCCGGCAATCTCTCGGGAAACTTCGCATCGGCCGGACCTACGAGCTTCAGTTGCGCGAGTTAGACGGCTCGCTTTGGAGTACGGTAAAATCCAAAGACGATTCCGGCCGGCTCGATTTGGAACCCTACATTCGCATCCAAGATGAAGCCCGATACCCCGAGAGTGCGCGGTAAAAAAGATTGGTCGCCAATGATTCGCTCGGTTTCGTTTTCGCTCGGGTTGTTGGTTGTCATCGGCTCCTTCGTCTTGGCAAATAAACCCAAGAAGCTGTCCGTTCCTCCGCCACCGCCAAAGGTGCTCATGATTGGCGATTCGTTATCTGTAGCCGGCTTTGGCGATGCGGTGCGCGAACATCTTGAAGATAAGTTCGGGCGCCAGAACATGGCATTTTTCGCGTCATGCGGGTCGTCGCCGGAGAATTGGTTGCGAGACGAACCGGTGTTTCATACGCGGTGCGGCTACCGCGAGCGGACGCCGACCAGCGACATTTATCGTGATTATCACAACGGCAAGAGACCGTCAGCCGTGGTCACGCCGAAGGTGGAGACGTTGATCGAGCGATACAAGCCGACGATCCTGATTGTCCAATTAGGCACCAACTGGATGGATCGCTCTTTGTCCGACGATCAAATCCGCGCTATCCTCGAGCGATTCGTTAGCGCGGCGCACCGCGGCGGCACGCGAAGGATGATCTGGATTGGCCCGCCGGATTCGTGGCGATTTTCAAAGGTGCAGAATCGGATCTACCGGCTGATCCAGCAATCGGTGCGGCGGAGCGATCCAGTGATCGATTCACGTCGATTCACTCGTTATGTCTTGGGGAAAACTGGCGGCGACGGGGTTCATTACAACCGCGAATCGGGCGAGGCATGGGCGAGGCCTGTGATTGCCAGCATCGACCAGATTCTCGCGCCTGACATTGCGGCGCGCCGAAAAGTGGCGGCCGCCAACTAGCTAGCTGCTGGGCGATGTCTGATAAGCAAACTGTTAGCTTCCCCTACAGGCTACAGGCTGCTGAATCGACATCACGAGTCTTGTAATTCGAGATGAACTCTCGTCGAAATCGGTCGAATTCACCGTTCTCGATTCGGTTTCGCGCTAGCCGCATCAAGTCGAGATAGAAATGCAAATTGTGCAGTGTGATTAATCGCAAACCGAGAATCTCTTCCGCTTTGATTAAGTGCCGAATGTAACCGCGCGAGAATTCAGTGCAGGCGTAGCACGCGCAATTTTCTTCAATCGGACCTTTATCAAGCGCAAATTCCGCGTTCTTTAGATTTAGCGTGCCGGTCGATGTGAATGCGGTCCCATTGCGGGCCAGTCGCGTCGGCAAGACGCAGTCAAACATGTCCATTCCGCGCGCGATCATCTCCAGCAGTTGTGGCGGTGTCCCTAGTCCCATTGCGTAACGCGGTTTGTCGCTGGGCAAAAATGGCTCCGCCGATTCAACCGCTCGCATTATCTCCTCTTGGGGTTCACCCACGCTGACTCCGCCAATCGAGTAGCCATCGAAATCAAGATCAACAATTGCCTGCGCGCTTTGCTTGCGCAGATCCTCAAACGTCGCGCCTTGGACGATGCCGAAGAGCAGAGAGTTCGTAGTTGATGGTTGATATTTGATAGGCTCCGCCATTCGACGTTGGATGTTCGATGTTGGGCGTTCGGCGTTTTTTTGTTTCCATTCCTTGCAGCGACGCGCCCACCGCGTCGTCATCTCCGCGCTTTGCGCTGCGTAGTCGTATTCGCACGGATACGGAACGCATTCATCGAGAGCCATCGCGATATCGCTTCCGAGCGCGGCTTGAATTTCCATTGCGATCTCAGGTGAAATAAATGCTCGCGCTCCGTCGATGTGATTTTGAAATTCCACACCGTCCTCAGTGATTTTGCGCAACTTTGCCAGCGAGAAAATCTGATACCCGCCGCTATCGGTCAGAATTGGTCCATCCCAACTCATGAACTTGTGCAGGCCGCCAAAATGTTTGATCACGTCCAGTCCCGGCCTGACGAACAAATGATACGTGTTTCCGAGAACGATCTGTGCTTTCAGCTCGCGCAGTTCTCGGGGGCTGACGCCTTTAACCGAGCCCTGCGTTCCCACCGGCATAAACGCCGGCGTATCGATCACGCCATGCGCAGTTGGTAACCGGCCCTGTCGCGCTTTCGAATGTCGATCGGTCGCCAATATCTCGAAGTTTTTTCGCATGCGAATCAGAGATTCCTCGACTTCGCTCGGAATGACAAACGCAGTGAAATATTTTCTTTGCGAGGCACCGTTTTCCCTCTATATTCGCTGCTTACCGCATCAGGCGCGTGAGAGAGTTTGTTGCGCGGCCTGAGCGGGTTTTTTGTCGCCCGGAGCAGGACGTTTGTGGCGGCGCTTTGTTGTTACATTCAGGAAATGCCCACGATTAATCAATTGATTCGAAAAGGACGCCGGAAGGTGTCGGTGAAATCGAAGTCGCCGGCGCTGTTCCGTTGTCCGCAGCGGCGCGGTGTGTGCGTGCAGGTGATGACGCGGACGCCGAAGAAGCCGAACTCTGCCTTGCGCAAGGTAGCGAAAGTGCGGTTGACGAATGGCCAGGAAGTGATTGCCTACATTCCGGGCGAGGGGCACAATTTACAGGAGCACTCCATCGTGCTCGTGCGCGGCGGACGCGTGAAAGATTTACCGGGCGTTCGCTATCACATTGTGCGTGGCACGCTCGACGCGCTTGGTGTCGATGGACGCCGGCGCGGGCGCTCCAAGTACGGAGCGAAGCGCCCGAAGGGTGGCGCGGCCGGTGGAGGCGGCGCAGCGAAAGCGGCGCCGGCAGCGGCCAAGGAAGAGAAAAAGTAAATTTGAACAAGACCATCGAGAATGTCGCGACGGAAGAGAGTTTACAAAAAAGAGGAGCGCGTCGATTCCCGTTATGGGAGTCCGGCGGTGGCGCGGCTCATTACGACCGTGATGAATCGCGGCAAGAAATCGCTTGCGGAACGAATCGTGTACACCGCGATCGAAAAATCGCGCGAAGGTTCTGATTCAGTCGATCCGCTGGAAGTAGTAAACAAGGCGATCGAAAATGTTCGTCCGCGGCTCGAGGTAAAGTCGCGTCGGGTCGGCGGGGCGACGTATCAGGTGCCGATGGAAGTAGGGCCCGCCCGACAAATTTCTCTCGCTACGCGCTGGATTGTCCAATACGCGGACAATCGTAAGGGAGTGCCAATGGCGGATGCGCTGGCCCAGGAGATTAAGGACGCCGCGGCCGGACAGGGGAACGCGATCAAGAAACGGGAAGACACACATAAAATGGCGCAAGCGAATCGCGCGTTTGCGCATTTTAGATGGTAGAGATTATGGCGACGGCGACGATGGAACAGAAAAAGGTCCCGGCAAAAAGTCCAAATTCGCCGGATCGCAAGTTTCCGCTGGAACGAACGCGGAACATCGGCATCGCGGCGCATATCGACGCCGGCAAGACGACGATCACCGAGCGCGTGCTGTTTTACACCGGCATGATCCACAAGATGGGCGAGGTGCACGAAGGCACCACCGTTACGGATTGGATGGATCAGGAGCGGGAGCGCGGAATTACAATCACGTCGGCCGCGACGACGTGCACCTGGGCGCAACGCAAAGAAGAAGGCGTTTACAAAATTTTCGAAGGCGTCAAGCAGCGTATCAACATCATTGATACGCCGGGCCACGTTGACTTCACGGCTGAGGTGGAGCGTTCATTGCGCGTGCTCGATGGAGCAATCGCCGTTTTCGACGGCGTGGCGGGCGTGCAGCCCCAATCTGAAACAGTCTGGCGTCAGGCAACGAAATACAACGTGCCGCGCCTGGCGTTCATCAACAAAATGGATCGCGTCGGTGCGGACTTCGAGATGTCGGTGGATAGCATCCACAAAAAACTCGGCGCAAATGCGTGGCCGATTTTGTTGCCGCTAGGCAGCGAACATCAGCTGCGCGGCCAACTCGACGTTATTAATAAGAAGGCGATCATTTATTCCGAGGATGATCAACTTGGATCGACATATGAAGTCACTGATGTGCCAAAGGAGTATGTCAATCTTGTTGATAAAGCTTATAACGATCTGGTCGAACATGTTTCCAACATCGATGACGGCGTCGCCGAGGCCGTCATCCATGAAAAGCCGGTCACGCCGGAACTGTTAAAGGCTGGAATTCGGCGGCAAACGATCGCCAACAAATTCGTGCCAGTGATCGGCGGGTCGGCGTTGAAGAATATCGGCATTCAGTATTTGATCGATGCGGTTGTCGATTATCTGCCGAGCCCGCTCGACATTCCCCCGGCCAAAGGCCAAGACCCAGATACCGGTGAGCCGGTGGAAGTGCCGACGGATGACAACGGCAACTTTTGTTCACTGGCCTTCAAACTTTGGAGCGATCCGTTTGTCGGTAAGCTGGTTTTTTTCCGTGTGTATTCTGGCACGCTGAGCAAGGGCGACACGGTTTACAATCCGCGCACGAACAAGCGCGAACGGATTTCGCGTTTGATCCAGATTCAAGCAGACAAGCGCGAAGACATCGAGACGTGTTACTCCGGCGATATTGCCGCCATCGTTGGTATTAAGAATATCACCACCGGCGACACGTTGTGCGATGAGGACCATCCGATCCTTCTCGAACCGCCATCTTTCCCTGATCCCGTGATTTCGATGGCCATCGAGCCGAAGACAAAACTGGATCAGGAAAAAATGGCGACTGCGTTGCAGCGCCTCTCAGAAGAAGACCCGACTTTCTGGGTTTATACGCACGAAGACACCGGCCAAACGATCATCGCCGGGATGGGCGAGCTGCATTTGGAAATCATTCGGGACCGCATGTTCCGCGAGTTCAAAGTGGACGCGAACGCGGGCAAACCGCAGATCGCATACCGCGAAACGATCACCACGAACGCGCACGGCGTCGGCAAGTTGATTAAACAATCAGGCGGCCGTGGCCAATATGGACACGTGGAAGTGGACGTGCGCCCTGCCGAGCGCGGCAAGGGCCTAGTCGTTGAGAACAAGATCGTGGGCGGCATCATTCCGCGCGAATACATCCCGGCCGTCAAAAAAGGCATCCAAGAGGCGGTGCTCAACGGCGTGCTGGGCGGCTATCCGGTTGTCGATGTTGAAGTGGATATCGTTTATGGCTCATTTCACGAGGTCGATTCCAGCGAGCTTGCGTTCAAGCTGGCGGCGATCTTCGCCATGAAGGATGGCTTCAAGCAGGGCAAACCGATTTTGCTCGAGCCGATTATGAAAGTTGAAAACATCACGCCGGAAGAATTTCAGGGCGACATTTGTGGCGACTTGAGCCGGCGCCGCGGCAGCATCAACAGCATCGAAACGCGCGGTCATCTGGCGATTATTCACGCTGAGGTTCCGCTGGCCGAGTTGTTTGGTTACGCGACCGCGATTCGTTCACTTTCGAAAGGGCGCTCGAGTTATTCGATGGAGCCGTCGCATTTCCAGCCGGTGCCGGCGAACCTGGTTCCGGCGATTCTCGATCAAAAGGAGGCGAAATGAGCAATGGCCAGCGCATTCGCATCCGCTTGAAGGCGTTCGATCATCGCATGCTGGATCAATCCGCAGTCGACATTGTCGAGACGGCGAAGCGCACTGGCGCTCGCGTGGCCGGACCGATTCCGCTGCCAACATTGGTGGAGAAGTTCACGGTGAATCGTTCTCCGCACGTAGACAAAAAATCGATGGAACAATTTGAAATTCGCACCCATAAGCGGCTGCTCGACATCATCGAACCGACCGCGAAAACGGTGGATGAATTAAAGAAACTGAATTTGCCTGCGGGCGTTGACATTACGATTAAGATTTAAGTGGAGGCGCTTCTGAGTTTGCAAACGCACGATCATGAGCATTGGACTTCTTGGACGAAAAATCGGCATGACCAGCGTTTACGACGCCAGGGGCCGGCTGTGTCCTGTGACCGTGATCGCAGCGAGCGATAACGTTTTGTTGCGGCGTCTGACGACAGAGAACGACGGCTATTCCGCTGTGCGAGTCGGGTTCGATTCGCAAAATGAATCGCGAGTAAACAAGCCGTTGCTCGGCGAATTTAAAAAAGCTGGCGTGGAGCCAAAAAGATTTGTGCGCGAGTTTCGCCTCGATGCCGATGCACCCGAAGGCGAGATCAATTTAAACGTCACGCAATTTCAGGCGGGCGATTATGTCGATGTGATTGGTCGCTCGAAAGGCAAGGGTTTTCAAGGCGTGATGAAGAAACACAATTTCGCCGGCCAAGGTGCAGCGCATGGATCGAAAACGCATCGGCGCATCGGTGCCGTGGGCAACCGCTCAACGCCGGGACGCATTTGGAAAAACATGGGGATGCCCGGTCATTTGGGCGATCGGCGTGTGACAGTGCAAAATCTTCAGGTTATGCAAGTGCGCGAAGCTGAAAAAATGATCTTGGTCAGCGGCGCGGTGCCCGGAGCAAACGGCAGTTACGTGATCATTCGGCCAGCGATCAAGAATCCTGCTGGGCGAATTAAGTTGCACCAGGAACACTCAAAGCAAAGTCAGGCTGCGATGAAAGCACCGGTCGCGAAGAAACCGGAGCCGGCGACGGAAGCTGAGGCGCAGAAAAGATGAGCGCAAAGGTTTTAACGAAAGCCGCGGCGAAGGAAGCCAAGATCGACATCCTCGAGGACGGTCGTGGTACGCAGGCTGTCCACGACGTGGTGGTGGCAATGCGCGCGGCGCGGCGTTCCGGCTCGGCCAACACAAAAACGAAAGCGGAAGTGAATTTGTCCGGCGCGAAACCATGGCGGCAAAAAGGAACCGGTCGCGCGCGTGCTGGTTACAAATCGTCGCCGATCTGGCGCGGCGGCGGCGTGGTTTTCGGACCGAAGCCTCGCGATTATTCCAAGAAAGTTCCGAAGTCAGTTCGACGCCTCGCTTTTCAAAAGGCGTTGAGCGAACGGATCAGGGCCGGGGACGTCCTGACGGTGGACAAATTCGTCGTGCCCGAACTGAAGACCAAATTGTTTGTCGATCTTCTCCGAAAGCAGACAGACGCCGAAAAGGTACTGATTGTTTCCGACTCTTTCGATGAGAAAACCTACAAATCGGCGCGTAACGTTAAGCCGGTAAAGCTCGCCACCGCGTCAGACGTAAACACCGAGCAATTGCTCGGATCCGAGAAAATTCTCGTCACGCACAAGGCGCTGGAAAAACTCGCGGAAAGGACCAAATGAACGAGGCACACCAGATCATTCAAACCGCGTCGTTGACAGAAAAATCGACGCTAATGAGTGAGAAGCAGAATAAGTACGTCTTCCGCGTCAGTCCGCGTGCGAACAAAATTCAAATCAAGAGTGCGATCGAGCAGTTGTTTCAGAAGAAGGTTGTCGATGTGAACACCTGCAATTATGCGGGCAAAAAGAAGCGCGAGCGTCGCGCCGATTACGGCCGCACGGCGCATTGGAAGAAAGCCATCGTGACTCTCGCCGAAGGAGAAAAGATTGATTTAGTCTAGTTATGGCACTGAAAAGTTATCGCCCATTAACACCGACGCTGCGGTTCAAGTCTCTTCCCGCCTTTGATGAAATCACGCGATGGGAACCGGCGAAACGCCTTGTCGAGCCGAGGAAGAAAACCGGCGGCCGCAATAATTTTGGACGGCTCACGTCCCGGCATATCGGCGGCGGTCACAAACAAAAATATCGCAGGATCGATTTCAAGCGGCGAAAGCGCGGTGTCGCAGCCGAAGTGATCGGGATCGAGTACGATCCGAACCGTACGGCGCGCATTGCTCTGATAAAATATCTGGACGGTGAACTGAGTTACATTCTCGCGCCGGACGGGCTACGCGTTGGATCAACAGTTGCTGCGGGTGAGCATGTGACGCCCGACGTAGGAAACGCACTGCCGCTTCGTGCGATCCCGCTGGGCACAAACGTTCACAACATCGAACTAAGTCCGGGCCGCGGCGGCCAAGTCGCTCGCAGCGCCGGGCAACAGGCTACGCTCAATGCTCTCGAAGGCGGTTATGCGCTGGTGAAAATGCCCTCCGGTGAAGTTCGCCGCGTTCACGAGAACTGTTTCGCGACGATTGGCCAAGTGGGAAATGTTGATCATATGAATGTGTCGAGCGGAAAAGCCGGCCGGACGCGCTGGCGCGGACGGCGCCCGCACGTGCGCGGTATGGCGATGAATCCGATCGATCATCCGATGGGCGGCGGACAGGGGAAATCAAAAGGAGGCGGCGGCCGGCATCATCCGGTCAGTCCGTGGGGACAGCTTGCGAAAGGATTCAAAACGCGCAGCAAGCATAAGCCTAGTGATCGATTCATTTTGGAAAGGAGAAGACCGAAGAAGAAAGTGTGATTTGAAAGTATGAACAGTGAACACTGATCGGTCGCTGCCCCTTCTCTATTGACCGATCACCGATCACGAATCACTTGAAAATTATGGCTAGATCGTTAAAGAAAGGACCCTTCGTCGAGTCGCATCTTCTGGAGAAAATCGACAAGCTAAACGCTTCGGGCGTAAAGAAACCGATCAAGACCTGGTCGCGGCGCTCGATGGTGACGCCGGATTTTGTCGGCCACACGTTTTTGGTGCATAACGGGAAGACTTTCCATTCCGTTTTCGTCACCGAGAACATGGTGGGTCACAAGCTCGGTGAATTTTCGCCTACGCGGGTGTTTAAGAAGCACGGTTCGCACACGGCGAAGGTGACCAAGTAAGAGAATTTGCAATTGCCAAGTTCCAGTTTCCAATTGAGGCGAGCCGGCGGTTGCCGAACCCAATTGGCAATTGGTATTTGGCACTTGGCAATATGGGTAGCGTTGGTCTGCTACGGCAGCGACGCAGTGAATAGTTCTTTGTCAGAATCCAAAATTGAAACGGTAGGTGATGCTGTAGCGGCAGGGGTATCGCCTGCACCATCGGCAAACTCGCCGCCGACACGCCTGCCTCCACAGGTAATGGCGGACACGTTGCTTGGGCAAAACGAGCAGTTGCGAAAGCAATTGTCGATCGAGCAGGAATCCGTCAGGACGTTGACAAGCAGTCTCGCGGAATCTAACGCGGAAGCAGAATTGTTTCGCCGCAAGTATTCCGATTTGGAATTGCGTATGGAAGCGCTGGGCTTGGCTTCTGCGAATAAAGATCGCGGGAAATTAGAGCAACGTTTGCTGGCAGCGGTGAGCGATCTTCAGCTCGCGCAGAAGGAACGCCATGAGTATCGCGATCAGATGTTGCGGCTGAACGAGGCGATGTTGCGTTACTTGCAAACGTCGCAGGGCGGTGATGCGCAGGCGCGAATGGATGTTGAAACGGAATTGCGCAGCATTAACGAGCTCGTCACAAGATCGACAAACGGGCCGGATGCTCCGCAGCCAAGTTTAATGGATGGGAGCGTAATCAGCGTGAAGGACGAGTGGTCGTTCGTGGTGGGTAACCTTGGCGAAAGACAAGGTGTGAAAATTGGTATGCCGATGCGCGTGATCCGCAACGACCGCAAGATCGCGACGTTGCGTGTTGTGGACGTGCGCCAGAAAATTTGCGGTGCCGTGATTCAGGAAATGGATTCTGAGAAGGAAAAAATAAGAGTGGGGGACCGCCTCCAGGTGGATGCGCAACCCAATGTGAGTTTAAAATAAATGGAAGTCAGATCGATATACAAGTATGCGCGAATTTCACCCTTCAAGGTGCGGGAAGTCACGCGCGAGATCCAGGGTCTGCCGGTTTCGGCTGCGCTTGATCTGCTCGCGTTCACTCCGAAGAAAGCCGCATTTTTGATTGGCAAAACGCTGAAAAGCGCAATCGCCAATGCGGAAAACAACGCCAATCTGAAACCGGATGGGTTGGTGGTGAAGGAGGCAATTGTCGGTGAGGGCCCCACGCTGAAACGGATCATGCCGCGCGCCCGCGGCAGCGCGAGCCGGATTTTGAAGCGCACCAGTCATATTCGCATCGTGCTGTCGGACGAGATCCCAATAGAAACGAGAGAAGCGCGAAAAGCGAAACAGAAACAGAAAAAGAAAGCAGCAAAGCAGAAAATGAAGAGTGAGGAGAGTGAAGGCGCGGCAGCGGGATCTGAGAAGAAATCCGCGACGCCAAAGAAAGCCGTGAAGTAGAAAGGATAATTTTATGGGACAAAAAGTTAATCCAATTGGGTTTCGCCTGGGCGTGAATCATGACTGGCGCTCGCGTTGGTATGCTTCGCCGCTGGAGTTGCCGTCATTTTTGCATAGTGATCTGAAAATTCGCAATTACGTGAAGAAAAAGCTGCAATTCGCGGCGGTCTCAAAAATTGTGATCGAGCGGGCGTGGAATTCCATTCGGGTGACCATTCACACCGCGCGTCCCGGGATTGTCATCGGGCGAAAGGGTGCAGAGATCGAAAAGATGACGGAAGAAATTTCCAAGATGGTCGAGGGCAAACAGGTCAAGATCGACATCCAGGAAATCAAAACGCCCGAGCTCGACGCGCAGCTGGTCGCGGAAAACGTTGCGCTGCAAATTGAGCGCCGCATTGCCTATCGTCGCGCGATGAAGAAAGCAGTGCAGACCGCAATGGATTTTGGCGCGGAAGGGATTCGCTTGCGGTGTTCGGGGCGTCTCAATGGCGCGGAGATTTCACGCTCGGAATGGTACCGGGAAGGCAAAGTTCCTCTGCATACCCTGCGGACGGGCATTGACTACGGTTTCGCAGAAGCAAACACAGTTTACGGCAAGATCGGCGTGAAATGTTGGATCTGTAAGAAAGAAGTGCGGCCCGCTGAAGCGCCATCCGCTCCCGCCCCACCGCCACCGCCAATGCCGGTGCCAGAACAAGTCTAAGGAGTCGTCTTTATGCCATTAATGCCGAAACGCGTGAAGTATCGCAAGTCCCAGCGAGGAAGTCGCAAAGGGACAGCTTCGCGCAATCTCAAGATCGACTTTGGTGAGTTTGGTTTGCAGACGCTCGAGCGCGCCTGGATCACTAACACGCAATTGGAAGCAGCACGTGTCGCCCTTACTCGAAACATGAAGCGTAAAGGCAAGCTGTGGATCCGCATTTTCCCAGATAAATCGGTCACGGCGCGGCCGCCGGAAACGCGCATGGGCAAGGGTAAAGGACAACCCGAATACTGGGTTGCGACCGTGCGGCCGGGAAACATCTTGTTTGAACTGGACGGCGTCCCGGAATCGGTCGCGCGTGAATCTCTGAGGCTGGCGGCGGACAAGCTGCCAGTGCGCACGAAATTTCTCAGTCGACATCACGTCGCTGCCGCCTAACAAGCCATGAAGATGAAAGAAATCGTTGAAATGAGCACAGACGAGTTGCTGACCAAGAGACGGGACCTGCGCCAGGAGAGTCTGCATTTGCGTTTGCAACAGCAGAGCGGCCAACTCGAGCAGCCAAGCAGGCTGCGTTTGCTGCGGCGCGATGTTGCCCGGATCGAAACGGTGCTCTCGCAGCGGCCGAAACAAGGAGCGCAAAAATAAGTTTTATGGCCGAACCCAATCCACCCCATTCCCAAATTCCGCCGCCCGTGCCCGCAGCGTACACCCGCGGTTCGCGCAAGACGCGCACCGGCGAAGTGATTTCAAGCAGCATGAACAAGACAATTGTCGTGCGGACGGTCACGCGGGTGCCGCATCCTAAATTCGGAAAGATCGTGAGCCAGATGAAAAAATTTTACGTGCACGACGAAGCGAACAAGGCGAAGACCGGCGACACGGTCCGTATTATGGAGACGCGACCTTTGAGCAAACTGAAGCGATGGCGCTTGGTGGAGATTATTCAGAAGTAAGTGCGAGAGCAGAAGTAAGAGCAAGAGGGAAAGATTTCGATGGTGCAAATTCGATCCAGACTCGATGTGGCAGACAACACCGGCGCGCGTATGGCGACGATGATTGGCGTGATTGGCAAACACACGCGGTATGCCAGAATCGGCGACGTGATCACCGCGAACGTGAAGGAAGCGAGCGCAACCGGCACGGTCAAAAAGGGCGAAGTGGTGCGCGCGGTACTTGTTCGCACGAGACAACCAATCCACCGCGAAGATGGCTCACTGTTGCGCTTCGACAACAATGCGATTGTGATCATCGACAAAGATTTGAACCCGCGCGGCACCCGTATTTTCGGGCCGGTCGCCCGCGAACTGCGCGAGCGCAATTTCATGAAAATTGTGTCGCTTGCCCCGGAAGTTTTATGAATCGCATCAAGTGCCACGTAAAGAAGGGCGATCATGTGGAGGTGATCTCTGGAAATTTTCGGGGCTCGTCCGGGAAAATTCTGGCGGTGTTTCCACAGAAACAGCGCGTTTTGGTCGAAGGCGTTCGGATCATTAAGAAACATCTCCGAAAATCGCAGGATAATCCCAGCGGCAAAATCGCGGAACGCGAAGGCCCGATTCATATTTCCAACGTGAGATTGATCGAACGGGACGGGAAGCCGGTGAAAGCCGCAGAATCGACAGCGAAAAAAGAGAAAAAGAAAACGTAGGCGCGTTTAATAATGGATAACGAATTTTATCGCGATTATCGAGAGCGCGTGATGCCGGCGTTGCAAAAGGCGCACGGCTACCAAAACGTTCTCCAGATTCCGAAGGTCGAGAAAGTGGTGATTAACACTTCGGTCGGCTCGCAATCGGACGTGAAGCAGGCGTTGGAGGAGGCAAAGGCGGAGCTCGCCTTGATCACGGGGCAGCGCCCCGTGGAAACGCTGGCGAAGAAAAGCATTTCCAATTTCAAATTGCGAAAAAGTCAGGCGATCGGTGCGAAGGTCACCTTGCGCGGAGAACGCATGTATGAATTCCTGGAGCGCTTCATTAAGGCAGCGCTGCCGCGCATTCGCGATTTCCGCGGCGTCTCGCCGCGCTGCTTCGATAAGCACGGCAACTACACGATAGGAATTTCGGATCAATCGATTTTTCCCGAAGTCGAGCTCGATAAAATCAAGCGCAACATCGGATTTGATGTTACTATTGTCACCACGGCACGAACCGACGAGGAAGCCAAATCGCTCCTGAGCGAAATGGGAATGCCGTTCAGCGACCGGGCGAGGAAGCCCGCCGCGCAGCCCGCCTGATTTTTTTCATGAGCACTGTTACCGATCCTATTGCCGATTTTTTGGCATGTGTCCGCAACGGCACGCGCGCGCAGCAGCCGCAGCTGTTTGTTCCCTACTCGAAGATTAAGGCGGAGATGGCCCGCATCCTGAAGGAGGAAGGCTATATTTCTGATTATTCGATCGACACGAGCGCTGCGCATCCGCGCATCAAAATCACAAACAAATTTGTGAACCGCGCCAGCGCGATCATGGGCTTGCGGCGGGTAAGCCGGCCAGGGTTGCGCCGATACGTTGGCGCGGACGAAATTCCGCGCGTTCTGGGCGGAATGGGTTTGGCCATTCTTTCGACGTCGCGCGGTGTTTTATCGGGACGCGAGGCGAGAAAGCAAAAAATCGGCGGCGAACTGCTCGCCTACGTTTGGTAGATTTATGTCACGGATTGGAAATAAAGCGATCGAGATTCCCGAGAAGGTCCAAGTTAACATCAACAACAACGGGGCGGTCTCGGTGGAAGGACCGAAAGGGAAGCTTAGTTGGAAGCTGCCGCGGGAGATCAAGGCAAGCGTGCAAGACAATCGCATCTCGCTCGTGCGCGAAGCGGAGACGCGCAGTGTGAAAGCGTTGCACGGACTTTCGCGTAGCCTTGTTCACAACATGGTGCAGGGCGTAAGCCAGGGCTTCAGCAAGCAGCTTGAGGTAGAAGGCGTCGGTTTCAGGGCCGCGGTGCAAGGATCAATACTCAATTTGAGTCTCGGCTTCTCTCATCCGATTCCGTTTCAGATCCCGCAGGGCATTAAAATCACCGTCACCGAGGCCACCAAGATCAACATTGAAGGCGCTGATAAGAAATTAGTTGGCCAAGTCGCAGCTGACATCCGCGGCTTTTATCCACCTGAACCGTACAAGGGAAAAGGCGTTCGCTACGCAGGCGAGCAAATTCGTCGCAAAGTCGGCAAGACCGTCCAGTAAAAATATGAGGACGACTCGTAAAGCTGCGCGGCAGCGGATTCATCAACGAATCAGGAAAAAAATTTCGGGGACGGCCGAACGTCCGCGGCTTGCGGTTCATTTCTCTGGGAAACACGTCTATGTCCAGGCGATCGATGACACCGCGGGCCGGACGCTGGCCGCTGCGTCGACAAGGGAACCTTCGTTTCGGAGCCAAAAAGCTGCCGCGAATCGCGCCGCGGCGGAACAAATTGGCAAAATCATTGCGGAACGTCTGCTTAAGAAGAAACTGGACCACGTCGTTTTTGATCGCGGCGGATTTCTTTATCACGGAAAAGCCAAAGCTCTGGCGGACGCTGCGCGCGCGGGCGGTTTGAAAGTTTAGTTCATGGCAAAAACTACTCCAGGCAGACGATCAGACTCGCGCACTCCGGATAAAGCTCCCGCGGCAAAAGGCGACACCACCGAGAAGGTGGTTTTCATCAACCGCTGCGCGAAGGTCGTAAAGGGCGGGCGGCGCTTTAGTTTCAGCGCGTTGATCGTGGCCGGCGACCACGATGGAAAAGTGGGCTACGGGTTCGGCAAGGCGAACGAAGTTTCGGAAGCGATCCGAAAGGCCTCCGAGGCGGCGCGCAAATCGATGGAAAAAGTTTCCCTGAACGAAAACACGATCCCGCATGAAGTGATCGGCGAGTACGACGGCGCCCGTGTGTTGTTGCGACCCGCGTCGCCGGGAACGGGCATCATTGCTGGCGGGGGCGTGCGGGCAGTGGCTGAAGCGGCCGGGATCCGTGATGTGCTAGCCAAATCGTTAGGCTCAAGCAATCACGCAAACGTGGTCAAGGCGACAATTGCCGCCTTGAGATCGCTTCGCCGGCGAGACGAGATTTTCAAAGTGCGCGGAATCGAGTCGGGAGATGGAAAGGGCGAACAATCATGATGCGTCTTCATAATTTGCGGCCGCGTCCCGGCGCCAGGCATCGCGTGAAGCGGCTCGGTTGCGGAGAAAGTTCCGGACACGGAAAGACCAGCGGCAAAGGCCATAAGGGACAAAAAGCGCGCTCCGGCGGGAGCATTCGTCTCGGGTTTGAAGGCGGCCAAATGCCGTTAATTCGTCGATTACCGAAGCGGGGCTTTAATAACGCCGCTTTTCACAAGCATTATGTGATCGTGAATTTGGCTGATTTAAATCAGTTCAAAGCCGGAACAGTTGTGAACGAGCAACTGCTGCGCGGGGCGAATCTCATTCGCGGTCATTTCGCGGGCATAAAGATTTTGGGTGACGGTGAGTTGAAACATGGACTGACGATTGAAGCCGACAAAGTGAGCGCGAGCGCGCGACAAAAGATCGAAAAGGCTGGCGGAACAATCACATTGATGGAAGCGCGCAGAGCTGAAAGAGCCAACATCGATCTTGCGCCGGAGGACGTGAAGGCTGAAACAGCAACAACGAAACCACGGACGAAGGCGAAAGCGAATTCGCCGAAGAAAAAGCGTTAGCGAATGGTTTCGGCGTTTTTAAATACGGTCAAGATACCGGAATTGCGCCGGCGGATTTTATTTACGCTGGCGGTGGTGGTGATTGTGCGCCTGGGTGCAGCTATTACCACTCCGGGAGTGAACCAGGCCGTGCTGCAAGAATGGTTCCGGACGTCAGCGGGCAGAGGTGGAGGCGGTCTGGCCGCGCTCTTCAATTTGTTCAGCGGTGGGGCGCTGGAAAATTGCGCGGTTTTTTCCCTGGGCATTATGCCTTACATCAGCGCATCGATCATGATGCAGTTGCTCACTGCGGTGATTCCGCAGCTAGGCCGGCTCGCTCGGGAGGAGGGCGGCCGGCAGAAGATCATGCAAATGACGCGATACGCAACAGTAGGGCTTTGCATTTTCCAAGGGTATCTGCTGGCGTTGTCGTTCCAGCATCCGGAATCGTATCACACCATCTTGGGCGGAATCAGTGAGACGATCCGCAACATCGGCATTCCGTTGGTGGACGATCTCGGCTGGAAGTTCCGCATTATCACCGTGATCTCCTTGACGACTGGCACGCTTGTTTTGATGTGGCTGGGCGATCAGATCACTGAACGCGGGATCGGCAACGGAATCTCGTTGATTATTACTATTGGTATTGTGGCGCGGCTTCCGGCCGCCCTGGCGCAGGCATGGAAGACCTTTGTGCCAACAGCACAAACCGGCGCCAGCCAAGTTAATCCGGCCATCCTGGTATTGATGATCGCGTTTTTATTTATTGTCATTGCCGGAGTGATCGCGATTACTCAAGGCGTACGCAAAATCACTGTGCAGTACGCCAAGCGGGTCGTGGGCCGGAAAATGTACGGTGGCCAGACCCAGTATATGCCCTTGAAAGTAAACTATGCTGGCGTAATGCCGATCATTTTTGCCTGGGCATTGCTTTTGTTCCCGACCACCATCGTCAGCTACGGCTTTAGGAATAGTCCCACTGCCTCCCGAATCGCCAGCGCGCTTTCCACCGGCTGGCCGCACTATGTTGTTCTGGCGGGGATGATTTTCTTCTTCAGCTATTTTTGGGTTGCTACGCAGTTTCAACCGGCGCAGATCGCGGACGATCTGAAAAAATACGGCGGTTATATCCCGGGCGTACGACCAGGAAAACCGACGGCTGATTTTCTTGATTTCACGATGACGCGCTTGACCTTCGCAGGCGCGATTTTTCTGACTCTGATTGCGGTGCTGCCGGCGCTGATGAGCCAAGGACTAAATGTTCCAATGATCACGGCGCAATTTTTTGGCGGCACGAGCCTACTGATTATTGTCGGCGTAATCCTTGATACCATGCGTCAGGTGGAGACACATTTGATTCAACGGCATTACGACGGTTTCTTGCGCAAGGGGCGCATCCGCGGTCGGTCGTTCGATCGCGCTACGTATAGTCGCGGCGAAGCCGCAGCGAGCGGGACTCTTATGTGGCTCTATGTAGGAATCGCCGTGGTCGTCATTGCCGGGGTCGCCATTTTTCTCTACGGCCGATAGGTGAAAAGACGACTCGTTCTTTTGGGCGCGCCCGGTTCCGGCAAAGGAACCCAGGCGGAGATGATTACGCGCCAGTTCGGTATTCCGGTTACTTCGCCGGGCGCGATTTTGCGGCGTGAAAAGGACTTGGGCACACCTCTGGGCGAGGAGATCGCTGAAGTGCTCGAGCGCGGCGGGTTGGTCTCCGATAAAATTATAGTGGAGCTTATCGAAGACTGGCTGCGCTTGCACGGCGGTCACGGCTTTGTGTTCGACGGATTTCCTCGCACGCTGCCGCAGGCGGAAAGTTTGATGTCGATCTTGGCGCGACTGCGGACGGCGCTGGATTTGGCCCTCTGGCTCGAGGTATCCCAGCAGACGGTATTCGAACGCATTGCTGGCCGTCTCCAATGCGGCGAGTGCGGTTTCACTACCAGTGCGTCGAGCGCGCAGTTCGCGGAACGCCCGGTCTGTCCTTATTGCGATGGGCGGCTCATGCGACGGAGCGACGATGATCTGGCTGTATTGCAAACACGACTCTCTGAATTTGAAACTAAGACCCAGCCGCTCGCGTCTTTTTATGCAAAGATATCGGTCTTGCACCGCATTGACGGCAACCGCGATCGCGAAGCGGTTTTTGCTGATATCTCACGGCTGATTGAAGACAAGGCGCGTGCATGATTCCAATTAAGAGCGCAAGGGAAGCGGACAAGATGCGGCAAGCTTGCCGCACCGCCAGCGACATTCTCGACCGCGTCAGCGAATTGGTTCGGCCCGGAATCACGACCAAGGAAGTCGATGAAGCAGCCGCTGACTTCATGCAGGAAGCGGGAGTCGAGAGCGCGTTTCTTGGCTATCGGCTCGGGCATCGCATGTTTCCGGGAAACATTTGCATTTCGATTAATGACGAGGTGGTGCATGGGATCGCGAGCCAGCGCCGGATTCAGTACAGTGATATTGTGAAGCTGGATATCGGCGTGATCGAGGAAGGCTGGGTGGGTGATACTGCGACGACGGTACCGGTTGGAATAGTGGATGAACGCGTCGATCTATTGCTCCGCGTGACCGAGAAGGCGCTGGGCCGGGCAATCCAGATCGCACGCGAAGGCACGCGCCTAGGCGACATCTGCGCGGAGATCGAAGATGAAGCCCGGCGCAACCGTTTTTCGGTGGTGCGCGAGTTTGTGGGGCACGGCGTGGGGCGCAAGTTGCACGAAGAACCACAGATCCCCAATTATGGCAAACGCGGGACCGGACCGCGGCTCAAGGCCGGAATGACCCTCGCCATTGAGCCGATGATTAACATCGGCATCGCTGCCGTCCGTTTGCTCGATGATGGCTGGACGGTGCGCACGGCAGACGGACTGCCTTCGGCGCATTTCGAGCACACCGTCCTGATTACAAAGGATGACCCAGAGATTCTGACATGGCGCGGAAAGACGCAATTGAAGTAGAAGGCACAGTCGTTGAGTTGCTGCCTAACACCATGTTTCGGGTCGAACTGGCCAATGGCCATCGTGTTCTGGCGCATATTTCGGGCAAAATGCGGTTGCACTTCATTCGCATCTTGCCAGGAGACAAAGTTATGCTAGAGATTTCTCCCTACGATTTGTCGAAAGGGCGAATTACATTTCGCCATAAATGACAACGCGGAGCAGTCTCCGCGTTTTCCGTTTTGCGAATTATGAAAGTACGACCATCGGTAAAAAGGCTTTGTGCGAGTTGCAAGATCGTGAAGCGCAAGAACGTGGTGCGCGTGATCTGCAAAAACCCGCGCCATAAACAGCGCCAGGGCTGATTTTCGATTTAACTTTGTAACCTTTTTAACGAATACCATGCCAAGATTACTTGGAGTTGAAATTCCACCGGAGAAACGCATCGAGATCTCGCTCACTTACATTTATGGGATTGGATTCAGCACAGCCAAACGCATTCTCGAGCAGACCAATATCGATCCGAATTTGCGCGCAAAAAACCTTACGCCGCAACAATTGAACGAGATCATTCACGCAATCACGAACAACAAGATCAAGATTGAAGGCGATCTGCGCCGCGAAATGCAAGGAAATTTGAAACGTCTCCAGGCGATCAATTCTTATCGCGGCATCCGGCACCGAAGAGGTTTGCCAGTGCGCGGCCAGCGAACATCGACAAATGCTCGCACCCGCAAAGGCCCGCGAAAGACAGTAGGCGTGATCCGCAACCCGGAAGCCAAAGCCGGCAAGGTTTAATGACCAAGGAAAATAATGGCTGAATCAGAGGATCCAACCAACCCAAGTCCGGAAGAACCGAAACCGACGGAGCCGAAATCGATGGCCGCTCCGACAGAGCCATCGGAAGGCGAGGCTACGACAGTGGCGGGCGAAGAGCGTCCAGGTGGTGTGGTTTCTAAGGAGACGGGCCCCAAGCCGCCAACTCCAGAGGCCAAGCCGACAGGCAAGCCAGTCAAAAAGGCGGCCAGGAAAAAGAAAGAAGAGCCGACGCCTGTCGCGGCGGCCGCCGAGAGCCTTTCGCTTTCGGCTGAGGTTGAGAAACCAAAGATCGTCAAAGCCAGGGGCAGCAAGAATATTCATTCGGGTATCGCGCACGTTCTCGCGACATTTAACAATACGATCGTTACGATCACTGACATGAAAGGCAACGTAATTGGGTGGTCGAGTGCTGGGAAAATCGGATTCAAAGGCTCGCGTAAAAGCACCGCCTACGCCGCGCAAATGGTTGCCCAAGACGCTTCGCGGCAGGCGATGGGGCACGGCCTGAAAGAAGTCGAGGTCTTGGTCAAAGGACCGGGAGCAGGTCGTGAATCGGCCGTGCGCGCGCTGCAAGCCATCGGGCTCGATCTCACTCTTATTCGCGATGTTACTCCCGTGCCGCATAACGGCTGTCGCCCGCCAAAACAACGCCGCGTCTAATGCTCTCAACTCTCAACTAACAACTCTCAACGTTCCGCAATGGGTAGATACACAGGACCAAAAACGAGAGTGAGCCGGCGCTATGGGGTGCCGATTTTCGGTTCCTCCAAGGCATTGGAGCGGAAAAATTATCCTCCAGGCATGCATGGCCCGAGAGGTTCCCGGCGCAAACAATCGGAGTACGCGATTGCGCTCGGCGAAAAACAAAAGCTGCGTTATCAATATGGGCTTCTCGAGCGGCAATTTCGGAGGATTTTCGAGAAGGCGCTGCAGAAGCGCGGTGTGACAGGTGAAACACTTCTTCAACTATTGGAGACGCGTATCGATAATGTCGTTTACCGACTTGGCTTGGCCAACACGCGCAGCGCGGCTCGCCAGCTCGTGTCGCATGGCCACGTGCTCGTGAACGGGCGCAGCGTGAATGTCGCTTCCTACAATGTGAAGGCAGGCGACGAAATCACGATCAAAGATAAACCTAAATCGCGCCAGCTGGTGTTGCGTAACCTTGATCTGACGCAAATCGTTCCCGTGCCCGACTGGCTCACAGTCGATCGCGACGCGCTCAGCGGCAAAGTCGCGCACATTCCGTCGCGAGAAGAGATGCAGCCGATCGTAAACGAACAGCTCATCGTCGAGCTGTATTCGCGGTAATCTGTAGCGGCGCTCTATGAGCGCCCCGAATTATGATCGGCGGTCATAGAGCGCCGCTACAGTTGGCCTCAAGATACTCTAAGGCTTTGTCGTAACTTTTACGCTCGAGGTAATGCTTCAGTCGCGGATCAATCGGCTGCGGAAGCGCTGCTTGCAAGCTGTCGATCTTCTCAGAAACCGCGCGCAATCGGGCGATGTGTTTCACTTCATCGCGACGGCTGTCTTCGTTATGAATAATCGCGAGGCGTTCTCGCAGAGCTTCTCTTAAATCGACAATTGCGCTTTCCATTTATTTAAGAACCGCGGATTACACAGATTAACACAGATAGAGAAATCGGCGCCTACAGATCGCTAATTATCCGTAATCATCCGGGAAATCCGTGGTTAAGAATGATTCCGAGCAAATCGGTCTGCGTGACAACGGATTCAGCGCGGGCCTGTTTCGGAGAGTAGCTGGCGTCTCGCTTCGAGCCAATCCGATTCAGCGTCGCCTGGCAGCGCGAACCTGCGGCGTCGCTCGGAAATGAAGTAGGCGCGCAACCGAATTTGCTCGTCCGTAGGCTCCGCTGTTCCGCCGGCCTCTGGCGGCATTGGAACCGTTGCTCTCTGCGCCGTTGCAATTCTCTTATCATGCGCTCCTGGTTTCTTCGAGCCTGTTGGTGCGCGACGGGGACGAGGCGCTTTACCGCGCTTTGCTTCAGTAGGCAATCCGCTGGCTTCTAGTGGCCCTTGATTTTTGCTTTGGACAATTTTGCTCTTTTTGGGCACAGATTGATTGGTGTTAATGATTTCAATTCGTTTAACGCGCATCGTCCGGTTGGCAAGTGCTTTCTCGCCGCCGGTTAGACGAGTGCTAAATTATAAATCTCCTGTATGAGGCATTTCGTTTTTCGTTGGCTCGTGACGACTGTTGCCGTGTTTGTGGCGGCACCAATTGTGGGCATTAACTACGGCGATCGCCTCGGTTGCCTGCTGGGCGCTTCGCTTCTACTCGGTATTGTGAACGCTTTTGTTCGTCCCGTGCTGTTGTTGTTGAGCCTACCATTGATTCTTGTGACGCTCGGTCTCTTCATTTTGATCATCAATGCGCTGATGTTGAAATTTGTCGGCCAGATCGTGCCCTGTTTTGAAGTGCCAGGCTTCTGGCCCGCTTTCTTCGGCGCAATCATAATTTCCTTCATCAGTTGGTTGCTCAGCGCTTTTTTTCGAGGAAGCGATGGACGCGTTCATGTGCTAACGCACCACAGTCAAATCCGGCGTGTTCGCGGCCGGGTGATCGAGCGCTGAACGCAACGCTTCTTGCTAACCGAGATATCGGCTCAGTCGCGAGCGCAGTTCTGTTCGTGCACGAAAGAGCACGCTTTTTACAGCGGGCACCGAAAGATCGAGGACCTCAGCGATTTGCTCGTAGCTAAGTTGCTCATATCGCCGCAACACCATGGCCATTCGTTGAGTCTCGGGAAGGTGCATAATCGCCTCCTCAATTGCTTTCCGCAGCTCGACTTCCAGGAGTGATGCGTCGGGGGCCGGGTTGCTCTCGTCCTTCAGGGCTGGTTCATCCGCGCTCGCCTCCGATTCCAGCGGAACCTGAGCCCTGCGCTTGGTCCGGCGCAATTCGTTGAACACGAGATTGCGGGTAATTTTTAGCAACCAGGTAGTGAATTTGGCGCGCGGGACGTATCGGCTGGCGCTTTTCCAGACGCGGATAAAAACCTGCTGCGCGATGTCTTCCACGTCGGAGTTGCTGCCCAACATTCGGGCCACCGTGCCCGCCACCAAGGCTTGATGCCTTTCGACCAGTTCCTCAAACGCGCTCGTGTCGCCCTGGCTTACCAGCCGCATCAGTCGCACGTCCTCAGCGTCTTCCTCCGATCTCCCTTGATTTCCTGGATCGCCGGCAGCCATCGCTCAATTAGACGGTAGCATCAGGCGAAGCTTGCGAAAAATGTGACGAATCATTGCCATAGACGTTGCCATGGTTTTTGTTGCAAGCTGGAAGCGCCGTGTGCATTCTTGATGGCCAACGCATTGCCTTGGCTGCCCGATGAATTATTTGCTTATTTCAAAAGAACTCAGGCCGATCGCCGAAAAAGTTGAGTCCGGGCAGCGAATCTCAGAGGCCGATGCGCTCGCGCTTTATCGCTCAAACGATCTGAACACCTTGGGCAGGATCGCCAACGTTTTGCGCGAGCGAAAAAACGGCAACTACGCGACCTACATCCACAATCGTTACATCAATTACTCCAATATCTGCGTCCTTTCATGCCAGTTCTGCGCTTTCGCAGCGAAGAAACGTGACGCACACGCCTTCGAATACGCGATCGACGAAATTATCGGTGCGGTCCGGGAGGCTTTGTCCCTTGGGATCACCGAAGTGCACATGGTTGGCGGGCTGCATCCCAGTTTGAAGATGGAGTGGTACCTCGAGCTTTTACGGCGTCTTCGCGGCCTCAACTCGGATCTCCATATCAAAGCCTTTACCGCTATCGAAGTACGGCATTTTGCGCAGCGGATCTTTCGCATGTCGATCCGCGAAACGCTGGAAACATTGCGCGAAGCCGGTCTCGGCTCCATCACTGGCGGCGGCGCGGAGATTTTCGACCCCATTGTGCGCGACCAAATCTGCCGCGGCAAAGAGACTGCCGCCGAATGGCTCGATGTGCATCGCACCTGGCACCAAATGGGTGGCCGCAGCACGTGCACCATGCTCTACGGCCATGTCGAGACATTCACTCAACGCGTTGATCATTTGCGCCAGCTTCGCAAATTGCAGGATGAGACCGGCGGTTTTACAGGTTTTATTCCGTTCGCGTTTGAGCCGCAGACGACCGTGCTTTCCCACATAAAACGCGCCTCGGCGTTCGAGCAGCTTCGAAATCTTGCCGTGAGTCGCATTTACCTCGATAACATCGACCATTTGACTGCGTACTGGGTCAGCCTGGGATTGCCGCTCGCGCAGGTCTCGCTCAGCTACGGCGTGGATGATCTGCACGGCACAATTTTGGAGGAAAAGATTTTCCATATGGCAGGGGCAACTACTCCGCAACAACAGACCGTAGCTGCGCTCGAACATGCCATCCGCGAAGCGGGCCGCGAACCGGTGCAACGCGACAGTTATTATCGCCACATATCTCCGGACTCGACGTCTGAGAAACGCACATCCTCGACGCGACCGGAACTTGCCTGCGCGTAAATGATAAGGCGCGACCGCCGGGCGCGCCGGGGGAACGAATGCTCCGCATCGGCTGCGTCAAATATCTTAATGCCCGTCCGCTTATTCGAGGGTGGCTAGGCCCTGTGGAATTCGATCATCCGTCGACGCTCGGCAAACGACTGGCGAACGGTGAGCTCGATGTCGCGCTTGTTTCCAGTTTCGAATTCTTGCGCAACCCGATTTATCGAATCGTTGACGACGTTTCCATTTCGTCGGTCGGATCGGTTTACAGCGTGGTTGTCGCGCATCGCGGCGACATTTCTAAGATCGAAGAGATCGAACTTGATCCTGCATCGAAAACTGCAGTCAATCTTCTGCGTTGCCTACTCGCCGAGCTGGGATTCAATTGGCGTTTAATCCGAGGTGTTCTGGGGAGCACAGGCTGCCAGCCTGTCGTGTCCGGCAGCCTGCCGGACACGACAGCGTGGCTTCTCATTGGCGATCAAGCCATTCGTTTCCGTCAGAAACACGTCGGTGAATTTGATTTCTGGGATCTCGGCGAACAATGGCGGAAACTTGTTGATCTTCCGTTCGTTTACGCGCTTTGGCTTGTTCGCCCTGAAGTTATTGATCCAAAACAAATCGCGGAGCGCCTGCGTGTCTTGCGCGATGAAAACCTGACCAATCTCGACGAGTTAATTGCGGCCGAAAAAGAATCCGATCACCAATTCTGTTCCCGCTATTACCGCAAACATCTTCAATTCAGCCTTGGAGAAAAAGAAAAGGAAGGTCTGCGAACGTTCGCGCACCTCTGCGCAAAGCACGGTCTACTTCCGAAGCGCGATCTCGCGTTCGATCTCGTGTAGCAAAATCAATCTGCCCTTGTGCCTGCCGCACCCGTCAACGTTTCGCCTCGCCGAAACCAAGGTCGAGATCGTTGAGCCGCCAGCCTAAACCTATAAAACGGAATCGGAGTTTGATTCCTTCCCGATCGACCACAAAGGTACGCGGGCCTGTAAAGAATGCGTATTTTACTTTTAACCAGTTTACAGATTTTCCCGTAGTGAATCGGAACTGCTGTGGAGTCTGAAGGTTCCTTAGTGCGGCTGGATTAGAAAGAAGCGCCGCAATACCATCCGGGGTGGCATAAGCGTCAATGATCGCATCGATCAGCGTCGGCCCGAGTTTGCTCCATCGCTTGTGACTAGTCGTCGCGTGAGTGAACCGCGCGGCAAGTTGTTTCTTCAGCGATGCTCGAATAGCAGGAAAATCGACACGCGAATTGATCGCTGCGCTATCGCCGGATCGAACCGCGACCGTGAAGCGCCAGAATGAAAAGTACGGTGACGCGCCATAGAGGAGCAGAAGAACAATGCAGATGAGTGCGACCCAGCGGACAAGTCTCATTTGAAAACTCCGATCTTACTGACGAGAAGTGGCATATACCTAGCGTGAATCTGGAGGCGTCTCAAAGATTAACGCGAAGGCACAGGCCCGATTTTCTTGCAGTACTGAAGAATTCGCCCGCTTCCCGGAGGCGACTTGAACTCTGTCGGCCGCGGACCACCAGGCGGCCCCCAGTAGGCGCGTTTGTGGGTTGCGTCGATGATCTCGTAATGCCGCGCGTCAGTTGAGCGGCATTCGGGCCGCCTTCGGCAATTGAGTCCACTTGTTTGGGTCTCGTATCCGGATTGACGGTGAAGCGTCCGGCGGGATGCGTCCCGACACCGCTGGCCTTTGGAAAACGGAACGTATTGTGATCGGTGATGAGGACCGTATTTCGCAGCACAGTTGCGGGCACAGACTTTCCGTTCACTACGGCGCGAGTCAATTGCCAGGTTCCAGACAACAGTTCCTAATTTCTCTGAGCGCCGGCAGATTGCGCGGTTGCGCTGCCTATTTCGCCATTTGCGCAGCCAGCGCTAATCGCGCCACGACGCCGATAGCCAAGATCGATATTGCTTTGATCATGTGTGCCCTTTGCATTGAAAATCGCCATTTGTCGAGCGCAGCATGATTGCGAGTCAGACACATGCGATTCGCTGCATCTTGTCACGAAGTCATCCGCGATTAGGCTAATCGGTGCAATCCCGATGGATCGTTGCGCCGCCGGAGGAACTGTACGGCGGACCAATTTCGTGGAATGAAATCTGTGGGTACGCATGTATCGCGCGGCTACTCATGCGCAAAGGCTTCGCGAACGCGGAGGAAGTAGAAACGTTTCTGCGACCGCGTCTCAAATCATTAAGCGATCCGTTTTTGCTTCCAAACATGCAAGCGGCTGCGCAGCGAGTTCTTGCTGCGTTGGATCGGCATGAGCGGGTCGTTTTGTTCGGAGATTACGATGTCGATGGCGTGACCTCGATTGCACTCTTGACGGAGATGTTGCGCGCTTACGGCGGCGCGCCGGAATTATTTTTGCCGCTGCGGATGGAGGAGGGTTACGGATTGAGTCCAGAAAGCGTCGAGCGGTGCCTGGAGCAGCATCATCCTCAACTCTTGATTGCAGTAGACTGCGGCACATCGTCCGTGAGTGAGATTGTCGATCTTACGCGACGCGGCGTGGACGTGATCGTGCTCGATCACCATGAACCCAAATCGGCGTTGCCTGATTGCGTGGCGATCGTGAATCCGAAAATCGATCCGGAATCGCCGTTTCATTATCTGTGCAGTGTCGGAATCGTTTTTAAACTTTGTCACGCCCTTTTGAAAACGAGACCACTGTTTGATTTCGATCTTAAATCGAAACTCGATCTAGTGGCACTGGGCACAGTCGCGGACATCGTCCCGTTGCGAGGAGAAAATCGGATTTTTGTCCGGCGTGGCACGATTGAAATTACAAGACGGACGAGATCCGGTTTGAGAAAATTAATTGAAGTGAGTGGTGTTCGCCCGTCAACTTCGACCGATGATATTGGATTCCGACTCGGGCCGCGACTGAACGCAGCAGGACGATTGAGCACTGCTGAAAAGTCGTTGCAGCTTCTGCTTACCAAAGACGAAAACGAAGCCGGTGCGCTTGCTGACCTTCTCGACAAGCAAAATCGCGACCGGCAGGAAATCGAAAGGCAAGTGTTCATTGCAGCGGAAGAGCAGATCTGCCGTGATTTTGATCCGTTACGGGACGCGGCAATCGTGGTTGGAGCGCGCGAGTGGCATCCAGGCGTGGTGGGGATTGTGGCCTCGCGAATTTCGCGCAAATATCATCGGCCGACGATCGTGATCGGGTTCGAGGCAAATGGCACTGGAAAAGGCAGTGGACGCAGCATCGAAGGGCTTAATCTGGTCGAAGCATTAGATCGTTGCGCTGAATCACTGGAAAAATTCGGCGGGCACGAAATGGCGGCTGGCCTCACAATTCGCGAAGAGAAGACCGACGTGTTCGCGGCGCAATTTCGCCGGGTGACGCGCGAGCTGCTCTCGGATGATTACTTGCAACCGTGCCTCCGCATCGATCACGAGCTCGCGTTTTCGGAACTCACGGGCGATTTTCTCCAGTGGCACGAAATGCTCCAGCCATTCGGTAACGGGAATCCGGCGCCGCTTTTTTTTGCGCGCGAAGTCGAGCCGGTCATGCCGCCGCAGGAGGTAAAGGAGAAGCATCTCATTTTGCGCCTGCGCCAGGGGAATTACCATCGGCGCGCAGTTTACTTCGATTCGGCAAATCTCTCACTGCCGCCGGCGCCCTGGGACATTGCCTTTCGCATCCGCGCGGATGAATACGAAGGCGAAACTACGCTGGGCATGCGGATCGAGGCCGTGCGAAAAGCGGAGCAAATTTGAATGATCACGCCGACGAAAAGTAGAAAAGGGCTTCGCGGCAAGCTGCCGCGAACAACAGGCTGGCAGCCTGCGCTCCCCAGATGATCGGGATTTCGCAGTCGCTCGAAGACATCGCGTGGATCCCCCGACCGCGTCTGCTGGCGCTGAGACGGCTCGGTATCGGTACCGTGGAGGATTTGCTTACGCATTTTCCGCGCCGTCATGAGGATCGAACCGAGTTCCCGCATTTTCCACGCGAAGAAAGCGACGTTCCAATTTGTCTTTGCGGTGAAGTGATTAAAACGTCGCTGCGCCGTTTTGGCGGCTGGAAGAAGATCTTCGAAGCAACACTGCAAGAATCGCAGCCGAACGCGCTGAGTGAACCACTGGTGTGCCGTTGGTTCAATCTGCATTACGTGCAGAAGATGATCGCAACCGGGCAACGCCTGGTTGTGTTTGGCAGGCCGCGCCTGCGGGGCAAGAGAATTTGCATGGATCATCCGGAGTTCGAGGTCATCGAGAATGATAAAGAAATTTCGATCCATTTTCGGCGCATCACACCGATTTATCCAGCGACGGAAGGTCTTTCACAGCGCGTCTTGCGCAGCATTATTTACCGAGCGTTGAATGAAATTTCAGGCGCAGTATTGGAAACAATTGCGCCGAGGGGTTTGGTTCATGGTACGCGGCGTGACGCGATCCGCGCGATCCATTTTCCGGAAAGCTGGGAAGCGCGTGATACTGCTCGGGAGCATCTGGTGCTCTCGGAATTTTTTGCGATGCAAATGCTGATCGCATCGCGACGCTTCGACGCATCCATCCGCGTCGGGTACGCGCACTGTGGAAATGGCGCGTTGCTCGACAAATTTCTTAAGGCGCTACCGTTCGAGTTAACCAGCGCGCAGTCCAAAGTGATTACGGAAATTCGGCGCGATCTCGCGGCACGCCAACCGATGAACCGTTTGTTGCAGGGAGACGTTGGCTCGGGAAAAACGGTCGTTGCCATAGCAGCGATGCTTCTTGCGATTGAAGCTGGATATCAGGCCGCGTTTATGGCGCCCACGCAAATTCTGGCGGAACAGCATTATGATGTGCTGCGGCGCTGGCTCGAGCCGCTGGGGTTGTGCATCGCGCTGCGAACGGCCGCGCGTCAGGAAGACAACGCACCATTGCCTCTATTCGTACTCAGCAAAACGCAACGCGCAAAGATTCCGGGGAGCACGCGCGTCTCGCGTGTTGGCGACGGCGTCGCGCCGTCGCGGACTTTTCCTGAAACACAATCAGGCGAGGGGGCTGCGTATTCTCGCCGTCGGCTACCACATTTCGAAAAACCTTGGGCAATTTATGCGGTGAAGATCAGCACGAAGTCGCGGCGTTGTTTGTCACCAATCACGCGCACCATCGTTCTCGACGCGCTCCGACATTTTCATAACAAACGCTACGAATTGTTCGCGGCGTGCGTGATGCCTGATCATGTGCATTTTCTTATCCAGCCATGGCCGAAAGAAAGTGATGACGCGGGAAACGCAACATTCTGGCCGCTGAGCGAGCTGATCCACTCGATAAAATCATTTTCGGCTCACGAAATTAACGAGATCGACAAAAAGAAGGGGGCAGTTTGGGAACGCGAAAGATTTGATCGTTATGTGCGATCGGATCGCGATCTCCAGGAGAAGTTCCATTACATTCTTCGAAATCCATGGGATTCTGGAGTGGCACAGCAGAATGAGGATTATCCGTGGGTCTGGACGCAGGATGACGAGCGCCGCGAGGAAAGCTTGTTTCGGGGCGACGCCGAAATCAGCACGCGGGACGCGAGCGCTACCCAATCCGGAGCGTCGTTCGGGACGAACGACCCACAAATCGTCGTCGGCACGCATGCGTTGCTGTACGAGAATGTTTCGTTCTCCAATCTCGGGCTCGTTGTTATCGACGAGCAGCATAAGTTCGGTGTTGCTCAACGCGCCCGATTAACCACCCGCGAGCCGGCGCCTGACGTCCTCGTGATGACCGCCACGCCAATCCCGCGCACACTGACAATGACCATCTACGGCGATCTTGATGTTTCCGTTATCGATGAGATGCCGCGCAACCGCGGGAAAATAATTACCGCCGTGCACGAAACGTCTAAGCTCGGCGAAGTCCTCAGTTTTTTGCGAGCACAACTGGAAGCGGGTCGCCAGCTCTACGTGATTTATCCGCTAATCGATGAAACCGAAAAACTGGACGTGAAAGCGGCGTCGGTGGAGTACGAGTTGTGGCGGGAGCGATTGCACCCGTATCGCTGCGAATTACTTCACGGCCGGATTCCGGCGCCGGAAAAACAGGAAATCATGGAACGGTTTCGACGCGGCGAGACAAATGCTTTGATCAGCACTACGGTAATCGAAGTCGGTGTCGATGTCCCCAACGCGACGGTAATGCTGGTCGAAAACGCCGAGCGTTTCGGGTTGGCGCAACTCCATCAGCTTCGCGGCCGGATAGGTCGCGGTGGGCACAAGTCGTACTGCATTTTGTTAACATCCGACACTTCTAAGGAAACATCAGGAAAGCTCACTGTATTGGAAAAAACAAGCAACGGTTTCGAAGTGGCGGAGGCTGATTGGGATTTACGCGGGCCGGGCGATTTGCTGGGCACAGCGCAAAGCGGCTTGCCAGTGCTGAAGATCGGCGACTTAAAAACCGACGCACATTTGATGCGACGAGCGCGCGCGGCGGCGGTGTCGATCTTCGCGGCGGATCCGCGTCTAGAACTGCCTGAGAATCAACGTTTCCGGCGTTTAATTGTCGAACAACAGGGACGAACTTTTTCCAACGTTAGCTGATGAAAAACCTCGCCAAGTTTCTACTTTTTGTGCTGCTTGTAAGCGCGGGAATTTCGCTGCTCTACGATTACCGCCTCAAACGTGGGAACTTGGATTTGCTCCCGCGGCGGGCATCGGAAAATTACACGTTCGCTTCCGAGGCGGCAATCAATCCAAAACAAGTTGCGTCGCTAGAAGCATTGAATCAAGAACGGCGCGCGCTGGTGAAGAGCGTGATTCCTTCGGTAGTAGCGGTGAAGACCTCCAAGAAGATCGGGATTCGCCGGCAGTACGGGCTCGATCCATTCGAGTTTTTCTTCGGCAACCCGAGGGGCCAGTTTCGCAGCTCGCGCGAGGAGGCGCTAGTGCAAAATTCGCTTGGCTCCGGGGTGATCGTTACCAACGAGGGACACATCATCACCAACAACCACGTAGTCGATCAGGTGGACGAGATCGAGGTGCAATTGAGCGATGGCCGCACGAAGAAAGCGCGGTTGGTAGGCGCGGATTCTCAGATCGATTTGGCTGTGCTCAAGATCGATGATCCCGGTGTTAAGCCGCTCAAGCTGGCTGATTCCGATACCGTGCAGGCCGGCGATTTTGTTCTCGCCATCGGGAATCCATTTGGATTCGAGGAGACCGTGACCGATGGGATCATTAGCTCAAAGGGCCGGCCGGGTCGCTCCGATTATTTCGGTGATCTCCTGCAGACGAACGCGGCGATCAATCCGGGCAACAGCGGCGGGCCGTTGATCAATTTGCGCGGTGAAGTTATCGGTATTAATACTGCGATCGCCTCTACCACTGGCGGCTCGCAAGGGGTCGGCTTTGCTATTCCGTCAAACACAGTTCGCACGGCGCTTGAAAGCTTATTGAAGCAAGGGCGAATTATTCGCGGTTATCTTGGGATCCAGGCGCGTGCGGCGCAACCGGGGCAAAGAGGCGCCGATAACGAAGGCGTAGTGGTTGAGGAAATACTTCCGGGATCTCCCGCAGCCGAGGCGCAACTGCAGCAGGGAGACGTTATTCGCAAGTTCGACGGGCGCGACGTAAAGAATTTCAATGTGCTCAGGAGTCTCGTGTCCCAGACCGAGTTAAACAAAAAAGTTGAGTTGGAAATAGAGCGCGGCGGCAAGCCGATCAAGGTGACGGCGCAGATCAGAGAACAGCCGGTTGATTATCAGACGTCTGGCACTTTGCCTCGACGATCACAGCCACAGCCGCAGGTTCCAAGCCAACCGGATCAAGAGTCGACGAGTGGTCCGTTTGCTTCGATCCACGTGGGCGATTTAACTCCAGAAATGGCACGCGAGCTCGATCTGCCCAGCAATGTGCGAGGCGTTGTGGTTACCAATGTCGATCCTGACAGCGGTGTGGCCGAATTGCAAAAGGGCGACGTGATCGAGGAAATCAATCAGCAACCCATCACATCAGTTTCGGACTACAACAAAATCGCCGGGTCACTGGATCCCAGTCAAGCCCAAGTCCTGTCGATTTGCCGGCATCGGATGCGTTCGTTTCTAGTCTTGCGACCGCGCTAGGTTGCATGACAGTTTGCGGGTCCTGGTTTGGGAAAATGCGATCCCAAAGGCCGAGTTTACACAAAAGCGGCAGGACACTGCCGTACTCCAAAACGTGACCGTCCTCAAAACGCGCATTACACGCTTGCGCCTTGGACTGCGGCGGTGCTCCGCCGCTTTGGATTCTCATCGGCAGCGAAGGACGCGCCGCACCGCAGCAACAAAGCCGACATGTTTGTCCACGTTAGCACGCGATCGCGTGACGGCGGCAGACGCCGGAAAGCATTTCCCAAAGTGCGTCGAGAATGCCATTCACAGATGCCCTCACTGATTCGAAATTGCCATTGTCGATGTACGCGCCAAGCAGTTTTCGCTCGGCAGCAGAATGTTCACGGTCGGCTTTGACGTGCACAGTGAAATATCGGTAATGCTCAGGATCAGTGAACCCGTAATGCTTTTTCAGCCCATCGATTTTTGATTCACAAATCGCGGGAATTTGATTCTCGTAGGCGTAAAGGGCCGCGAGACCTTCGGCTGTCGATCCTTTGCTGCAAACCGATCGGAACGTATCGATCAAGTTTTTCGTCTCGGCTCCTTGCGCCGTATTGCGAACATCGACTTCGGAAACGCCGAGGCTTTCGGCGAATTTTAACCAAAGCTGGGGATGATTCGGTGAGCCTGCCTCCTCGTCGGTTAAATTATCGAGTAACTGTTTCCGCGTTGCTTGATCGTCGCACTTCGCATGCACCGCCGAGAGATACGTCGGAAACGCTGCGACATGGTGATAATACTGCTTCGTGTAATCCGTCAGCGCTTCCTTGCTTAACTGCCCGCGCGTCCATGCGAGATAAAACGGGTGTTTCAACAGATGTTTCTTTGCAATGTCGTTGTCGATCTTGTCGAGATGCGTGTTCATAAGATTCTTTCCAGCTAACCGAGATATAAACGCGGCTTCGCGAACCGCCAAATTTTTGTTATGTCGAGCCTCATGAATGTCGTTGGTGATAATTCGCCAAGCATTTGCGCCTTGGAATGTGGCGGTGCTCCGCCGTTTTTGACTCTTACGGGGAGCCGATAGAATGGGATTTTCTTATTCTTGCACGTAGGCGATTATAGGCATCACATGCGCGAGATCCCTCCAGAAACAGTTAGGCCGTTTGTCTTTTCCGATCCGGCCGGTAAGCGCTGGCCGCGCCTGCGGCTGGTTCTGCTTATTGCCGGCGTGCTGTTTTTTCTCGCCTTGGTGGTGTTCGTCCAAACGCTGTTTGTGACGCCTCAAATGCGGGTTCCGTTTTCGTTGCGGCAGTTAAAAGGCCAGTTGAGAGCGTTGCAAAAAGAGAACCCTGCCGGACAAGTCACGACAGCTTCGCTTCTCTGGCAGAAGTTCGGCGCGGCGCGCCAGGCTGCAAAAAAGGTGAGCAAGTCGACGCCAGCGAGGCCCCGGAAAAAATCGCCGGATAACGAAGTGCATTTGGCCTTTTATACGAACGGCGATCCGTACAGTTACACGTCGCTCCAGCAGCATGCGGCGCAGATCACGCACCTTTGCCCCGAGTGGATGACGGTGATCAACGGCATGGGCGAGTTGCAAGTCGATGGGGATTCACGCCTGCCGAAATTCGCGGCAAACAAGGGAATTGCCCTGATGCCGTTATTGACGAACCTCGTCGGCGACACCTGGCAACCCGAAGCGGTCGAGAACCTGGCGCACGGCCCGGCCGAACGGCAAGAGCGCTTCATTCGGAATGTGCTGGCAGTCTTGCGCAATGCCAGGGCCTCGGGCGTGGTGATCGATTGGCAGCAAATCGACCCCGCCTATCGAGACGATCTGGCCTCATTCATCGATAAGTTTGCCGACGTGTTACACGACGATGAAAAGGAACTGTGGTTGTGCGTGCAGCCTGGCCAGGAGTTGGACTACATCGATTTCGATAGGCTTTCGGACAATGTCGATCGGTTTGTGGCAATGCTGTTTGACGAGACCTCCGATATCGACCCGCCCGGGCCGCTCGCCTCGCGCCCATGGTTCGAAGGCTGGCTGCACGTCTTGCTGGAAGACACTGACACCAAACAATGGATCATTGCGCTCGGCAGTTACGGATATGATTGGACGATCGGCGGAAAAAAAGCGGATTTGATCGCTTTCGCGGAGGTCATGAGTCGCGCCAACGATGCGGAAGTAGGGACCGCGGAAGTGAAGGCGCCCAGCTACAGTCCCTATTTTTATTTTCAGGATGAGGACAAGGAGCACGCCGTCTGGTTTTTGGATGCCGTGACCTTTCTCAATGAACTGCGGGAGGTGCGTGATCAAAAGGCTGGTGGATTCGCGCTTTATCGGCTCGGCTGCGAAGACCCGGCAATTTGGGATGCGTTAAGCGTGCCGCGCGACTTGAAGATCGATAATCAAACACGGCAATCGCTCCAGTGGATCAAGGCCACCGACACAATCACGGACGTGGGCGATGGCGAGATTGTCACCGTTGATGAGAGCCACACGGATGGCCTGCGCAATCTCGGCATTGACGCAGCTGGTTATCTTACCGCGAAATATGTGAAGTTCGCGCAATTCCCCACGCTCTATCACCAAGGGGCGGGCGGCGAGCACCAGGTGGCCATCACTTTCGATGATGGACCGGACCCACGATGGACGCCGAAGATTTTGGACATCCTTAAAGGCGCAAACGCGAAAGCCGCGTTTTTCCTCGTGGGAGCGAATGCGGAACGTTATCCGAAACTGGTACGGCGAATTGTGAACGAAGGCCACGAGATCGGAAACCACACCTATTATCATCCGAACCTGGCGCTTTGCTGGCCGGAACACATCCGGCTTGAACTCAATGCGACACAGCTCCTCCTCGAAACAATAACCGGTCGCGCGACGGCGCTGTTTCGTCCGCCGTACGCGGCCGACACCAGCCCGTCGCAGTTAAGCGAACTGATTCCGCTTCAAATCGCGGAAGACCTCAACTATCTGGTGGTGCTGGAGAGTATCGATCCCGAGGATTGGGCGAAACCAGGCGCGGACATTATTCTGCGGCGCGTGAAACAACAGCGCCGCGACGGCAGCATTATCTTGTTGCATGATGCCGGGGGCGACCGCTCACAGACAGTCGAGGCGCTCCCGCGCATTTTGGAATGGTTGCATACGCGGGGCGACACCGTCGTGCCTTTGAGCACGCTACTCGGCACGACTCGCGATGCGGTGATGCCCCCATTGGCGGAAAGCGGTCAACCGTTTGCGCGAGTGGTCAGCAGTACGGGATTCCGCGTCTATCACGCGGTCGAGGAATTTCTTTGGGCCTTCATGATTGTTGCGACTGCGCTGGTAGTGATCCGAACGCTGATTGTGGTGTGGCTGGCGTACCGATTCCGGCGACGACCGCGAGCGGAATTTGCTGAGCCGGTAAGCGTCGTCATTGCGGCGTACAACGAAGGAAAAGTGATCGCCAACACGTTACGCGCGCTGTTGACCACTGATTACAAGGGAGACGTTGAGGTGATTGTGGTCGATGACGGATCGCGCGACGAAACCGCCACGGAAGTCCAGCAGATTGCAGCTGCCGATCCACGTGTGCGTTTGCTGCAGCAGCAGAATAGCGGGAAGGCCCGCGCGTTGCAGCGTGCCCTCTCCGCCGTCCGTCGGGGCATTGTCGTTTTTATCGACGCCGATACGCAATGTCAGCGCGACACGTTGCCGCGATTGCTGGAGCCCTTCGCCGATGCAGGCGTGGGCGCCGTGTCGGGTCATGCGAAAGTTGGAAACTTGCGAAGGTTCATCGCGCGTTGCCAAGCGCTGGAATACACCTGCGGGTTCAATCTTGATCGACGGGCCTACAATCGCTGGAACTGCATCACGGTGGTGCCCGGAGCCATCAGCGCAGTCCGTAAGGAAGCGATCGACGAAGCGGGCGGCTTAAGTTTGCAAACACTCGCGGAGGACACCGATCTCACCCTGTCATTGCATAAATATCGGCAGCGAATCGTTTACGTGCCCGACGCCATCGCCTGGACGGAAGCGCCCGAAAGTGTTGGCACGCTTGCGCGCCAACGTTCTCGCTGGGCGTACGGGACGTTGCAATGTCTGTGGAAACATCGCGACATGTTGTTCAACTGGAACTATCGCGCCCTTGGCTGGTTCAGTTTGCCCAGCATATGGTTTTTCCAGATCATTCTCGTCGCCGTGACGCCGATGGTAGATTTGTTTTTGCTCGCGTCGCTGCCATTCGGCGCGTGGCGCGCGGTGATGCCCTTCGTGATCACGTTTCTTTCCATGGACGTTATTTTGGCCACGCTCGCCTGTCTTCTGGAGCGGGAACCCATCCTGCGGGCCTGGCGGATTTTGCCGATGCGCCTGATTTACCGTCCGATGCTGAGCTATTGCATCTGGAAAGCCATCCTGCGTGCGATCAAAGGCGCATGGGTGAGTTGGGGCAAACTCGAGCGCACAGCTAGTGTGCCGGTGCGCGTGTGATTGTCATTCTTAGTTGTGCCACTCCGTGGGATGTGACACATTGGACACATGAAAAGTGTCACGATTCGCGAATTGCACATGAATACCGGCAAGTTGGTGCGTGCATCGGCTCACGAGAATATTCTTATTACTGAACGTGGACAGGCGGTCGCCGTGCTCAAGAGTGCCAAGGCGGCCGATCTGGTCGGCAAACCTTTTCCCAAGCGTGATTTTCGCAAGATGCCCAAGGTTCCTGGCGATTCGACTGTCTATATCTCAGAGGAGCGCGATGCGCGGTGATATACCTGGATGCCAGTTACATCGTAAAGTGTTATCTTCGCGAAGCAGGATCCGCCGAGGTGTTGAAGCTGGTCCAAAAGAGTGCCGGACGGATTACTGCACTTCATGGCCGGACGGAATTTTATTCCGCTGTGCATCGCCGTCTCCGCGAAAAGCATCTATCTTCGCGCGATGCAGCGGCTGTGTGGAAGCAATTTGAAGAAGACGAGCGCTCTGGCCTTTGGCACTGGCTTCCGGTGACCGAAAGTGTTGTTCGACGAGCGTGCAACGCATTTGAGAAGCTGGACGCCACGGTATTTCTTCGCGCCAGCGATGCACTACATCTCGCGTGCGCCGTGGAAAATCAGTTTGCTGCGGTTTACAGCGCAGACCGAATATTGCTGGAAGCTGCGCCGTATTTTGGCCTCAAAGGGATAAGCGTCTATTGAAGGGTCACGGGTCCGAAAGTTTGCCGGTAAAATAGTGAGTGAATACGGTGTTCAACTGGAATTATCGCGCGCTTGGCTGGTTCAGTTTGCCCAGCATCTAGTTTTTCCAGATCATTCTCGTCGCTGTCACGCCGATGGTAGATTTGTTCTTGCTTGCCTCTCTGCCGTTCGGCGCCTGGCGCGCGGTCATGCCGTTCGTGATTACGTTCCTGTCCATGGACGTGATTCTAGCCAGGCTCGCCTGTCTTCTGGAGCGCGAACCCATCGTCCGTGCCTGGCGGATTTTGCCGATGCGCCTGATTTATCGTCCGAAGCTCAGCTATTGCATCTGGAAAGCGATCCTGCGCGCGATCAAAGGCGCCGTGGGTAAGTTGGGGCAAACTCGAGCGGACCGCCAGCGTGCCGGTGCGCGTGTAATTGCGAAACGCGCGCGCAAATTTCGGCTTGTCAGGCGTTAATTTTGTCGTGTAATCGGGCAATCTTTCCGGGCAGCATACATGTTTCGCCCCCAATATTGCAATCCTGAATTAGGCGAAGAAATCCTCGTGAGTTTTTACGAAGATTCGTCTAATCATAGTTGGGCGTATGGCAAGCACAATCGAGGGCGGGTGTTTATGCGGAGGCGTCCGCTATCGTCTACACGTTAGGCCAAAGCAGGGGAGTGACTGCCATTGCGAAGATTGCCGGCGGGCTAGTGCTGCTCCGTATGTGACTTGGTGTAGCGTTCCCAGCAAGGCGATAGAGGTTCTGAGCGGTGAACTGCGTAGAGTCTCATATGCAGACCGATTACGCTCGTTCGCCTCTTGTTGTGGCACGCCTCTGTTTATCCAGGACGAAGTCAGTTCTGAATGGATTGACGTGACAGTAGCGTCGCTCGATGATCCTAAGACCTTTCACCCGGAGGTCGCGATATGGACAGAAGACAAACTCCCGTGGGTAAAGCTCGATCCGAGTCGGCGTGCTTTTCGCCGGAGTAGAGATGAAAACGCCTAACCAGGCGATGCAGCTAACGCCTTCCCGTACCGTGTTCACATTTCACCATGACTAGGTTATCTTCACTCCGATCCAGCCTCGCCATCGGAAGGCGCAAACTGGAACGCCCGCCTCTTGAGAGCGGCCAAAGCTGGCGATTACGATGCAGTCAACGAGGCGCTCCGCCACGACGCCTCGCCCAATGCGCGAGGGTTTTACAACATGTCTCCCTTACTATGGGCAGTCTCTCGCCACAACCTGCCAATGGCTAAGCTCCTCCTCGATCGTGGTGCCGACCCGAACCAACCAAAGAAGGACGGCGTGACACCTATTTTTCTAGCCACCGTGTTTCCACCCGCTGACGCAGACGATCTATCGCTCGCAGCTCTTCTCGTGGAGAGAGGTGCGGACGTGGCCCGTCCCGGCGAAGACCGCCAAACCCTGATTTTGTGGGTTGCCTTCTACGGCCATGTTCGTATCGCCGATTTCCTCGTGCAGCACGGCGCAGACGTCAACGGCGTAGATCGCTTTGGACAGACTCCATTATTCATGGCAGAGCGACAGCATCACGACGACATGATCTCATTTCTTGTTAGTCATGGAGCAATAAAGCGATAGAATGTTGCCTAACCAATCGCTGCAGCCAACCCAGCACCTTGTTGTAAGCTCTCGATGATGCGTTGCCGAATTTTCAAGGTGCTGGGTGGCTTATCTCTTTCTCGTTAGATCTAGTCATGCCGAGCGGTCTTTCAGATTTACTTCATTGAGATCTATAGAAGGCTCACTTTGTCCCTGCTACCACCCGAAATTGCAGCACTCCTATGCGCTTGATAGCTGAACTCAAAGCGTAGTATGAATGCCGTCAGGAATATGCGGACTTATCTCCTCGCCTGTAGCCTGGTTGTGATCTTGCAACCCCTAGAGGAATTTGCGCAGCAGAACTCAAAAGAATCAACCGCCAGCCCGCAACCTGCCCTCACGGACCGAGATGGCCGACACGATTTTGACTTTGAGTTCGGTACCTGGAGAACGCACCTCTGGCGCCTCCGGCAGCCCTTGAGTGGCTCCAATACTTGGGTCGAATATGAAGGGATCACCGTCGTTCGGAAGGTCTGGAATGAGCGCGCGAACCTGGTAGAACTCGAAGTCGATGGCCCGGCAGGGCACATCGAAGGCCTGAACCTGCGGCTCTACAATCCTCAATCTCACCAGTGGAGCCTCAATTTTGCCAGCAGCAGCGGTGGCGCCCTGGGCCAGCCGACGATTGGCGAATTCAAAAATGGTCGTGGCGAGTTTTTTGATCAGGAACTCTTTAATGGCCGAGCCATCCTAGTCCGCTTCGTGATCTCGGATATCAAACCTGACTCATGCCGTTTTGAACAATCATTCTCAGAGGATGGGGGCAAAACGTGGGAGGTAAACTGGATCGCAATAGACCAACGGGGCAGGGCAGAATCTGATAAAGTGCCCTGAGCTCGGCCCGCATTTGATGTTCATGCCGCCCTCTGCCCGTAGCCATTTACTCAACATCTTTTCTGCTGGCAACGTCCAAG
>QHPD01000030.1 GCA_003218975.1 Verrucomicrobiota bacterium
AGTCGAACCAAAATAATTTCGCCGCCTGGATCGCTTCCGGCGAAAGATGTTCATACTTTAGAGCGCACGCCCACTCGGCGATTGTCTGCGAAAGCAGACGTTTCGATTGAGTTGCTTGTTCCATAACGATCTAATCGGTCATGATTTTCGCCCACGAAACACACGAATCACACTAAAACAAATTAAAGCTATCTGATCGGAGAGATTCGTGTCATTCGCGTGATTCGCGGGCAACAGAATTCAGCGGAATTAGAACAATGCGGGTTTGCTCATAGGCTGTCGCTGTGGCAAAACCTACGCCATGAATCCAAAAGGATTCTTCGGGGAACTAAAGCGGCGCAACGTTTACAAGGTGGCGATCACCTATGCAGTTGTTGCGTGGCTGCTTATTCAGGCCGCATCGATTTTGTTGCCCACATTCGAAGCGCCGACCTGGGTGATGAAGGCCTTTGTCGTCCTTCTGGCACTCGGATTTGTCATGTCGGTCATGATTTCATGGGCCTTCGAAGCCACTCCGGAGGGTTTAAAACGCACCGCGGATATTCCCGATCACCCGGCGCTTCCAACTTGGACTCGGCGGAAGTATGCCACTTTTATTGTTGTCGTCGCAGCGGTGGCCGCCGGATTGTTCGCCTATCAATTCTTTCGAACGCGAAGCACGCCGGTGCCTCAACAGAGCGAGGCGGCTACAGGATTAATTCCCCAGAAGTCAATCGCAGTACTGCCACTGCTTAACGAAAGCGGTGATCCGCGCGACGAATATTTTTCGGACGGATTGTCGGAGGAATTGATCGCAGCGTTGGGTCAAATCAAAGAGCTCAAGGTCATCGGTCGCAGCTCTTCGTTTCGTTTCAAGGACAGGAAAGAGGAAAGCAAAACTATCGGCGAGAAACTCGGCGTGAGCACGCTCCTGGAGGGCACGGTGCGCAAACAGGGAGAGCGAGTGCGTATTGTGGCCGAACTGGTGAACGCCGCGGACGGTATTGAGCTGTGGGCGCGAACGTTCGACCGCGAACTTAAGGACATCTTCGCAGTTCAGGAGGAAATAGCCAGGGCGGTCGCCGAATCACTCAGGGTGACTTTGCTCGGCTCGCAGGACAAGTCGACCCAAATGGCCACAAATAGCGTGGAAGCACACAATGCTTACCTGCAGGGCCATTTCCATTCACAGCGCCGTAACGCCGAGGATTATCGCAAAGCCATTACTTACTTCGATCGTGCAATCGAGCTCGATCCTAATTATGCCTTGGCTTACGCAGAGCGTTCTGAAACGTGGACTATTATTGGTGACCTCACGGGCGAGCGCCCGACGGCGTACCCAAAGGCGCGGAGCGATGCTGAGAAAGCCGTCGCGATCGCGCCTGCGCTGGCAGAAGCGCACGCTGCCCTCGGCTGGGTTCGGGCTTTTGCCGAGTGGAAGTTCGCCGAAGGCTTGAACGAATTACAGCGCGCAAAAGAACTTTCTCCGGCAAATCCTACTGCGAATGATCTGCTGGCGCGAGTGATCGTTTACGGTGGCCGAATCGAGAATGCCGAACGTCAGGCGCGGCAGGCGGTGGAACTCGATCCTTTGTCTGCTGCCACGCAATTCAGCCTTGGTCGGGTTCTTTTCTATGCGGGAAAGCTTGACGAGGCAGACGCGGCTGGGCGCAAAATGGCAGAGCTGCAGCCGTCCGCGTCTTCCAGTCATCGATGGCAGGTGCTCGTCGCCGTCCAACGCGGCGACGGTGAGACGGCTTTGCGCGAAGCGCAGCTCGAGCCCGACGAGCGCTTTCGCCGTTTCTTACTCGCACTCGCCTACTATGTTCGTGGAGATCATACAGCTTCGGACGCTGCTCTAGCCGACCTCACGGCGCATGATCGGTATGGCTTGGCCTACCAAATCGCCGAGGTTTACGCCGTGCGACACGAGGCAGACAAAGCTTTCGAGTGGTTGCAAATCGCGTTCGATAATCACGACGGCGGCATTCCGAGTCTTTTAGTTGATCCGTTGTTGCGTGGCTTGCGCGACGATCCCCGCTACAAGAACTTGCTCGGCAAACTCGGTTTGCCCGCGGCGTCATGAGCGAACCACGTTGGCTGTTTGCCACGGAGACGGTCTCAAAATAGCGTTGACGGCAAATTAGAAACTGATCTTGATCAGCCGCATGAAAACAAAACTGATTCTGTCTGGTTGCGCTGCACTGTTTGCATTAACGGTCGCCGGCACGGTTTCAGCGGCCGATACAAAGAGCGCTATCGAGAAAGCTCTTCGCGATCTTGACGCCAAATGGTCCGCAGCCGCGGGAGCCAAGGACGTCGATAAAACAGTTTCTTATTACGCCGCCGACGCCATTGTGATGCCTCCGAACGCTTCGAGTGCAACGACGAAGGAAGCAATTCGGAGCGCATGGAAAGAAATGCTGACGAGTCCTGGCGCTGCCATCAGTTGGAAGGCGACCAAGGTAGAAGTCGCGAACTCCGGAGATCTCGCCTGCGTGAGCGGCACCTACGAACAGTTGATGACTGACGCCAGCGGTAAGCCGGCCAAAGACCGCGGCAAGTACGTCGAGATCTTTAAAAAACAGACTGACGGGACATGGAAGGTGATTGTCGATATTTGGAATTCAGACCTGCCCGCACCCGCCTCATCTGAGAAAAAGTAGGAGTCTTCCAACATCTGACAAAAAGGAGAACATATGCCGATCACTGCCTTCAACAGTTTCACCGATGGCATCGAGCCGAATCGAAGGAGCCGCGAACACTTCATTACCAACACCAAACTAGAGGATGACCGGCTCTGGGTTCCTTACGCGAATGGTGTCTGGTTCCAGCCCTGCTGCTTTAATGTTACATCTGGTGGGTTCAGCGTCGTTCTAAAAGGTCTCCCCGGCGCTATGGTGGGAACCCACTACCACGTTGGCACCGTTCATGGCTATACGATGCGTGGTTACTGGCGATACCTTGAGCACGACTGGATCGCAAAGCCCGGAACATACATCTACGAACCCGCAGGCGAGGCTCACACGCTAGTGATTACCGACGACTCACCAGAGCCGATGGTAACGCTGTTCGTGGTTGGAGGCGGCCTCATCTACCTGGACAAACCGGTGAATGGTGACTTTGCCGCGTACGAGGATGGATTCACGCTTCTCGAGCTGACGCGGAAGCACTATCGTGAGGCCGGTCTGGATGCGCGCCAGCTTGACCTGCTCGTGCGCTGATCGGCGGTTAGGATAAAGCTCGCCGAGTTACCGATTTTGCAAAACGTTACGCCGAGGATTATCTGCTTCGCCGTTGGCGCAATGTTCGCTGTTACGGCAGCGTGTGCCGACGAAACCCTCATCGTCAGCAATATCCTTGGACCCGAGGGCCCGTTGTACGTTGACGGCAATCTTTACTACGTTGGCTGGGTCTCAAACACGTTGTCGAAATGGGATGGCAAAACGACCACCGTGTTGAATCATACTCCTGGTTGCGGTCATAACGGGTTGGCGCTCACGAAACAGAAAACATTCCTGCTCGCGTGCACCGAGGAGCATGGCGCCATCCTTGAACTCGACATGACCGGCAATCAGCTGCGCCGTTGGGATGCCGACAAAAACGGCAAGCCATTCGACGGCGGGATCAATGATATTGTGG
>QHPD01000041.1 GCA_003218975.1 Verrucomicrobiota bacterium
TTCTTCGGCGGTTCTTCCAGAGTCTTGAGAAACGCGTTTGCAGCCTGCGATTGAAGCCGGTCCGCATCGGAAATGATCGCTACTTTTTGTCGGCCATTCGCCGCCCGCATTTGCAGCGCGTGCTCGAGGTCGCGAATCTGCTCAATCACAATGCGTCGCGATTTCGATTCAGGTTGTGCAATAAAAATTTCGCGCGCCTTCGTGGAGAAGATGTCGCTCGGCTGGGTTCCGTTCACGAGACTGGCCAGCTCCGCAGCGAGGCGTTGCTTGCCGCTTCCTGGCGGCCCGGAAATCAAATACGCGTGTGCAAGCCGGTCTTGTTCATGGGCGCGGCGCAAACATTCGAGCGCTGCTGTGCGGGAAAAGGCCATCTCAGATTTTCGATGTTTGATGTTCGATGTTCGATGTTTTGCTCAACGCGGGGAAACGCGACAAAATGATCTGCCAAATCTCGTTCTCGATTACGTCCGCGTGGCGCGAGCCGTCGATCAGCACCATGCGATTTGGTTCGCGCGCGGCCAGGTCTCGATATCCCCGACGAACTCGCTCATGGAATTCGGCGGACTGCTGTTCCATCCGATCGGGCCTGCGCGGTTTTTGCATTCGTGATTCGGCCGTCGCTGCATCGACGTCGAGCACGAACGTAATGTCGGGAACGCAATCGTCCACGGCGAAAGCGTTCAGCCGTTCGATAAATTGTGGATCTAATTTACGTGCCGTGCCCTGATAAACAGTGGTCGAATCAAAGAAACGATCCGCGATCACGCAAAGACCGCGTTCCAGCGCCGGTCTGATCGTTTCGCGCACCAGTTGGCTGCGGCTGGCTTCGAACAATAGCAATTCGGTCTCGGGCGTCATACTGACGTTTTGCGGCGCGAACTGGAGCAGTTCGCGAATGGTTTCCCCGATGGGCGTGCCGCCCGGTTCACGCGCCACCAGATGTGGAATGCCCATCCGCTTTAGGCGTGCGGCAAGTCGCTGCACTTGCGTGGATTTTCCGCATCCTTCCGATCCCTCGAACGTGATGAATGGCAAACGCGACATCGCATCGATTGTGAAATAAAGATGCGCTCTTGTCGAATCTACGGCGCCTTGAGTCGATATTTTCGAAAGTGAAAACTTGTTCTCCTGATCAGTCAGGTCGTTCGTACTTGTGTCCATTCGTGTTTATTGCTGATTTGCCTCAATGAAAAATTTCTGGCTGGTGAAACAGGAACCGAGTTCGTATTCGTGGTCGGATTTTCTCGCCGAGGGTCAGACCGCCTGGACAGGCGTTCGGAATTACGCCGCACGAAATAATTTGCGCAAAATGCGCGAGGGCGACGAAGTACTTTTCTATCACAGCGGCGAGGACAAAGCGGTAGTCGGCATCGCGAAGATCACGCAGTCACCTTATCCAGATCCTACGGCGAAGGAGGGCGATTGGAGCGCTGTCGATCTTGCACCGGTCAAGGCCCTGCGGTGTCCCGTTGCCCTTAGCGAGATAAAACATAATCCCCGTCTAAAGAATATTCAGCTTGTCCGGCAATCGCGTTTATCAGTCATGCCGCTAGCTGAGTCGGAGTTTCGCCAGATTGTGAAGATGGGCACGGCATAGACGAACCCAGCGTTGGCAGTAGAGATTTGCAGCTCGCGCGCAGTGTGACAGGCCGAGCGTTTCGAATTTGCCTTGTTCGAAGCTGCACCGAGGCCCAAAATTACCCTGAATGACCACAATTGCGGCAACGGAGTTTCTGCCGCTCGTCGCGACAGCGGGCGCTGCGAGGGACTCTCTCGTCGTCTCTTTGCACGACGTTGCTCCTTCGACTCAGCGAGTCGCAAACAACATCATTTTAGAACTAGCGCGCAGGGGCGTGGTTACGTGTTCCCTTCTCGTGGTCCCCGATTATCATCATCAAGGGTTGTTCACCAAAGATTCACAATTCGTGTCATGGTTGCGCAATTTGGAGGCGGACGGCTACGAAGTTGTCATCCACGGCTACTGTCACCGACGCCCGCGTCGCCCAAACGAAACGATGCGCGACAAGTTCCTCACCCGATTCTACACGAATGACGAAGCCGAATTTTATGATCTCGACTACAAGGAAGCATTCCGCCGGATCACGGCCGCGCTGGACGAATTTCGGGCACATGGTCTCAAGCCGCGCGGCTTTGTCGCACCAGCGTGGTTGCTCAGCACAGAAGCCGAGCGCGCTGCGCGCGATGCCGAATTGGAATACACGACACGGCTGCGAACTGTGCGGGACTTTCGCTCAAGCCAGAATTTTCCGGCAAGATCAATTGTTTACAGCGTTCAAAGCAGTTGGCGCCGTGCAGTGAGCCATGACTGGAATGCGGCGCTGTTCCGGTTCTTAAGAAGCAATCCGCTGCTCCGCATAAGCATCCACCCCGCCGACTATTCTCACCCGGAAATCTGGCGGCAGATCGTCAACTTCATCGACGTCGCGGGTGATCGAAGAGCAGCCACCACCTACCAGGCTTGGATCGCCGAACAAAGAGTGAGGTGTGGGGTTTAACGATGAGCAAGTGCGACCTGCATGTTCATTCGCGCTACAGCGCGCGCTCGGAAGAATGGCTATTCCGGCGATTCGATTTTCCGGACAGTTACACCGATCCAAGGGAGTTACATGCGCAGTTACTGAAGCTCGGGATGGATTACGTCACGATCACCGACCACGATACGATCGAGGGGTGTCTGCAAATAATTGATTTACCTCAAACGTTCATTAGTGAGCAGATTACGACTTATTTTCCGCAAGACTCATGTAAAATTCATCTCTTGGTTTGGAGAATCTCAGAAGAGCAGCACCGCGATCTAGAACGCGTTCGGGACGATATCTTCGAGCTGCAGCGCTACCTGCAAACGGCTCAAATCGCGCACGCAGTTGCTCATCCGTTCTACAGCATTAACGGCAAGCTGGAAGCATCACATTTGGAGCGGCTGATCCTCCTTTTCAAGCACTTCGAAGGGATCAATGGGTTGCGAGACGCGCTCTTGAGCGAGCTCGCGCAGAATTTGTTCTGTTCACTTACGCCCGAAAAAATCAGCAGGTGGGCTGAAAAACATAGTCTCGCGCCTACGCACGCGGAGCCATGGAAAAAGATTCTTGTGGGCGGCTCAGACGATCATGGAGGACAATTTGGCGCTTCGGCCTATACGGAAACGCCACCAGCCAATTCGGCAAAGAAATTTCTCGAACACATTCGCAACGGCGATTGCGTCGCGCGGGGCCAAAGCGGAACTCCCCTCGCCCTCTCGCATGGCTTTTACAACACGGTCGCCTGTTTTATTCAGGATCGTTTCCACGAAAAACTCGGACCGGGGGCCGTGCTGCTAGAGAAGATGTTTTCGCGTTTCATGGAAGGACGCGCTCCGACGGAATTCACGCTCGCAGAAAAAGCGAGCCTGACTGGGAAGGCTGTTTTGTCAGGAAAAATCTTCGACCTGCTCAAACCCGCAAATGTATCGCTATGGAAGGAGCTTTCTGGTTATTTCGCCCTGCCCGAAGTAAAGGCAAAGCTCGGGGCGCAATTGTATGCTGTCAGCGAACCGGAGCGCCGGACGTTTCTAATGGCAAACATGGTCGCCGAGCAGCTTGCGTTTCGTTTTTTCCAAAAATTCGTGCAGCAAATCAGCGACGGTAACATGGTCGAGAGCATGCAGGCGCTAAGCGCGATTCTGCCAATCCTGGTGATCCTTGCGCCGTACATCTACGGTTTTCACAGTCAAGCACCCTCGCGAAAATGGCTGTGCGAGGTCTTCAGACAACTGACCGGCGAAATTCCCACTGCCTTGCAAAATACGAAGCGCGCCTGGTTCACCGATACCCTCGAGGACGTCAATGGCGTCGCGACCACTATCCGCAAAATGACCGGCGCGGGAGCAGCGGCCGGGAAGGAATTAATCGTCGTAACCTCCCGCAGCGAGCTGCAAGTCGATGATATCCCCATCGAGAATTTCAAACCGATCGGCGAATTCGAGTTACCCGAATACGAGCTGCAAAAGTTGAGCTTTCCGCCGATTCTTCAGATGCTTGATTACATTCAGCGGGCAAGATTTTCCGAGATCATCATCAGCACGCCAGGCCCAGTAGGTCTAACGGGTTTGCTCGCAGCAAAAATGCTCAACCTGCAAACCAGCGGCATTTATCACACCGATTTTCCACAATACATCCGCATTCTTACCGAGGACAGTTTTCTTGAAAGCGTCACGTGGCGTTACATGCACTGGTTTTATGGCCAGCTCGACACGGTCTTCGTCAACTCGGAAGAATATCGCCAGAGTTGGATCGGGCGCGGCTTCGACCCGGCAAAACTTAAAATTTTCCCACGCGGACTCGACACGGAGCTGTTTCATCCGGCCCGGCGCAATCCCGCGTTCTTCCAAAGGTTTCGCGCTTGCGACGGTGAGGTTCGCCTTCTCTATGTCGGCCGGGTTTCACGGGAGAAAGACCTCGATTTTTTGGCCACCGCTTATCGCCGTTTGCGAGACGAGGGCTTGCCCGTGCACCTCTTCGTGGTGGGTCATGGTCCATACTCCGACGAGTTTGCTAAATTGTTGCCGGAAGCATCGTTCACCGGCTATCTCACTGGCAAGGCATTGGCGACCGCCTACGCGTCGGCCGACATTTTCGTTTTCCCGAGCACGACGGACACGTTTGGAAACGTTATCATCGAAGCGCAGGCTTCCGGTGTGCCCGCTGTCGTTTCCGATTCCGGCGGGCCAAAGGAATTGGTACAGCACGATGAGAACGGACTCATCACGAAATCGCACGACCTGGATGACTTTACCCGTGCGATCCGTGCGCTGGTTGTCGATCCAGCGCGGCGCAAACGCATGGGCAATCGCGCACGGCAAAGCGTGCTGGACCGCACCTGGCCGAGCGCGTTCCGCAAGTTTTGGTCGATGACAGAAGCCTAGATTCCAATCAAGCCGTCAACGAACCTCAGAATTGGTAGCGATCTCAGGATGTGGCATTTGGAATGGAAAATCACCCCTGCGTCCAGATACAACGCCGCTATCCGATTGGGGCCGAGTTGATCGGCCCTAACGAAACGCATTTTCGTGTTTGGGCACCGAAAGCCCAACATCTCGATCTTGTTCTCGAAGAACGCGTAGCGAACGACGCGAAGCGAATCTTTCACTCACTGCAAGCTGACGAGGACGGATATTTTTCTGGCACTGCCGGCGTTGGCGCCGGTGCGCTCTATCGCTTTCGGTTAAACGATGGGGAAAATTTTTATCCCGATCCGGCATCACGCTTTCAGCCGGACGGCCCGCATGGTTCTTCCTGCGTTGTCGATCCAACGAAATTCGCATGGAGCGATGCAGAATGGCGGGGAAAGACAATGAAGGGCCAGATCATTTATGAAATGCATATCGGCACGTTCACGAAAGAAGGGACGTGGCACGCCGCGACGGAGCAGTTGGCGGAGTTAGCGCACATTGGAATCACTGTGATCGAGATGATGCCGGTTGCCGATTTTCCAGGCGAATTTGGGTGGGGGTACGACGGTGTCGATTTTTTCGCGCCTTCACATTTGTACGGAACTCCGGAAGATTTGCGGGCGTTCATCGATCGTGCCCACTCGTTAGGCCTCGCGCTGATTCTCGACGTCGTTTACAACCACTTCGGGCCCGACGGAAATTATCTCGGTGTTTTTTCTGACGATTATCTGGTTCGCGAAAAAGAAAACGAATGGGGCAACGCGATAAATTTCGACGGGCCGAATTCAGGACCGGTCCGCGAATTTTTCATCACGAATGGGCGTTACTGGATCGAGGAATTTCATTTCGATGGGTTTCGTTTCGATGCGACACACGCTATCCGCGATCAATCCAGCGAGTACATCATCGGGGCGGTCGGGCGTGCGGCGCGCAAAGCGGCCGGCTCGCGCTCAATCATTTTGATCGCTGAGAACGACCTACAGGAAGCCAAAATGGCGCGGCCGCGCTACGTAGGCGGTGACGATTTGGACGGGATGTGGAACGACGATTTTCATCACAGCGCCGTGGTTGCATTAACCGGTCGCAGCCAGGCCTACTACGGCGACTACCGGGGCGCGCCGCAGGAATTTATTTCTGCCGCGAAACAAGGCTTTCTTTACCAAGGCCAGGCGCTCTCGTGGCAAAAAGCGTTGCGTGGAACGCCCACTTTCGGCATTTCCCCGGAGGTTTTCGTTTCTTTCATCGAAAACCACGATCAAATCGCAAATACCGGACCCGGTGAGCGGTTACGCTTTCAAACTTCACCCGGGCGTTACCGGGCCATGACTGCTCTTCTCTTGCTCGGGCCCTGGACGCCGTTGCTATTTCAAGGAGAAGAATTCGGCGCGTCCAGCCCGTTCCTGTTTTTTGCGGACATAGGCGATTCTTCGGTGCGCGATGCAATTCGCAGAGGTCGCGCTGAATGGCTGGCGCCATTTTTATCCGTTACCGAGGAAGAAGCGCGGCGAAGATTGCCGGCTCCGGATTATCCGGACGTATTCGCCCGCTGCAAACTCGATTTTTCCGAGCGCGAAAAAAATCGCGAGCTTTACGAATTGCATGTCGATCTTCTCAAATTGCGACGCGAAGACTCCCGTTTTCAGCAGCAGATTCGCGGCGGAATCGACGGCGCCGTCTTGGGGCCTGCGAGTTTCGTTCTACGATATTTTTCGAAGGAAAATGACGATCGACTGCTGGTAGTAAATTTTGGAAAGAGCCAGGTTCTAGAGCCTGCTCCAGAACCTCTGCTCGCACCGGCATCGGGTTGCAGATGGGAAACGCTCTGGACGAGCGACTCTCCGCGCTACGGCGGGACGGGTTCGGCCGCAGTCGCCACTCAGGAGCAGTGGGTTCTGCCGGCTGAGTGTGCTGTCGCCTTGCAGCCGGTCTCACGAAAATGATGAAGCAGGAATGACGAAGTCCAAATCCGTGCGTAACTAATTTCGTCATTCGCGCTTCATGAACACGCTGCGGTATCGGGATGAAACGCGTTTGCACCCGCCGCATTCGCAGGGCATAACTTCCGCCGATGAAATTTGCCTTTCTCATTCTTGCACTCGGCGTCTTAAAAATCGCCGCATTTGCGCAGGAGCAACCTACTCCGCCGCCCCGAGTTTATCCCGTCGCTCTGCCGAACTACGACGAGGAGACGGCGACACGATTGCAAATTTTTTTGGACAACAGCGATTTCGGGCCGGGCAAGATCGATGGCAAAATGGGCGAATTTTTCCGGAAGGCGCTCATCTCATACAAGCACGCGCGCGCCATGCCCAAGACCGGCGCAGTAGATCAGTGGATGCTCGATCAAGTTCCGGTGACTTACACGACCTACACAATCAAGGACGAAGACCTGAAATTCGTAGGCGATGTACCGAGCAGTCATGCCGAGCAAGCGAGATTGAAATGGCTGCCTTACACGTCGCTGCTGGAATTCGTCGCGGAACGTTTTCATTCGGCGGAGTCTTACATTCAAAAGCTCAATCCCGGCAGAAATTGGGAACATCTTCAGCCGGGTGACGTCCTCAAGGTGCCGAATGTCTTGCCCTTTGAAGTTGAAAGATTCACCGAGGGAAAAGTTCCCGAAAATCCGGCATTCGGTTCTCGCAAGATTTTCATCGACACATATGAACATCTGCTCGAGGTCTTCGACCAGGACCAACTCGTCTGCGTTTTTCCGATCACGCCGGGGTCGAAAACGTTACCGGCACCGGTGGGCACATGGAAAATTCTCGCTGCAACAATTTGGCCGTGGTTCCGCTACGATGAAGGGATGCTCAATTACGGTGTCCGCACCGAAAACTACTACAATCTTCCGCCTGGACCGAACAATCTCGTTGGCATCCTCTGGATGGGCTTAAACAAACCTGGCATTGGGATTCATGGCACAAACAATCCCGAGACAATTGGCCGCGCCGCCAGTCATGGCTGCATTCGCTTGGCGAACTGGGACGCTGCGCGCGTGAAAGATTTGGTGAGCGTCGGCAATACTGTCCTCATCTTTTAGGTCAACGCGTTCTCCCTTGGCACGCCGTAGCGAGGCGAAGGCGGCTCCACGCGTTGCCAGTAATGCGGCTGTGCCGCGCGATATTCGCGCCTTCGGCGGTCTGTCTGCCTCGTCCCGCCGCGGCGGGCCGACCCACCTTTGGAAGACTCTGCCAAAAAATTTTCGCGCGGAATCGTGGCTTCAAACGTCTAGGCTTTAGATCGACCCAATGGATGCCAGCGAACGTGAACAGTACCGGGCGGCCATTCACGGCGATCGGGAGGCATTCGAGATGGTTATTCGCACGCACAGCCGGGCACTTTTCGCCATCGCTTACGGCATTTTGCAAAACCGCGAGGAAGCGGAGGATGTCGTGCAAGACTCGCTGGTTAAGGCGTGGAAGACGCGCTGGCGCGTGCGCGATCCGGAAAAATTTCCCGCCTGGCTGGCAACAATCGCACGACATCGGGCGCACGATATTTTTCGCAAGCGCCGCAACGTTTCGCTCTCGGAACAAATAGCCGAACCGATCGAACAAGAGCCGAACGACACGACTGCGCTTGATCAACAGTTGCACTCCGCGCTAGCTGCGTTGCCGGAACTTCATCGTACTGCACTCACCTTGCGTTACTTCGAAGAGATGGATTATCGCACCATCGAAAATACCATGGGCCTGACCAACGGCGCGCTGCGCGGAATTCTCGGCCGCGCTCTCGCTTCAATGCGCAAACAACTTCGCCCCGCTCTGGCGTCAATGAATTAGAACATATGGCAACCATTCACGACGAAATCGATAATTACCTCGCCGCCGATCTTCACGGCGAGCTTTTGGAAGACGAACGCAGCGCCCTTCACACTCATCTAGTCGAATGCGCGGCCTGCCGAAAGGCTCATCAGGAAACCAAAGCTATGAACAAAATCCTCGAAGAAACTCTCGCTCAAGAAAAACCTGATCCGGCTTTCGAACAGCGCATGCTGTCCAGTTTTCGCAGTCGCATCCCGCAACGACGTAGCGGATTTCCAGGCTCGCCACGGGACGAGTCCGTCCGATTGGCGGACTGGATTGTCGATCTTATGCGCTTGCGTGCAGTGCAATTTACGGCAGTCGCGGCGATCCTTGTGGCATTAGTTCAGATGGGCCGCATGATCACAGGCGAAAATACGACTGCGTTGCGCCCTCGTGAACGCTACGCCAGGGAACAGCCGGTCGCACAACCATCACAACTCCCGCCGTCACAGACAGGTCAATCCGGTGCTTTAGCTAAATCAGACGAACTCACCGCCGGCAAACCAGAAGACTTGGTGCACGAGGCGCCGCCGCCGGCCCCGCCTGAAGCTAGATCAAAATTTCACGAAGAGGTCAAGGCGTCTCCGACAACAGTTGCGCCGGCCAAGGTAGCCCAGGCAGAGGCCAGTGGGAGGCAAGGATTCGTCGCAAGCCCAGAGATTGCCAATGCTCAAGAAGCAGAACCCAAGCAACCGGAAACGCCCGCTCCAACACTAGCCAATCGTAAGCTGATTCGCAACGCGGCTGTCCAACTGGAGATCATCAGCTTTGATGATGCTGTTCAGAAGATCACAACCCTGGCAAACGAGGAACGTGGGTATGTCGCGACAACGAATTCCGAGAAACAGGCGAATGGAAAGCTGCGGGGTCAAGTTGTCGTCAAGGTCCTGCCGGAAAGTCTTGATCGTTTTTTGCAAAAAGTTCGCGGTCTTGGTGAGTTAAAGAACCAGACGCTCGGAACTGAAGACGTTACCAAGGCGTATTTCGATACGGATGCGCGGCTGAAGAACGCGCACGTGATGGAACAGCGCTTGATCGACATGTTGAAAACGAAGACGGGTAAAGTATCCGATTTGCTCCAGGTGGAGAAGGAACTTGGACGCGTCCGCGAAGAGATCGAGAAGATGCAGGGCGAATTGAAATACTGGGATTCGCAGGTGCAATTCGCGACTGTGACAATTTCGCTTGCGGAAAAAGACATGGAGGAACCTGCTAGGTTCCTGCTCAAGGAGCGCGCCCAACTCGCGCTTTATGCGCCGGATGTGGAGAAGATTTACAATGACGTCAAAGGTCTCGGTTCGCCAAAGGTGCAAATTACCAATGCCCAGCTGAATCGCGATTACTCCGGACGCGTCTCGGCGCGGATGAGCATGTTGATCGCACCGGAAGAAAGCGACGCCGTGATCGGAAAGGTTAAAGGCACTGGACGCGTTGAAAATTTCCAAGTCCAGACGGAGCGCATCGCCCAAGGTGGCAGCGGCATATCCGAGAATGCAAAAACGAAGCGCGACAAGGTGGAACTCAACATCACCATCTCGCGCGAGGAACAGGAGCAAGCTTTCCAGCAGACCACTCTGCGCATTCGCACCGCGTCGGTGGACAAAAGGGGAAAGGAGCTTCGCGCTCTGGCCGAGAAAGAAGGAGGACGCGTTCGTAGCTCTACGTTTAATCGCGATCCAGATGGACGTGAAATTGCAGATGTTTCGCTGCGCGTGCCGATGAAAAATTACCCGGCGCTCATGGAATCGCTCAACTCGTTAGGCAAAGTCGAAAATGTTAGTGTGCAGCGTCAGGATCGCACGGACGCACAGATCGATGAGACGAACGCGCCAGCCGACATCTCGATCCAAGTTTACAGCCAGGGCAATATCGTATCGCAGGAGAGCGGCTTGTTCGCGACGCTGCGACGCACACTGACGCAAAGCGCCGGCGCGATTATGTGGAGCTTGCGCATGATCGGCGTGGCAGTCGCGTTTCTCGCGCCTTGGACAATTGCGCTTGTTGTAGTGATTTGGATCACGCGGCGCGTGATACGCGCACGCCAATCCAGGTGAACCGCGCTCTCTCTTGCCATCCTGAGCAGCGAAGACGGCCAAGGACCTCCCGGTCGAAGTGTGCGCTTTCTCGTTAGATTGTGTGATCAACCAGCTTGTGTGAGGTCCCTCGCTGCGCTCGGGATGACACGCGTGCGCTGTACGGAATCATTCTTGCCCGCCGCCGAAACGAGTCATAGGTTATTTATATTTCCCAAGGAGGAGGTAGCCCGATGAAATCTCAAGGCGGTATCAGCTATAGCAACGCGGCAGTCGCCGCGACACCAAAACATTTACTCCAATTCGCAGTCGATCAGCGGTACGACGATTACACGTCCGTCGATCACGCAGTCTGGCGATTCATCATGCGCCAGAACATTTTTTTTCTGAAAGAATACGCGCACAAAGTTTACTTCAAAGGTCTCCTCAACACCGGCATCTCCTTTGAGCGCATTCCTCGCATTGAGGAAATGAACGATATTCTTGCCAAGATCGATTGGGGCGCAGTTGCCGTGGACGGGTTCATTCCGCCCGCGGCGTTTATGGAATTTCAAGCGTACAAGGTGCTGGTGATCGCGTGTGACATGCGGCAAATCCATCACATCGAATACACCCCAGCGCCGGATATTGTCCACGAGGCCGCTGGCCATGCGCCGATTATTGTTGATCGCGAGTACTCAAAGTATTTGCAACGGTTCGGAGAAGTTGGCGCAAAAGCGATGTCGTCTAAGAAAGATTTCGAGTTGTATCAAGCGATCCGCCATTTGTCGATCTTGAAGGAGCGCCCGAACGCGGATCCGAAAGAAGTCGACGAAGCAACGAAGCTAGTTGAACATCGACAGAAGACTCTAGGCGAACCTTCTGAAATGGCGCTGCTCTCGCGTTTGCATTGGTGGACAGTCGAATATGGACTCATCGGAACGCTTGAGAACCCGAAGATTTACGGTGCTGGCTTGCTCTCATCGATCGGCGAATCGGTCTCATGTCTAGAGCCGGCAGTAAAGAAAATCCCCTACTCCATCGACGCGGAGAATTACGCGTTCGATATCACTACGAAACAACCGCAGCTTTTCGTCTGCCGCGATTTTCAGCATCTCAAAGGCGTTCTCGAAGAATTTGCAAGCAAGATGGCGTTCAAGGTTGGCGGGCTCGAAGGCATCAACAAAGCCATCGAATGCAAGAACACTGCGACCTGTGAGTATTCATCTGGCCTGCAAGTCAGCGGAATCTTCGAGGAGGTCATTACCGACGAAAATAACTCGCCGATCTATCTTCGGACGGCAGGCAAGAGCGCTCTGGCCTTCCGCAATAAAGAGCTCGAAGGCCACGGCATCGATTATCACAAGGACGGTTTCGGTTCGTCGGTCGGTAAATGGAAACAAACATCAACAGCTCCAGAGTTGCTCACTAACGATCAACTGCACGCGCTTGGAATTGTTGAGGGGAAGAAAGCCAAGATTGAATTTGTCAGCGGCATTGTTGTCTCAGGGAAGGTCGAGAAAGTGTTGCGTCGTGATGAAAAGTTGCTCGCGATTACGTTCTCCAATTGCAGTGCAAAATATGGCGACTGCGTGCTGTTCAATCCCGATTGGGGCACCTACGACATGGCGGTCGGCGAGCGAATTAGCTCGGTGTTTAACGGCGCGGCCGACAAGGACGCCTATAATCAAATCGCGCTCGTTCCAAAGGAACGCACTATTAAAGTTCCATCGGACGCAAAGCGCAGGCGACTAGAGAATCTTTACGCGCAGGTGCGCAAGATTCGCGAGAGCAAAACCGGCTACGAACGGCTTGGCGAAATTTGGGAAACCCAGCAGGCGGAGCATCCGAACGACTGGTTGTTGTCGATGGAAATCTTTGAAATCCTCGATACAACCGATCAACAACCCGAGCTCAAGGCGCGCACCGAAAAATTCCTGAACAACAAAAAAGCGCAGACCAAAGATCTGACGACATTAATTAGTTGGGGCTTCCGTCTAGTCGAATATCACAAAAAGCCGGAATACCAGGCGGCGCTGCACGTTTCGCCAAAGTAGCGTCCAGCTTGCGTCCCGACACGACTCTTACGCCAAAGATCTGGTTCGTCGCCTCGTCTCCCATGGAATGCGCGACCGCATTTAGCGATTTTTGAAACCTCGAATGACGAAGCACCCGAATGAATGCGCCGGCCAAACACTGTACCAATGTCACTGAATTTGATCAGAAGCGTCTCTTAGCGACCGGCGGCACAAAGAGTCCCGGCAAAGCGATCGCTAATCGCTTCCAGCGCGGAGGAGCAACCGTGATGAAGGAGAAGAACTTCGTGCAAAAAGGCCATCGAGGACTGGAGCGTGAAAACAATCGGGAAATACAAATTTCAGCTGCAGTCTCGTCTCGAGACGAGTTTGCCCGGCGTATTCGCGGTCGGCGACGTTCGCGCCGAGAATGTCAAACGCGCAGCGACCCTCGGCGAAGGGTCAATCGCGGTCGCGTCCGTCCATCAAGTGCTACACGAATAGCTGCGTATGCCTGCCTGCATACACATCGATGCGATCACGTCAATTAGACAGCCGCAATGCCGCGAATGCGAAGAATGCGTGACGGTCGGCGCATACTGGGTCCATCTGCGGACATGCCAGCAAACACGCCACACGACCGGCCACCCGGTCATCTCATCCGCGCAACCCGGCGAGGGCTGGTTATACTGCTATCCTGACGACGCCTTTGCGGAATACTAAATTCAAAGCCGTGCAAATAAGAAGAGGGCTCGGCGATGCCAAGCCACCATCATGTCGGGATTCATCCGAGAACCTTGTGACGAGAGCATAATCCGGTCGCATCCGGCTACAGCACCTTGTTCAAAATCTTCCGGGCGCTGGGTACTTGCGGCCACAACTCTCGCTTCAAGCATGGCGTTCATCGACGGCACAGTCGTAAACGTGGCGCTGCCCGCGTTGCAAAAGAATCTAAACGCCACAATCGTGGACGTGCAGTGGGTCATCGAGGCCTACTCGCTTCTGCTCGCGGCGCTCCTGCTTGTCGGTGGATCCCTCGGCGATCACTACGGACGACGCCGCATTTTCCTGGTTGGTATCGCGCTTTTCGCTTTGGCCTCTGCGTGGTGCGGACTCGCTCCTAACATCGGTCAACTAATTGCCGCGCGCGCAGTGCAGGGGCTTGGCGCGGCGCTGCTGGTTCCGGGGAGTCTCGCAATCATTAGCAGTTCGTTCCCGGAGAACGAACGTGGACGCGCGATCGGTACTTGGTCGGGATTCAGTGCGATCACCACCGCAATTGGACCCGTTATTGGCGGTTGGCTGATCGAACACGTTTCATGGCGCGCCGTATTCTTCATCAATATGCCGATTGCGCTTTTGGTAATCTTAATCTCGCTCTGGCGCGTTCCGGAGAGCTCTGACGCAGAGAGCGCCGGACTAGATTGGCGGGGTGCGATTATTGGAGCGCTCGGCTTAGGCGCTCTGGTTTATGGATTAATCGAATCTTCGCGGCTTGGTTTCAATGATCGGTCGGTGCTCGCGGCCGTCGTTGCCGCGGTCGCGCTTCTCGCGCTCTTCCTGATAATCGAGGCGCGAGTCTCTAATCCGATGTTGCCACTTTCGCTTTTTCAGTCGCGAACGTTTACCGGAGCGAACCTGCTGACATTCCTGCTCTACGGCGCCCTCGGCGGAACGCTGTTCTTCCTGCCGCTAAATTTGATTCAGGTCCAGCATTACTCTGCCACTGCAGCGGGCGCGGCGCTCTTGCCATTTATCTTGATTCTCTTTCTGCTTTCGCGCTGGTCGGGCGGACTCGTTGAGCGCTACGGCCCCAAAGTTCCGCTCATTGCAGGTCCATTGATCGCAGCCGTTGGCTTCGCGCTCTTCATCCCGTCCGGTATAGGTGGCAGTTACTGGCAAAAGTTTTTCCCTGCCATTTTCATACTCGGAATAGGCATGGCTGTAAGTGTCGCGCCTCTCACCACTACTGTAATGAATTCCGTCACGCAGAATCGCGTCGGCATTGCATCGGGTGTCAACAACGCTGTTGCGAGGGCGGCTGGACTGCTCGCGATCGCGGTTCTTGGAATCGCGATGCTTCACGCCTTTAATAATGCGCTTGAGCAGCGATTGTCCGCCTGGAAACTGCCGCCTTCCGCGCGGCAATCATTACAAGCGCAACGCAGCAAGCTCGCAGCCGCCTCCCTTCCGGAAGATGTGGATGCATTAACACAACAGGCAATTAGTCACGCGATTGATGAATCTTTCGTGTATGCTTTTAGATGGGTCATGGGGATAGGAGCAACGCTTGCCGGCGTCAGCGCGATCGGAGCGTTACTCCTCATCGGTACAGCGACGCGAAAAGCCACGTTTGCGGGACCCTGATTCCTTTTTGAGAATATTAAAGTTGGAAAGTCCGCCAATCGGACGGACCCGTCCCGTGGCGAGCTTTCGCGAGTTGAAGTCAACATTGTTACCGTATGATAACTGTGGGGAAGAGAATCTCCGGACTTCATCACGTCACTGCTATCGCCAGCTACCCGCAGCGCAACCTGGATTTCTATGTCGGATTGCTTGGGATGCGTTTGGTCAAGCGCACAGTCAATTTCGACGATCCCGGCACTTATCATTTCTACTTTGGCGATATCCGCGGCACACCGGGAACAATCCTGACATTCTTTCCCTGGCCGGGCGTGCGGCGCGGACATCGCGGCACCGGCCAAATCGATGCGACGGCGTTCGCGATCTCGCCGAACTCAATTGGCTACTGGCTGGAGCGCTTCAAGGACAAGCATGTCGCCGCGGAGAAAACGGCTCCGCGATTCGGCGAAGAGGTAGTTCGCTTTACCGATCCAGATGGACTTCTGCTTGAACTGATCGGTTCGAGTTCGTTCCCGCCGATTGAGCTGTGGCCGGACAGCTCTATTCGGCCGGAGCACGCGCTCCATGGTTTCCACAGCGTGTCCGCCGCCTTGGAAGGTTACGAGAGGACAGCGCAATTACTCACACAGAGTTTCGGTTATCGTCTGATCGACCAATCGGGAAACCGGTTTCGCTTTGCATCGCCGGACGAGACTGCGCCAGGTCGAATGGTCGATCTGCTTTGCTTGCCCGACACACAGGCGGGGCTGGTCGCCGCCGGGTCGGTGCATCATATCGCCTTTCGCGCGAAAGATGATGCCGAGCAGTTGGAATGGCGCGCGCATCTGGTCGAACTCGGCTACAACGTGACTCCAGTGATCGATCGGACTTACTTTCATTCGATTTATTTCCGGGAACCAGGCGGAATTCTTTTCGAGATCGCTACCGAGCCGCCGGGCTTCACACTGGATGAAACAATTGAAGAGCTCAGCTCCAAACTGCGTCTGCCGCCGTGGCTGGAACCCGCGCGCCCGCAGATCGAACAAGTTCTGCCGCCGATCAAAGTTCCAGCGAAACAATGAGGCCGCAGCTGGATTTCATTCACGAATTCGTTCCGGGACCTTCTGAGCGGACGCTGCTGCTCTTACACGGAACTGGCGGCAACGAGCGCGACCTCATCCCGCTCGGACGTGAGCTCGACTCGAGTGCCGCGTTGCTCAGTCCGCGTGGCAGAGTGTTAGAGGATGGGATACCGCGATTCTTTCGCCGGCTAGCCGAAGATATGTTCGACCTCGAAGATTTGAAAAAACGCACGAACGAGCTGGCAGACTTTGTTGCTGCGGCAACGAAGCATTACAAGCTCGCCGCTGATCAAGTCGTCGCAATCGGTTACTCCAATGGCGCAAACATTGCGGCCAGCATGTTGTTGCTACGTCCAGAAATACTGCGTGCTGCAATCTTATTTCGAGCCATGGTGCCGCTGGTCCCCGACAGCTTGCCAGACCTTTCATCGGTACGCGTTTGGATCGGAGCAGGAAACCAGGACCCAATCATCCCCACATCCGAGACGCAACGTTTGGTGGAACATCTTCGTAGCGCGGGAGCGGATGTGACAATTCGTTTTTTCAATGCTGGCCATGGCCTAACGAACAGTGAAGTTGAAGCGGCGGGGCAATGGCTCAAACACCTTACGTCGTAAGCATCAAAGGAGGTGCATCGGCTTGTCCGTCGGGCCACAATAAATTAATGCGGCTTCACCCCTATTTCTAACATCGAGCAAGGAACTGCTCGATCCACCTTCAGCCGGAATGCGCGCGTCAAAAACCAAAAGATCCTTCGCAGACACTCTCGGGCGCTATACGACAGCGACGCTGTATTTGGTGATCAAGACGTGAAGTCTTTCAACGAGCCAGGTGATGGCTATGGCAATCAGAATTGTTCGTCTTTGAAGTGGCGCTTGCCTTTCAACGCTTTGGCGTATTCGTCCTTGCTTAGAATATTTTCGTCGAGCTGCATGTCGCTTCGGCAAAAGTTTTTGAAGAACGTTTCAATGCGCTCCTGGCTCTTCATTACTTCGTCCGTCAGATAGTTCACATCAACATTGATGCAGATCGCGCCCACGATTCCAAATTCCTTGCGCAGAATCGGGATGGTCGTGCACTTGAATTTGCGCGAGCCGATATTGAGCTCGTAGTTCAACTTCTCTTCGTTGAGAAGCTGGCGCTTTTTGAGATCGATCAGCAAGTTCGTGGTGCCATCTCGCAGATGGCGGCCGGTCACGTTGTTTTCCAGCACAATGAGCGAATGCGCGGGATCAGCCAGGTTGTGCAACAAAATCTCCATTCCACAATTGGGAAATGATTTGCCAATGAGGCGCACGACCCGGACGTAGTTCTCGAGGAATTCAGTCGTGTCGTCGCCAATTTTCTTTCCGTCGTATTTGCCAAAGAGTTGCGCATAAACCTTCTGCTCCGCCGGTTCGAGCTGATCCCGCACATTGTTTTGCTCGCCGATAAAAATCAGTTGGCGCGCCGCTGTACGGTCCTCGTTTTTGAGGAAATAATGCATCCCCAGTCGGAAATCTTTCAGACTAAACTGCCCAAAATTTTCGCGAGTAACTGTGAATGGATAAAAATCGTACTCTTCGAGATTTCTCCCAAACTTGCGGCGCCGCTCCTTGTATTTGCCCCAGAGAAAGCCCGTCGCTAGAAAAAGCAGCGACACAATGACCGACGCAACAACGTTGATGGTAAGCTCGCTTTGTAACGCTTTGATCATAGGCGTGCCTTCATTCCACGAATCACAGATTTCCAGACAGGCTGGAGAGAGTGATATTTTCCAACGCTACGTCCGCGGGCTGCGACAGGGCGTACGCTACCGCGGTGGCGACATCCTTCGGCGAGATCATTTTGTCGCGCGGCCAATTTCCTTCGACATGATTCCAGATGTCAGTGTCCGTCGCCGCAGGATAAACGTTGATGACGCGAATCTTGCGGTCGCGCAATTCTTCGCGCACCGACTGTGAAAACCCTTCGAGCGCGAATTTGCTCGTACAGTAGGCGCTCCAGTTGGGAAATCCCGTTTTGGCTGCTATGGAAAGAATGTTCACGACACTCGACCCCGGTGACATTCGCGGAGCAAAATGCTGCGTTAACATGAACGGTGCGGTGATGTTGACGCCGACAGTTTGCTCCCATTCGATTGCCGTGATCTCTGGGAACGGTTTCACTACGGCGACGCCGGCATTGTTCACGAGCAAATCGATTGGTTCATCGCCGACTTCGGCGATCAGGTCGGAAACGCCAACGGGAGTCGCCAGATCATGAATTAAGAGCACGACCTTCGCGCATTGCGGCTCGACAGCTTTTCGCGTGTGCGACAGGGCAACCGTATCGCGCCCATGCAAAAGCAAGTGCACATCGGGTGCTGCCAGTTTCTCCGCGAGCTCGCGGCCAATCCCGCGACTCGCCCCGGTAATAAGATAGCGTTTCATCTGTGCTTGCAGAAAACGTCGAACGTCCAACGCCAACGTCCAATTCGGAGGAACCTATAGCGGCAGGCGTGTCGCCTGCCAAATCATCGGTTGCAGCCGACACGGCAGCCTCTACAGAGGAACTCGCGGTCAGGTTCTCCGCAGCGTAAATCGGTTATTCGCAGTCTCCCACAAGCGCAAGCGGACTAGCTGTTGATTAAGGCGATTATCGAGCTTTGGCCAGAGCGCGCGAACGATATTCTCTCCAGTGGAAGGCACGTCCTGAAAATCATCCGTTTCGAAATCAAGATGTCGATCTTGCCAGGGCCTTAGCGATTCTTCTATTGCTTTCTTGAGCGCAATAAAGTCATAGAGCGTTCCGCTACGCGAATCGTACTCGCCGCCAAGAGTTGTTTCTGTCAAATAACGATGACCATGGCCGCGCAGATTGTTGCACTTGCCGTAAAGATTTGCGTTTTCGGAGTCGGAGAGCGTGGCAGCATGTAAGCGGTGAGCAGCATTAAATGACATTCGCAACCCAAGAAAAACCGTTTTGTCGCTCCATGCGTCCGCAAAAAAATCGTCCCGCTCGTGCAAGCGCACGCGATGTAGGGCCGCGCCAGCGTCAGCGTGTTCGCAAATGTATTTCGCTAAACTCTCGGTCGTGACGGGGCGATTCGTTAACCCGGCAACTTCCTGATTGAGATATCGGTGATCGAGTTCGTCATGCAAAGCGCGGACACAAGTATTGATTGCGTCGTACCGCACCAACGGATTTTTCCCATTGAGGCCTTCTGCTCGAAAAGTGAGACGGGCACGATAATTGTGCCCGTGAGTTGAAGTTGTCGACCCAAACAGGCGCGCGTTTTCCTCTGCGGTCAGATGGGGCGACATCGTTCTGCGCGCCGCCGAAAATTCGAACCAGTGACTCGCCTCACTCGCGCCATTGGAATAGTAAGTCGCGCTCCGTTCCGGCGACTCGGTAAGGTGACAAGCGCACAGTTTTGCTTTGGCATCGGAGAATAGCGGCGCAACATCCAAATAAAGCTGGCGCGCAATATTGTCAGCAGTCGGCGGAAGGTCGCGAAAGGATGAATTGTCTTCGTTCAGAAACCTGTGATCGAAGCGTTCACGCACAATTTTGCCGGCGCGCTCCTTGATTTCGCTAATGTTGATCAGCATCCCGGTCGCTGAATCGACTGGGCCGGTGAAAACGAAATACGCAACGTAATTGCGGCCGCTTCCGTGGCATGCTTCTGTCTCCGGACCGAACGCGATCAGGTTCTCGCTTTTCGTCCAATCTTGAACAAACAATCGGCGCGAGGCCGAAAATTCGAGACGTTTGCTGACGGTTAGGAGCATAGAGGAGCAAACACACTGTAAATCGTCTCGCAAGTCGCGCGTGCAGGAGGTCAGGCATCTTGCCTGACTCGGGCGCCAGGCTTCCAGCCTGGCGAACACCAACTCGACAGGCAAGATGCCTGTCGGCCGAGACAGCCTAGAAGGCTATCCTCCGCTAATCCTTAAGAAGCGAGAGAAATTCGGAACGTGTTCGGGCATCATCTTTGAAAACACCGAGCAAACACGATGTTTTCATCACTGAGTTTTGTTTTTCAACGCCCCGCATCATCATGCAAAGATGTTTCGCTTCCACCACCACTGCCACGCCGGATGGTTCGAGACATCTCATGAGCGACTCGGCAATCTGTGTGGTCAGATTTTCCTGAATCTGCAAGCGACGCGCGAAAACATCCACAATGCGCGCCACCTTGGAAAGGCCAATCACTTTCCCATTCGGGATATAGGCGACGTGCGCCCGTCCGATGAAAGGAAGCAGATGATGCTCACACAGGGAATAAAGCTCGATGTCCTTAACCAAGATGATTTCGCTGGCATCCGACTCAAAGACAGCATCGTTAATGATGTCGTCGAGGTCCTGCCGATAACCTTGCGTGAGAAATTCCAATGCGCGCGCTGCGCGGTCCGGGGTGCGTCGCAGACCTTCTCGATCAACGTCCTCACCGATGCTGTGAAGCAATTCGCGATACGCATTCGCGATTCGGTCGAGCTCCTTTTCCTTTAACCGATTGCTCTCCCGTGTGAATCGTTCTTCAAGATCAAGATCGGAGTTGCGGCGTTGAATCATGAGTCGTGTTTATAATGTAGGACAAGTTTTTCAACTTGCCTTCTTCAACTCGCAAGTTGGAAACTTGCGCCCACCTTAGTCGAGCCAGCTCTGCGGATATTTTGGATCGTCGAGGGCCAGCGATTGCTCGGTCAACTCCAGCGTGTGTTGTGTATCGAACATTACCGCGAGCTCTTCCGTGCGCGTCGCGTTCTTGCTTGCCATGATTGTGCCCGGGTGCGGGCCGTGCGGGATCCCGCGCGGATGCAACGTAATCGAGCCGCTTTCGATCCCGCGGCGCGAACCAAAATTTCCACGCACATAAAACAATACCTCGTCCGCTTCGACGTTGTCGTGCACCCACGGGATTTTTACGGCCTCCGGGTGCGTATCGAGCATGCGCGGCGCAAACGTGCATACGACGTAGCCGCGAATCTCAAATGTCTGATGGATCGGCGGCGGTTGATGGACCGTGCCTGTAATCGGCTCGAAGTCCTGAGCGTTGAACGTGAATGGGTAGAGAAAGCCGTCCCACCCCACCGCGTCGAACGGATGATGCGCCATTGTAACGTGCGTCCAGCGCGGGCCGTCTTTCACCAGAACATCTACATCTTCCTCCTTGTCGATTGTGATCAATTCACTCGGCGAATGCAGATCGCGCTCCGAATATGGCGCGCCCATTTTGATCTGGCCTTCGTGATTCAAGTAACGTTGCGGAATCCGCACCGGCCCGGCCGACTCGAGAATAAGATAATCCTCCTCTTCAACATTGTTCGGCACGATTCTGTAAGTGATGCCGCGAGGAATGACAATGTAATCCTCGGCCCGATACGGCAGCTTGCCGAAAACCGATTCAACTACACCGCCGCCGTGGAAAACGAAAATGATCTCATCGGCGCCGCCGTTTTTGTAATACTCGAATTTGTCGTAGGCCTTTGCTGGCTTCGCGCGGTACGCGGTCATGTCCTGGTTGAAAAGCATCGGGACGCGTCCGGTGTAGAGGTCGCCGCGCCGTGGAATGTCCGCCGTTTTTAAATGATGATGACGCAGCGGACTGTCCGCGACTTTTTTAAGC
>QHPD01000034.1 GCA_003218975.1 Verrucomicrobiota bacterium
CTTCCCGAAGAAATCGATCTCCTCGTTTACGCCTAAACCGAGTGGATCAATCCCGAAGCGCATTCATTCCTTGCCGGACAATTCGCTCGATCAGTTGCGGATAAAGGAGACCGGCCTTTTCGGCCGAGAGCGCGAAGTCCTCGTCTGCCGCCAGATGCGGATTCGGATTCGCCTCGATGAAATAAACTTCGTTGGCTGGCGTCAGCCGCAAGTCGATGCGCGCGTAACCGTCGATCGTGAGCAGGCGATAGATGCGTTTGCATGTCTTCTCTATTTCGCCAACGAGCGCGGGATCGAGCCCTTCGGCGAATTCATTCCGTAATCCTTTGCGCTTGCGATATTCATCGTCCCATTTTGCGCTGTAGGTCGCAATCTTCGGCTCGTTCGGATGGGCGTCGCCGAAGATCATCTCGCGAATTGGAAACACCGTTAGCCGCACATTGCCCAGCAGACTCACGTAAAGTTCGCGGCCATCGATGTATTGCTCGGCAATCGCGTCGGCGTTGCGTTTTTCGTGAACAAACGCGACGCGTTCCCGAAACTGCTCGTCGGTCTCGACGAACGATGCCTGCGAAATTCCGTAGGACGCTTCTTCTTTCACGGGCTTGACCAAAATCGGAAACTCGAGCTGTTTGGGTCGTCCAATGCGCTGACCGCGCGGGATGACGACAAAGTTGGGAACGTGGATGCCGTGATAATGGAGGATTTTTTTCGAAATACCCTTGTGCTTGCAAAGGGTGAGACCGGTGGCGCCACAGCCGGTGAAGGGTAGCCCTTGCAATTCGAAAAACGAAACGATGTTCTGATCGAATCCTGGGTTGTTCTTGAACTGTTCGACCAGGTTGAAAAGAATGTCAGGCGCGAAGGTCTCGAGTTTTTGCCGCATAAGATCGACATCGTCGTAGATGGCGAGATGCTCGGCGGTGTGACCGAGCTTGCCGAGCGCGGCCATGACGTCCGCCTCGGTTTTCCAATCCTTCGTTTTCATTTCCTTACTGAAATCCTGATCGACAGTGGTCGGGCTGGTGCCGTCGAAAAGCACGAGGACTTTGAGTTTCTTTTTCACGGCTCGCTATTTGGTTCGCTTGAATTTTCCGGTGAAAAGATAATTCATCACCAGCGTCGTGATGAAAGAGGAGACGCGAAAATCCTCTTGCGGATCGTCGTTCAACACGTGAAGTCCAAGCTGGTCGCAGCGACGGATGAGTCGCGCGAGGAGCTGGTTTACCCGGAACTTTTTCTCGTTTGTCCACTGACAAACGGCGTTCAGTAGTCGCCGTCTCCGCCTTCGCAGATACGCGCTCGCTTTGATTCCGGCCGGCGCCGCGAAGAGCTGCCGCAGATCGGCGTCGTAGAAATCCGGATACGTATCTTCGTAGAGCTTGCGCTTGCGCGCGTAATAAGTCTTGAGCTTAACGTTCAGAAAATCGTAATCGGCCACGCGATACTGCGGCGTGTGCACTGGTGGCTTGCCTGCCAGCGAACGCATTAGTTCATCCACGTATTCGAGTTTTCTCAGCGCCCGCCAGCCTGCGTACTGTTTACGCCAGTCCAGCCCGGGCGTGAGCCAGATCGCGAATGTCTCCGCGAAATCTTCGTCTGGATGGCTTTGCGCGTACCAATCTTCGAGGTGCATGACATAGCTACGACTGAATGGCCGCGGCCGGTAAGTATTCGGCGTTTCCTCGCGCGATGTGCGCCCGAAAGTCTGCTGCCACTTTTTCTTGCGCTGAAGCTGGTACGCGTAGCTGTAGGCGTGTCCCGCCTCATGCCGCATCAATTTCATGAACCACTCCGGCGTCTCGCCCTCGACCTCGAGCATCATGGTTCGCTCCAGTGCGCGCAGCCGATCATGGACGAGAAAAAACGGAATGAAGATTACCGGGATACCGATCGGTACGAACCACTCGTCGCCGATGTGACATGGCGGATGGAACACAAGCCCCTTTGCCGAGAGCTCGTCGTAGAGCTGCTGAATGAGCGATTGAAGGGCCGTGTCCTCCAAGCGCAACCCGAGCGTAGAGATCCGGCGCTCAAGAAGTTCCTCGTCGCTCAGTGATGCCCAATCGAAAGTTTCCATTTTGCCCACGGTATAGTCCGCGCGCAATGGTGTCACCCTTCCGAAGGCGAGAAAATTACATCTTGGCGTAAACGCCGACCAGGGGCCGACGCGACGGCGTTTTTGAAGAGAAATCGCTGACGAAACCGTCCCTGGTTCGGAGCTCCACGTGGCCAGCGGTACGGCTCGTGCCATACACGAGCACTGAACCGACTGGCGCAGAAAATGGGTCTGTCACCGATAATTTTTTGAATCCGTAATTGCTGACCAACTCTTGGGCAGCGTCTCTCGCGAGCTCACTTTTCGGACGGGAATCGATCACGCCGGAGGCGAGCAATGCCTCTTTAACATAATGCCAGCACATCGAGCGCGAATGTGCATGAGCGCGTTCCTGCGCGATCGTTGCAGCTTGCATCAACCTGCTGTCGATATGCCGGTCGACCTTGCCGAACGGGTAAACGATCTGCTGGGGATAGTACTGCGTGATGACGGGGACTGATTCTTTTTTGCCATCCGGCGTTTTGTAGCTGAAACGGGTAAAAGGCCATGTCGTTTTGCTTGTGCTTTGTTTCTCAACTGGTATTTCGATTGGTCGCACCGGTTCTCCCACAAACGTTCGCACCGGCCCTTTGGTGGTCGTTTGCGCCAGCTCTTTCGTGAGCTGTTGTGTCGGTCTTTTGCCGACCACTGGCTCGCGCTTTTTCGCGATCACTTGCGGCGATTTGCTCGTGATCACTTGTACCATGTCGTCCGCGGTCTTCTGATCGTGGCTCGTAAAATCCAATGTTGAGGGAGCGAGCGCCTGCGCGTGCGCGGCTGCGCTTGAAAGGACAAGAAGCGATGTAGTTACCAATGCGAGGCAGACCGGTTGCCGCATGGAGGCGAGGTATGCCGGGAATCGCGAGGTTGGGCAAGCTTTTTTTTGTTCTTAAGCGATTTTTTTTGAAAGACCGCAATGCGAGCTTTTTAGGTTTTTGCCAGAAATTTCTTGCTTGCTGGAGCGTCCTCGCATCGAATCGGCTCTGTGTTCGTAACTCGCCGCGTTCATCCCCGGCGCCATTTCCTGCTTGTTTCCGTCTTACTTCTTGCCCCGGCGGCGGTTTGGTCGGTTCCGCTCCTGCAAAAGAATCCGCCGGTCCGTCCTGCGGATGCGGACTCACCAGTATTGATTTGGGACATCGACCTGGAGCTTGCTAAGAATCTGCCGCGCAATTTTCGCACGACTGACGATCGGCTGAAATCGCATAAGCGCGAACAACTTCCGGCAACTAACGGCCTAACGGATCTTCATGCCTCTGGCAGCGGAGAATTCACAGCTGATAATCTTAAACTCGTGCTGGCGCGGACGCGCGGTGCGGTGACGGTTTTCGATCTACGGCAGGAAACGCACATATTCATCAACGGTCTGCCGGTTAGCTGGTTTGCCACAAACGACTGGGCGAACGTTGGTCGCAGTCAGGCAGCAATCGAAGCGGACGAAAGCGCACGTGTTCAATCGCTCAAACCCGGGAGTGAAATCGCTGTTCATCCGGGGGAAGCTGTCAAAAAAGCAGGCGTTGATTCCGCAAAGTCTCAGCATGTGACTGTTGAGCGGGCGAGCACTGAACGCGACATCGTCGAGGCTGGAGGCGCTCATTATGTGCGCATCACGGTCACGGATCACGCCCGGCCACTCGATGACGAGGTCGATCGATTTATTCTCGCTGTTCGCGCGCTGCCGCTGGATGGCTGGGCGCATTTTCACTGCGAAGCCGGGCGAGGGCGAACGACCACCTTCATGGTGCTTTACGACATGTTACGAAATGCAGCGCACCTTTCACTCGCAGATATTGTGCGCCGTCAGAAATTACTCGGATATGACTACGATGTGCTCCGCCCCGCTGAGCCCGGAAACTGGAAGGCTCCGTACACAGATGACCGGATTGCCTTTGTTCGCGCGTTTTACGATTATGCTCGCGCAAATCTGAACGGCCAACCGAAGCTTTGGAGTGAATGGCTGAAGTCGGGTGGGAATTAAGCAATAAAAAGTGCGCCTGCGCTGCACTCCAAGCGAAGGCTGGAGGCGAGGGGAGTCGAACCCCTGTTCGTCTAGGCCATTGTTCACGGCTGTTCAGCAACGTTTTCAAGAGGGACATCGCCACATGCATGGATTTAGCTGGACTTCGCTGGACGTTCCTATTATTGTTCCTACATGGCCAGCCTCACTAAACGTTCGACATCTCAGTTTTGGGTAGCGTGCTTCACAGACCGGCACGGCAGACGCTTAAAACGCTCCACGGCAACGACCGATCGCAAAGCAGCGCAGAAAATCGCCGATGAGTACGCAGCCGCGGCGCGGCGAAAACGAACCGCGCTGCAAGTTCGCAGGGTAATCACTCAACTTCATCAGGAAATCACTGGTAACGAAGTCTCGCAGAACTCGCTGCGGAATTTCCTCGAAAGTTGGCTGGAAAACAAAGCGCCCGAGATTGCCAATTCAACCCTCGCGTTCTACCGAAACGCGGCAAGTAAGTTCCTCACCTTCTTAGGCGACACGGCTGACGCCGATCTAACGGAAATCACGCGCGAGCATATCACGCGCTTTCGAAATGAAGAGGCCAAGCGGTTTGCGCCAAAGACGGTCAATCACGAGGTCAAGTTTCTCCGAATGATTTTCCGCGCGGCAAGACGCGATGCCTTGATTGGAGATGATCCTGCTGAGTTCGTGGCCACTATTCGAAGAGGCAACGCCATTGTTCGTCGCCCTTTCACGATTCCGGAATTGAAAGCGGTTCTTAGCGTTGCTGATAATGAGTGGCGTTCGATGGTTCTCTTTGGCCTCTACTCAGGCCAACGGCTTGGGGACATCGCGGCACTGACTTGGCAAAATATCCATCTCCATCAAGGAGAAATTCGCCTTGTGACGCGCAAAACGCACAAGACGCTAATTCTTCCGATCGCTGCGCCACTCCGAAGGCATATCGAGGCGTTACCGTCGTCGGACGAACCCGCTGCACCTTTACACCCAAAGGCATTCGCCATTGTGAGCAAGCAGGGGAAATCCGGACACCTGTCGAATCAGTTTGCTGATTTATTAGCCGAAGCCGGACTACGTGAGAAGAAACCTCATCGAAAAAATGGCAACACGGCACCCAGGGACGACAGTGGCACAGGAGTGCTGAGCTTCCATTGCCTGCGGCACACGGCGGTGACGATGATGAAAGAAGCTGGTATTCCCGCAGCCGTGGTCATGGAACTCATTGGGCACGACTCGGAGCAAATGAGCAATGTTTACACGCACGTCGGCGCTGAGGCGATGCAAGAGGCAGCGGACTCGCTACCAGATTTGGCGCACAAGTGAGTCCGTCTGTAACAACAGCGATGACATTCAGACAATTCGTTGCCATTGTCCGGCGAAAAGGATTTCTCGCAGGGCACGATGTTTCACCACAGCGCGTGAACGACTGGCTTGCGGATGATCACAAGCGCGAAGTCATTCTCACTGCACGCAGTGCCTTTCTTGCTACGCAACCGAAGCCTGTGGAAGCTTTTTTGGAATCGCACACTCAGGAGGAGTCACCGCCTGACGAGAACGAGCTGCTCTTCAGATCGAAAATCGCACCTAACTTCGAGGCCGAC
>QHPD01000019.1 GCA_003218975.1 Verrucomicrobiota bacterium
ATTAATGTATCGCGATAGATTTCCCACGTCAGCTCTTCTGCGCGGCCGCCGACTTTTTCGAGCGCCTGATAAATCGGCACCGTACCGATGGGCACTGGCGAGTTGCGAATGATCCATTCCCGCGTCGCATGAATGTTTTTGCCGGTGGAAAGATCCATCACCGTGTCGGCGCCCCATTTCGTCGCCCAACGCATTTTCTCGACTTCTTCTTCAATCGACGAAGCGACGGCGCTGTTGCCAATGTTGGCGTTGATTTTTACGAGGAAATTGCGGCCAATGATCATCGGCTCGCTTTCCGGATGATTAATGTTGGCCGGGATGATGGCGCGGCCACGGGCGACCTCAGCCCGCACGAACTCCGATGTTATTTGATCCGGGATATTGGCTCCAAAATTTTCGCCACCGTGTTCGTGGGCAAGATCATTGCGGGCAATCTCGAATTTCGAATTTCGAATTTCGAATTTAAGCGCTTCGCGTCCGAGGTTCTCGCGAATGGCGATGAATTCCATCTCGGGCGTGATGATACCTTGTCGCGCGTACCAGAGTTGCGTCACGGGATGGCCCGCGGATGCACGCAACGGTTTGCGTTTTTCTGAACCCTGAAACCTGAATCCTGAACCCTCGCCGTTTCGACTAGCGGCGTGTTTTTCCGAAAGCCAGCCATCATCAATCGGCTGAACTTTGCGCCCCTCGCATTCTTTGACGTCGCCGCGGTCACGAATCCACGTCGCCCGTAACGCCGGAAGCCCTTGTTCGACATCGCCATGAAAATCCGGATCGCCCCACGGGCCGCTGGTGTCGTAAACACGCACGGGCTCATTCACTTCTATCTCGCCGTTCATCGATTTCGTCGGCGCCAGCGAGATTTCCCGGAATGGAACGTGAATCTCGGGATGCAATTTGCCGGAGACGTAAACCCTTTTGGAATTCGGAAAATAGAAATCTGTAGCGTCGCTCTCCGAGCGTCGTTCCTTTTCATTTCGGCGATCAGAGACCGCCGCTACAGCGGCGCCATCGCCATCCTTGTTTGTGTCCATTCGTGTCGATTCGCGGTTAAACAAAAAGCCAAGCGCGGGAAAACGCATGGCTGAAATTGCCAGTCCGGCATCGGACCCTCGCTCCCTTCGGCGGCATTACCCGCATCAGGTTCAAGGGGTTCGATCAGCGTTTCGCGCCGATCATCTCAGCCACTGCGGCTCCCCCGCACTTCTCTCTTGGTGAGAATAAGACTCGTATTTGTGAAGTCAATCAACTCTCGCCTGTAGTGGCAGCCGTGCCGGCTGCGGGATATAGAAAATGCAGGCGACCCACCTTCTCTAAACCTTCGACGTGGTAAGCACGCCTGCCGTCACAGAAATCTCATGGAACAATGGGGGCGGACTCGATCGATACTCTTTGTGAAGGAGTTGAAGTCTGCTGCGGCGACGGAAAGGCGGATTTACCAATCAGGTTGATTAGACTTAAATCTGCTTCCTTCAAATCCCCTTCCCGAATAACGGGTTCAGTCGGCGCTGACTTGGTTTGCCGTCGATAATCGGCCACGAGCATCGGAGGCTGCTTTTTGACTGCCAGCGAGTGATAATTTTCAATGCCTACGCTGATTGCCGCCGCCAGCTTGTCGCGCCAATCTTTGTTCGCGATCAATCTGCTTTCGCCACGTTCTGTCAGGAACCCTCCTTCAACCAATACCGCCGGCACTCTTGTTAGGCGCAAGACTGCAAACCGCGCTCGCTTGATCCCGCGGTCGAACTCGGGGATGTGGCCAAGCAACGAATGATAAATACAAGCCGAGAGCGCCAAGCTCTGATTATCCACTACCGTACCTGCCTGCATGCTCAGAGAAGTGGGCGTAACCGCATTGTCCGATGTGGAGGGCGCTCCGCGCGGCGTAAACGAAAAAATCTCGAAACCTGTCGCATCGGGATCGTCATTCGTGGCGTTGAAATGGATGCTCACGAAAATGGAATTGCGGGCGGCATTGGCGATCTGGGCGCGCACATCCAACGGCACGAAGTAATCGCCTTCACGAGTCATGATCACGCGCAGTCCTTTTGTCTGCAAAAGCGCGCAAAGCTTCCGCGCCACGTCCAGCGCAAAATCTTTTTCACTCCCATAACGGCAGACTGCGCCTTTGTCATGACCTCCGTGTCCCGGATCCAGGACGACAGTCTCAACATTGCCAACGTTCGGCACGCGATGCGGGCGAACCAAAGGCTCAATGGTTTTGGCTACATCGGTACGCGACACAAGAAATTTTCCGTCCTGCTCGATTAAGGGAAAGCACAACCAACTGCGCGCTCCGTTGATGACGACCTCCCGGCTGCCGCCGACGAACTCGAGCGGATTCTTGACTGTCTCGGTTTGAACCTTATCGCCAGAGGATGTGACTTCAGCGGGCAATCCGTAGAACTTTGAGATATTTTCGATAGTCAGATAATCGTGACCATTTACCTTGATGATCTGCCAATCAGCCGCGCCGAATGCACGGTGTGACATGATGCAAATGCTCACGAGCGCGACAACGAGGGAACATTTCACCGCGATGGTCATTGGCGCGCCATAATACCAAGAAACCGTGCTTCTCTCAAACGGTCGCTGCAAAAGCAAAATTCGGTACGGAATTAATTGACTCGGCCTTTTTTTTTGCTAAAAACCGGAAATGTTTTTGTTTTTCCCAAGAAAAACCAGCCGTTGGGTCGTATCCGCTCTGTTCGCATTCGCGCTCGTCTTACCAATGCGAGCTGGCGCTGCGCAGGCGCTCCCGAGGTGTTGCGTTTGGCGGGTGACCAACGCAAAGGCGCCTTTTTATCTCGTAGGCTCCATCCACACGCTGACTAAAAAGGATTATCCGCTGCCCGTTGCGTATGAGATCGCACTCAGAGATTCCAGACGCCTCCTGTTTGAGTTTGACCCAACGCGGCACGTCGAATTTGAAAAGAAATTTGCTGCAGCCGCCAAATACCCGCGCGGACAAGATATCCGCTCGAAAATTCATCCGGAACTTTTAGCCTGGCTCCGGCAAAACGTGGTAGCAGTCGATGTTGATCCTCGGCGCGGAAAGAGGTCTGAAGTTAGACGTTTCGACAGCGGGCTGGATTACAAACCGTGGTGGATCGCGCAGCATCTCGTGGACAAGAATTCCAACACCAAGGTCTCGACTGTTCACGGGCTTGACAATTACTTCGTGGATCGAGCCAAACAAATGAGAAGAGAGATTGGAGGCCTGGAGTCAGTTGATGAACATGTGGCGGTGCTCGGCGGATTGTCCGATCGCGATGGCGAAATCATTTTGCGTGATGCCCTAACCGGGCCCAAAAATGGCGCGGTCGAATTTAACCGGATGCTTAAGGCATGGCGAACAGGGGATACCGATACGCTTTGGGCCGGAGATGCGCCGTTCCGAAAGGAGGCGCCTTCGATCGCGGCGCGTTTTGTTGACGAGCGAAACCTCAAATGGATCCCACGGATCGTAGCAGAACTGGAAAGCGGTAAACCGACTGCCATTGTCGCCGGTGCGCTGCACTTTGCCGGCCCGAACAGCGTTATCAGGTTGCTGGAAAAACGCGGATATAAAATCGAGCAACTGTAACGATCGTTCTGGTCGAGTTGTTGTAAAGAGATCCGTTTGTCACGGATGCCTCTTCAACGGAAGCAGCAGAAAAGCGGTCTAACCGGCATTAGACAACCGCAGGGCATCAACTCTCGTTTCCAGGCATGAAGTCACTTACTCTACTCCTTGTTGCGCTGTTTTGCCTGTTCAGCATTCGCGTCCAAGGTGAATCTCCAAAGCCAAAGCCTTTTGGAAGCCCGACAGTTGGGCCAAATTCCCAAAAACCTCCACCGCCTATTTCAAGCGCGTCCCCTCAGTCTGTCGACGAAACCGCAAAACCACCGGTCGAAAAAAATCCGCCGCCGCTGGACCCCAACAACAGGGACCCATCCGTAAAGCCACAGGACGATTTCTTCATTTACGCCAATGGCAGTTGGATTAAACGAACACAGATTCCGCCGGAATATTCGCGCTGGGGCAGCTTCAACGAGTTGATCGAAAACAACAACGATGCGCTACATGACATCACGGAAAAAGCGGAAAACACACAGGTCGATCCGCGACTCGCGCCGGAGACGCAAAAGGTAGGCGACTACTACGCTAGCGGCATGGATGAGAAGACGATCGAAGCCATGCGCATCGGGCCATTGGAGGACGAATTCAAAAAGATCGAGTCCATCAAAGATCGCAGTGAATTGCTCAAAGAAATCGCGCACCTCCACAGCATCGGTGTGGACGCGCTTTTCGAGTTTGCGTCCGGTCAGGACGCCAAGGACAGCACGCACGAAATCGCCCAAGCAGTTCAGGGCGGGCTCGGCTTGCCAGACCGCGACTACTACACGAAGACGGATGCCGCCTCCAAAAAATTACGCGATCAATACGTCGAGCATGTTGCAAAAATGCTGACACTCACCGGCGAACCGGCCGAAACGGCCGCTGATCACGCCAAGAAGATTCTCGCGCTAGAGACAAAGCTCGCCGAAGCCTCGCGAACACAAGTCCAACTGCGCGATCCGCAGAAGAATTACAACAAGATGCCGTTGCGGCACCTTCAGGATCTGACGCCCGACTGGAATTGGAGCGATTATTTCAAGAGCATCGATCTGCTGGAGCCTGGCGATGTTAACGTGCACCAGCCAGGATTCTTCAAAGCCGCCGACCAAGTGTTCGAGGACACACCGCTGGACGATTGGAAGGCATATTTGCGCTGGCATCTCATCAACGCAGCTGCGCAGGAACTGTCCAAGGATTTTGTTGATGAAGACTTCAACTTCAAAGACCGGACCCTTCGCGGCACTGAAAAGATCAAACCGCGCTGGAAACGCGTAATCGCTTCCACCGAAGAAGCGATCGGCGAGGCGCTCGGCAAATTGTACGTGGCATTCCATTTTCCGCCGGAGGCCAAGGCCCGCGCACTCGAGCTCGTCAACAACTTGAAAGAGGCCCTCGCCGACCGCATCAAAACCCTGGACTGGATGGATGAGCCGACCAAGCGCGAAGCACTCAAGAAACTGGCTGCCATGCGAGTGAAAATCGGGTATCCGGACAAATGGCTCGATTATTCACTGCTGCCCATCGATCGCGGGCCGTTCGTTTTGAATGCAATGCGCGCGGCAAAGTTCGAAACCACGCGGGAACTCAACAAGATCGGCAAACCTGTCGATCCCACGGACTGGGGCATGACGCCGCCGACGGTCAACGCGTACTACAATCCGAACATGAACGAGATCGTCTTCCCTGCCGGAATTCTCCAGCCGCCATTTTTCTATGCGAATGCGGACGACGCGGTCAATTACGGCGGCATCGGCGCTGTCATTGGGCACGAAATGACACACGGTTTCGATGATCAGGGCCGCCAGTTCGATGCGGCCGGGAACCTGCGCGACTGGTGGACGCCGCAATCGGCTGCGAAATTCAAAGAGCGATCACAAGCGATCGTAAGGCAATTCAACGAATACGAGCCGTTGCCTGGTTTGCACGTCAACGGTGAGTTGACTCAGGGCGAAAACATCGCCGATCTGGGCGGCGTGAAGCTCGCCTATGCCGCACTGCAGAAAGCGCTCGATAAAAATCCGCAGGAACGCGAGAAAAAAATCGACGGCCTGACGCCGGAGCAACGTTTCTTCCTGTCGTTCGCTACGATTTGGAAATCCAAGCAGCGCGACGAAGATCTGAAATTGCATCTCAACACCGACCCGCATTCCCCTGCGCGTTATCGGGTTGACGGACCGTTTTCAAACCTGCCGGAATTCCAAAAGGCATTTAACATCCCCGATGGCTCGCCCATGGTGCAGTCGGCCGATAAGCGAGTGAAGATCTGGTAGCGGGATTGACCTCAATTGCCACAGGCGGTTCGGTGAACCGCCCCTACCTGATTTTGCCGCCCCAGGAAAGGATTTTTGCCTTCGCGCCGGCGGCTTCTGCCTCTTTGATATTGCCTGCTCGATTATAAAACAACGACAAGCTCGTCCAAGCAATTTGATCGTTAGGCCGAAGATCGACCGCTTTTTTTCCCGCCTCGATTGCTTCCTCGAAACGCCCCAGTTTCATTAGCGCCATGCCGAGGGCGTGCCAGCCGTCAAAAAAATCGGGCGCGATCTCAATACAGCGCCGGTATTTTTTCGCGGCGCTTTCCAGATCGCCGATAGCGAGGTCCCCATTTGCATCATCAAAAATTTCGTCAAGCGTTTGTTCCATTCGCACAAATCTTGCGGCTGAGACAACTCCCGCTCCAGCAATCAGCCTCTGGCAAATTGCGCGCCGGCTGCCTGCTGCCGGTCGCGCAGCCACTCGTAGAAAACAATTTGCCGCCTGTTATTTAGAAGCCGTTCCCTAAACGCTGCTTTCTTCGCGGGATCACCTGAGTCCGGCGACGGTTCACGTTTTTCCAGTATAGCAATGAGTCCCATCTCGCCAGACGGGAAAAAGTCGCTAATCTCGCCCGATTTCAGATATGCAACGGTATTCTTAACTGCGAAAAGTTCGGGCGGTGATTCCTGCTTTCCTTCTTTGAGTTGAGCCTCTGTCGTTTCATCGAGAAGCGAAAACGGCGGGAGCTTCTCTACGTTCACGCCCGCTTTTTGAATTACTGCGTCAAACGGCTGGCCCGCCTTCGTCGCCTCGCGCAGTTGTTGCACGAGTTCCGCGCCCTTCGTTGACATCAACTCGCGAGCTCGCGAGCTCTTGATCGCTTCCACGATTTTCGGTTTCGCTTCTTCAATCGTGAGTGGCCGAGCCTCGACGATTCCCACAAGATGTAAAATGTAGAATCCGTCCGCCACCTGGATCGGATCGCTGTTCGGCTCCTCCTTCGACAAATGGAGCGCAGCAGGGCTAAGTTTCGGATCTACATTCAACTGCGGGTCCGGCGCCGCGCCGCTAAACTCGCCAGTCGCGCGGACGGGTAACTGGAATCGCTCAGCTACCTTCGTGAAATCTGCATCCTTTTCGAGCAGGGCTTGAGTGAAATCGTTTGCGCGATCGGAAAGCTTTTGCAGCGCCTCAATGCGCTGTCTGCCGCCGAGCTTCTTTTCCTCCTCGGTTAACGCGAGTTTGACAAACTCGATCTTGCGTTTCTCCTCGGTTTTGAGTTCAGGTTTGTGGCTCTCATAATATTTTTTCACGTCTTCATCGCTGACGGTGATTTCCTTGGCAAAATCCGCCGGCCGAAACCGAATGAGACTCACGAATAACTTGTCGTAGGCCCGTTCATAATTCGCGTTGATCTCTGCTTCGGGGATCGAGACACCTGCTGCCAAAAGCTGCTTAATTTCGTTCAAGCAAAGCTGGTCACGGACTAATTGCTCGATGTGTTCCTCGGCCAGACCTAGCGGCGAGAGCGTGTTCTCTACGAAATCACTGAATTTCTTTATGTCGAACCCCGACGCGCTCTGAAATGCAGGCAACCTGCGCACAACGTCGGCAATCTCGGAAGGGTTCGGCCGAATGCCGAGGCGCACCGATTCATGACGCAAAATCAGCGAGTTTAAAATGAATTGCACATAAAGCTGGTTCTGCTCAGTCGCGCCTGCGGTCAGGGTCTGCACGAAATCCGACATGCCCAGCGCCTGCGCCAGGTTGAGCAAACGCACCGTCTGCTGGGCTTCCAGCATCGAAATATTGCGATCGTAAACGCGAGCGAATTGATCGGAGCGGATTGCACCGTAGTCCGGCCGTTGCACGAAATAGAAAATGAAGGGAATCGCCAGAACGGCGATGACGATCATCAGCCAGTGGCGATGCTTGCGCAGCAACTTCATCATAGGAACGCAACTTTAACGGCGGCCGTGCACAGCCGCAAATCGCAGCATCCAATTCTGTCTCCCCCGCTATGCGCGCGCCGATGTTTGGCGCACCCCACAATGACGACCTCGCTTACCTGTTGTCCACCACTTGTGGTACCAGGCGACTCGTCGCAATCTGCGCACTCACCTTCTCAATCTTGGCGTCTTGCGCACTTAATTGCGCGGCTAGCGCCTGCATCGCCTTCTGTTGCTGCGCGATTGTCGATCTTAGGTCGCCGATCGTCGCTTGTTGCTCCTCGACTTTCCGGTGCTCCTTTAGGAACTCATTGAGCAGCATCGCATTGACTGCGTCATAGCGGACCGAGTAAATCTCGCCATTCTTGTCGCGCACCACCAGGTCCGGATTCACCTTCGCCACGTCCTCGGCTACCAAGCCAAATTGCAGCATGTCAGTGTTGGCGTGCTTGTAATGAAACGTGACCGGTTTGAGCGCGAGGATAGACTCGCTCGTCTGATCCATGGGTTGGATATCTTTCTTGAATCGCGCAGAGGAACTGGCAGTGCCAAGCTGACCATAAGAGTCGATCAAGACAGGTATGGCGTTAGTGCTTGCCGTGGTCACTTCACGGATGCCGGCAATAAACGTTCTTGTCTGAGCTGGACTGCCAATGCGAATGGTGAAGCTTTCGCCAGCAGCGCCCGCGTTTCCGATATCGATGTTATTGCTGCCGGTGGTGAGATTTATTCCGGCCAAATAACCCAATGCGGTGTTCTTGCTGCCGGTCGTGTTATCGCGGAGCGCTTGAATACCAACGGCCGTGTTGTCCGTTCCCGTTGAATTAGAACGCATCGCATTGTTACCCACAGCCGCGTTGCAGGCACCGCTAGTGTCACTAAGAAGCGCCCAACTGCCGATGGCCGTGTTCCAGACGCCATTAGTGAGGCTGTGCAGCGCCTGGTCGCCTGCGGCGGTACTGTAGCCTTGATAGACGCGCACGGGACTTTCGGCTTGCGCCATTGGCGACCACGCAAAACTGGTAACGGCCAGTAACAGAATGAACGTTTTAAACTTAAAGATTTGCTGATCCATAATTTCTTCCTCCCTTTTCCCGCCAAGTAACCCAATGACTGCGCATCTGACCCAGGCAGAGAAGCCAGCGGGGTAAGCATTCTTCGCCTGGTCTAGATTTATTTAACATCCTTGGAGCTTCGAAGTTGCCGCAAGTCCGTCAAGGCCGCACCATGGGGCTCCCGGCGGAAGAACATTCCTTTTGAATCAGCTCCCAAGCGTCACGCAGATGTTGCTCGGTGGTAAGCACATTGCCCAGACCAATCCGCATGACGGTGCGGCCGCGTAATTTTGTCTGCGTAAGATAAGCACGCCCGGCGGCGTTGATGCGCTCCACGATCTGGCTGTTCAATCTGTCGATCTCATTTTGGTCGCCGCCAACAAACTGGAAACAAACAACGCCCATGCTGACCGGTGCAGCGAGCTCGAAGCGATCGTCGGTTTTGATCCACCTAGCAAGCAGGTTCGCCAAACGGATTTGTTCGCGCATGCGTGCAACCATTCCGGTGCGGCCTAACGAGCGCCAGATCACCCACGCTTTAAGCGCTCGGAACCTTCGGCCGAGCTGAATCCCGTAATCCATATAATTTTTTTGGGCTTCGACGGTATCACCTCGCAAATATTCCGGTATCAGAGTAAAGACGCGCCGCAGTCGTTCGAGATTGCGCACATAAAGGACACTGAAATCGAGCGGCACGAACAGGCTCTTGTGCGGATTCACAACAATCGAGTCGGCGTCGCTCCAACCATCAGTCAACGATTTGCACTCCGACAAAATAGCGAAGCCGGCGCCGTACGCGCCATCGATGTGAAGCCACATCCTGTTTTCGTGGCAGACTTTCGCGATTTCCGGAACCGGATCGACGGCCGCTGTAGATGTTGTCCCGACCGTCGCTACAACAGCCAGCGGCTGAAAATTCCGTTGCCCATCTTGTGCGATCATTTCGCGCAACGCCGCGGCATCCATTCGAAACTCCGCATCAACCGGAACCCTCTGGACATTTTCTTCGCCGAGTCCAAGTGCGATCGCGGCTTTTTCCGCCGAGCTGTGCGCTTGTTCGGAAGCGTAAATGCGAAATACTGGCGCGCCCGCGCCGACGAGTCCACGTTTTCGCGTCGATGGCGCAGCTTCTTCGCGCGCGGCAGCGAGCGCGTGCATCACGCCTACCGATGCGGTGTCGTACACAACGCCATCGAAGTCTTTCGGCAAATGCATCCATTGCCGGAGCCAATCGATTACCAGCGTTTCGAGCTCGGTCGCCGCCGGCGATGTGCGCCAAGTCATCGCGTTCACATTCAAGGGCGCCGTGATGATCTCACCCAGAATTCCAGGCGCAGTTGTCGTCCACCCAAAATAGCCAAGAAACATCGGATGCCCCCAGTGCACCAAGCCGGGCACGATGAGCCGATCGACGTCAGCCAGAATTTTCTCGAACGGTTCGCCTTCTTCGGGCGGCTGCGGCGGAAGCTGTGCGCGAATGGCGCCGGGCTTATCATCAGGCGCGACGCGTAGCGATTCTATATTTTGCCTGAAATCGGCAATCCAATCCGCCAGCTCATGCAATTGCTTGCGGAATTCCTCGGGCGAACTATCACCTAGCGATTGCGGCATCATATACGGACTTCGAAATTGCTTTCAAAACGCAAAGCCAAAGCTGAAATGGAACGCGCCGAAATCTTCATCGGGGTGCGGATCGGGATTGATGCCGTAATCGAGGCGAATCGGGCCGACCGGCAGTTTGTAGCGCAAGCCCGCGCCTATGGCATAGCGCATATCGTTAAGGCCAACATCCTCCGAGCTTGGCAGAAGGTTCCCGGCATCAGTGAATATGGCGCCCTGCAGTTCTCCGAGAATCGGGAAAGTGTATTCGACATTAAAGACGGTAAAGAATTCTCCACCCACCGGATGACCGTGATTATCGTGGGGACCAAGATCACGTTCGGCGAAACTGCGCACTGTTGTCGCGCCGCCATTGAAAAAACGTTCGTCAATGGGAATGGCAGTCGCCTCCTCGGAGCCGCTGGTTGTGAGCGAATGAATAATGCCGGCACGCGCACCAAATGCGATCGAGGACTGGCGAAACCAGCGCTGCAACGGTGTGCCGGTCGGTTGATCTTCAACTACACCCGGCGTGAGCGGTTTGGGTCCAAATGGAAGATAGTAACCGACGCGCATCGTGCCTCTGATATATTCGATATCGCTTCCGAGCGCGCTGGGGGCTAAATCCAATGTGTTGTTAATGAGGAACCCGCGCGGCGTTACATATGGGCTCTCGCGCAGATCAAGTGTGTTGGTAAGTCCGATGGTGTCTACCTGATACTGACTCGGACCAAGAAGAAAATCCGGCTTGATCTCGGAGTCGGTTATCTTCACATGGCGGATGGCGAGGATCACGGCGGCCTCATCGTTTTTCGTAATTTTGCGGCTGAGTTCGAATCGTCCGCCCAACTCGAATTTTGAGTAGCCATCATAATCAAAAGTCAGGGCGTACGCTCGCGCTCTGAAAACAAAGTCTGTGTCAAAAAAGAACGGATCCTCGTAGAGAATTTCGCCTCTATAGCTGCGCTGTGAAATCTCGATGGTTGCCGTCACTGGACGGCCGTAACCGAATAGATCGCGATCGCCGACCTGAACGCCTGCAAGTGCGCCTTCGTAAGTATCGTATCCAACCCAAAAACCGAATTCTTTGCTCTTGGCTTCCTCTGCTGAAATGTCGAGTCGCAGCAGATTTCCATCTACTGGAACAGGCTTGATTTGCAGCAGATTGAACTGGCCGGTCTTCATGAGCGTGCGAAACCGCTCATCGAGAACGTCCGGGCTGTATGTTTTTCCGCGCAATTTGGTAAAGCGTTTAGTCACGAAACTCGGATGCAGCCGAGTCAGGCCGCTAACCGTCACGCCATCGAAATGGTAAACGGGTCCCGGCGAGATCGTGATTTCCACGGGGACTCGACCATTCACTGCGTCCTCCGGTGCGCCAATCGCATCAACCTTGACGTCGTAATACCCGCGCGCTTTGAAATACGCCTGGAGGCGCCGCGGAATATCGTCAACGCGCGCGTCGGTGTAAGGACGCTGCAGCAGATCCACTATCTGCCCGCGGAGAGCGTCCGCGCCGTAAACAGTTTGTCCTGTGAATGAGATGCTACCGAACAAGTATTGTTGTCCTTCCTGAATCGGAACGACGACGACGACGTCGTTACTTTGCCCCTGAAACTTGTAACGCGGCGGATCGACTGCAGCGTTCAAGAAACCCTCCGCAACATAAAAACGCTGCACCAGGCGCGTTCCCTCCTCCATGTCGGTGGCCACAAAGGGCAACTTTTTCTCAAGCTTCGAATATCGCTCGCGAGTCGGCCCCACGATGTATTCGAAGAGTTTGTCCGTGGGCTCATGCACGTTTCCATCGAAGATCACAGTGCGCAGCATGAACTGTGGACCTTCAGTAATATCCAGACGCAATCGATCCGCCGATTCGATCACGTAGTGCACGTTCACTTTCGCGTAGCCGTGTTTCCGGTAAAAAACTTCGAGGAAGAAGGCCAGATCGTCCGCGCGCGCGGAACTTAATCCAAAATCTTCGATCGTGGTGATCTCTTCTTTCAGAGCGGTGCGCAATTCCTTTTCCTTGAACGCCTGCTCACCACGAAATTCGATGATGCTCGCCCGCTTCGCGCGTTTTTCCTGCTCTTTTACAACCGCTTGCCGTGCTTCCTGACGCTCTTCAGGTCGCGCAACATCCACTGCACTTTGCGCTGCGACTTCAAATGCAAGGGCCACGCTTCCCAGACAGAAAATGACCCCGCGTCGCATCTTAGCGAAAACGAATCAGATATTTTAGCTTCCCTCGAAAATCGCCCTGAACGCCGACATCACCGGTGAAGACGAAGCGATCGCTGATCTTAAACCGCACGGTGGCCTGCTGCTGACCTGTTCGCGGATCAACGGTTCCTAGTTGCAAGTCCAACCGATTAAAAGCGGTGTTGCTCTGGGTCGGCTCGCCTTTCTTGAAAACTTTCCGGTAAAGTTGCTGCACCAGTAACATGGCGGCCCGCCCGGCCAGAACGTTGCCGCTCGACAGTTCCTGTCTGGTAGCGCCAGTGGCGATCAACGAAATAATTTCTTCCTGCGCGAGTGGCGGTTCGCTCGTGAAAATCGCTTCCGGCGCAAGCACAGTCCCGTAAACATAGACACGCACTGTGTAATCACGGATGACTGATGTGCCTTGCAGATCGATCCGCGGATTCATTGGATCACTCGGATCAAAAGTGAGAGAGCCACGAGAAACCTCGAGCCGGCTGAAAGGCAAAGTCGCTTCGACATCCTGCATCTGCACCACGCCCTGTAACTCCGGACGCAGCCCCGTCCCCGTCAATTTTAGATCGCTGGTCGCGCCGCCGGTGGCCAGGTTACCGCGAATGAGCACGGGGTCTTTGGTTGTAATTGCGACATCAAATTTCCAGTCGCGAAACGGCGGGGTCGGCAGAGAAAATTCTGGACGCGCCGAGGGCGGTTGCGGTGCTGGCCGTCCCGGCAGGCCAATGGGAATAAGATCAATGTTTTTCAAAATGTGACTGTTTGTCATTGCAACCTTGCCAGTGACGGTTGCGGCCGCGAACGGCCCGGTCACCTTCAAATCAGCATCCGCGCGTGCGGTGAGCGTATCGTTGCGCGCGACCAGCACGCTGTCGGCTTTCAGTTGCAGATCGAGGGTGGGCTCCGTCAGTTTGGGAAACGTGACGCGGCCAGTCATCTTAAATGGACCGCCGGCTAGCTCGCCGCCAAAGCGTTCTAACGTGAGAGCATCGCGGGCGAAGCTGAGGCGTGCATTAAAATTGCGAAGCGCAGGAAGCGTCGCATTCGTAAACCGGGCAACATTTACTGTCATGTCCCCTGCTCCGCTCAACATCGGGCGGCCAATGGTTCCACTTACATCGACATCCAATCCAAGCTCGCCATCCAATTGCTCGATCTCCGGCACAAATTGGCGGACAAAATTCACCGAGCTACGCGGGAGACGAGCTTTCGCGGTAATTGACGTGTCATCGGGCACCTTTCGAGCTCGCGCAATCTTTGGAATATCGAAAGGCATGTTCGCGCTGATCTCCAGCGGCTGAATCCGGATCTGTTGCAGCTTTCCTGAAATTGAGAGGCGATCATGTACGGCTTGTGCATTGAGATCGAATGTTGCCGGCTCCATTTTTGGCCACTGCTCGCTCCGCAAATCGCGCACTTGTACGTTTAGGCGCGCATCCAAGTCTGCGATCGTTCCCTGTGCGTCTAGTCTCGCGTTTAGCGTACCGGAGGTCATCGGTTTCATCCCGAGGTCTTCAAACAATTTCTTGATATCCAAGTTCTCGGACTGAAAGACCACGAACACTTGGCCCGAGGAAGGAACGACCACAGCATTCGTCCCGATGTTTCGCCAGACGAGCGGGATCGAGATATAGCCGGACGCAAACCGCGCCTGGCCCTGATCGAGTTGAATCTTGGTAATCTCAAGCGTCTCGCCCTTTGCCTGCGCGACGGCCTGAAAATCCATGTTGCCGGTCGCGAAGAAAATAATCGGGACATCGAGACCATCGGGTGAATACGACGCATCGATATTTGCCCGGAGCGATTGCAGATTGCCGTAGCGTCCCTTCTCCAAGACGAGCTTCAGTTTGCCTGAATCCTTGAAGCTTTGCGCGTTGCCGTTGCCCTCCCAATCCAGTGAGAATGAGCCTGCGAGCTGGCTTTCGTTGCCAGACGCGCGAAGCAGCGGCTGAAGTGTCGATAAGTTCGCTACACGCGCGGAAACTTTGCCGTTGTAATGATAAGGCTGCTGCAGATTGAGTGTGCCTGCCGCGTAAAAGAAATCAGTATCGTTCAGAGTTGCGCTGCAATCGTTCAGATAGATCACATTGTTAGAAATCGACGCCTGCGTGCTGAGTCGTTGCACAGTTAAATCCCGCATTTTGAGATTCGAGCCGGAAATCGATATCTGTCCGTTCGCAACTTGCTGTTTCCGCTCGATCTGCGCCGTCATCTGCAATGGTCCGCTGATTTTGTTTGGAGAATCGATTGCCCAAAAGTCACCAGCTTCGGGCGCATTCAAGGCCACATCCAACTCCGCAGGTTGTGAAGAAGCCTTGCCAACTTCTTCCGGAAGCCGGTAGCGGCCGCGAAGAGTTAACTCGTTTTGATTTCGCCGCAGCATGACTTGGTCAAACCCCAGGCCGTCATCGAGGCTACTGAGTGATCCTCGCGCTGAATCAACAACATACTCCCGGTAACGTATGCCGGTCAGATCGAACTCCATCGCAGTGCGCAGATCTGCGAACCACGGTTTCTTACTACCGGGTGGCGGCACGGTCTTCGATGCGCGAAGCGTGCTGCTCAGTCTGTCCACTGTCCCGTTCGCGAATCCAACCGCATTCGCGGTCACATTAAGATTTGCTTCAATCGTAGCGTTGGCGATGGCGATCTTACCGGCGAACTCGGCGGAGCCTGTCAATTGCACGGGAAATCGCCCCATCAACTGCTGCAGGTCTGGTGCCGTACCTGCAATTTCCAAGTTCGCTGGAGTACGGCCAAACTCTTCGAAGGTAGACGGCAATTCGATCGTCCCACGAAGATGAAACTCGTTCTTATCTTGAACGATATCCGCCGACAGCAAAGTCGCTCTTCCCTGACCTACCGAGATTTCCATCACGCTACGGTCGAAATTAATTTCTGGCCGGTGCACGTCGTTTATCCTCAGCGACATCGCCCCGCTCCACGTGCGTGGTTGGTTGATCACGCCCTTCTCATTGAGAGAGAGCTGTTCGATTTCTCCGGAGAGAGAACCTTCCGGAGGAATCAGAAATTTGTTTAGTGAGCTCGCCGAAACTTTTTGGGCAGTGACGCGTACGTCTGTATCCAGCGAAGATTTTGTCTCGGTCAATGCGGCGGCACCCGACAATTGGCCACCGCCGATTGAGCAATTGATATTGATCGAAAGAGTTTTGGCTTCGATATGCGAGGCGTCGACGCTTAGAAGATGAATCTGTTCCTGATCGCTTAGAACCAGATCGCGAACGATTAAGTTTTTATTCGCGTAGGAAGTTTGAGCGGAAATCCTCGACCAGCCATTCCCGTTCGGCAGTTGCAATGTCTCGATTCGCAGCTCGCCCGGATTACGTGGACTCAAATCAAGATCGACATGTTCCGCCACGAAATCGTGTAGCTGGTTCCGGACAACCAAAGTCGAATCGATGAGGCGGATCCGTTCCGGGAAAAATTTCGGTAACTTCAATTGCGGCTTGGGTGGACGCGGTCTCAGCAGCGCGTTGGATGGATTTAAGACAATGCGCGCGGAGCGCGCTTCGACGTCATTGAACAAGCGAGAGAGACCATGCCGCGCAAATCCCAACAAACTGTAGTCGAGATCGAGATTATCGATATCGATCGATTCAATTCCTGAAGGGCCGACCGCAAACGCGTGAAAGTTTCGGATTGTCAGATGGCTAAATGGATTTCCTTCCAAGCGAAAATCAGCCTTCAGATTTTCCTTGGCGGCATACTGCAGCGCGATCTTTCTACCAACTGTCAAAAGGATCGGCCGATGGAAGATCACCACCAGCACCGCGAATATGGCAAGCGTCAACGCCGTTTGGCCCCGAAAGCCTTCGGGGCGCCAACGCCGACGATGCGTCTGCGCGTCTGCCTGACGGTCTTCGGCCACTAGGGCGACTGTATTTCCACCCAAACAAAGAGCAAATGGCGTAGTGCGAGTGGCTAAGTGTGCGCTGTTCCAATACACGTGCTTGCTACTCGATATTGCGCATGAAAGGGTCTGGCTTCACGCTTTGTCAATCGTTGACGCGATGAATCCGGATAA
>QHPD01000020.1 GCA_003218975.1 Verrucomicrobiota bacterium
TGAACGGGGGTCTGCGCGCCTCGATGCATTGAGAAATAAAATCGCTAAGCAGCACACCCGTTTTCAGGCCCCACTGCTTCCACGCCGATGGTATCCATTGAAGTTGCGGCCGCACATAGAAGATGACGCAGACTTCAAACTGACTATCGACCCTTGCGAATAGCTCGGCCATGCCGGGATTCGCCAGATTTTCGGCACTCAGGATCGCAACGTGATCTGCCTTGCGTCTGGAGACTGCCGCCATCTCCTCGGCGAGTCTTTGCGTTAGATTTTCGGTCTTCTTCCTGGCCCGCTCAACACCCCATATGGACGTGCCGACGAGATCTTCAGGAGTGCGCGCAATCCTCAGGTTTTTGTCGAAAACAAAAACGTTGTGCTTCTGTAATTTCCAAAAATTCTGGAAAAGGGAGAATCGGATGCTCGCGTTTCCGCACTTTGCGAATCCTGCGTGGATAATAAGCCGTGATCTCACGTGGGAGGCATCGACACGGCGCGTTGCATGATCTGCCTGTCAGAGTTCTTTCGGATTTTCCAGCAGCTCGATCACTCGTTTGAGCAAGCGACCGGCGCCGCCGCCATCGATGCTGCGATGATCAAAGCTCAAGGTGATTTGCGCTTCGGTTTTCGGAGCGAATTCCTTTTCCGATTCGTCCCATGACGGAACTTTTTTTCCGACACCAAGTCCGAGCAGCAATGTTTGATCGGGCAGGGGAATAGGGGTGCCCCATTCCATTCCGAATGTTCCGAAGTTGGAGACGGTGGCGATGCCGCCGGCCTGCATGTCGGGCGAAATCCGGCGTTGCCGCGCGAGATCGACCAGTTCCTTGTATTTCGTCGTGAGATCGGCAAGCGAAGTTTTGTCGGCGGCTCGAATTACCGGCACCATGATTCCGCCCTCGGCTTCAACTGCGATGCCGATGTCGATGGAGTTGGATTGCACAACGCGGTTGCCGATCAATTTTGCGGCTGCGCCCGGATTCTCCACCAGCGCGAGCGCAAGCGCGCGCAATGCGTACAGGCCGGGACCCGGTTTTGGACCGCGCGATTGTCGGTCTTGCAGCACGGGATCGAGATTCACTGAGGAACCAATCGTTGAGAGCGGCCGCGTCCAACTCCGCCGCATCGCGTCCGCCACGCCGGCGCGAATGGCAGAAGCTTCATGCGCCGTCTGGTTATCGATCTTGTGCAGGAAATTCTCGAGGTCCTTGATCGTGACGCGATTCCCGGCGCCGGTCCCCATGATCCCCGCGAGATCAGCGGTTGTTAATTGTAGTTCGGCCATGCGCGCGCGTACGCGCGGCGACATGAAAGTCGCGCCTTTCGTGATTGCAGGAACGGGGAGGCCGCCAGCGCGTTCGCCCTCGCCATCGCGCGCGGCGATTTTTTTCTCGCGCGCTGGAGCGACTTCCTCATCCGCGCGCGCGGGAATTTCCTCCGCGACTTCCCGTTGAGGGGGAGGTGGCGCGCGTCTGGCGAATCGCGCTGCGTCTTCTTCGCTTGCTTCCACGTAACCGAGCACCGCGCCCACAGGATACGTCTCCTTTAGCTGCACGGTGATCCTGTCGATTTTGCCTTTACACGGTGTGGTTACGCCCATGACCGCTTTGTTCGTTTCGACGTCGATAATTTCCTGGTCATCCGCGACCACGTCGCCCGGTTTGACTTTAATATCGACAACCGTGGCTTCGGCAATCGATTCGCCCAACTGCGGCATGATAATTGGAACTTGCGGCATAAATCTATTCTCTGAGGAGTGCGCGAGCTTTGGCTGTGATGTTTTTAGCGTTCGGCCGATGCACGCTCCACAAATTCGGATGATACGGGATCGGGGTGTCTTTTGCATTCAGACGCTGCGGCCCGGCATCGAGCAAATGAAATCCTGCGCTGGCGACGCGGGCGATGACTTCTGCGGTCGTGCCGCCCCACGGAAATGATTCGCCGACGCAGAGCAAACGCCCGGTACGTGCGACGGATGCCAGCACGGTGTCAATGTCGAGAGGTTTGACACTGCGAAGATCGACCACTTCAGTCTCAAAACCTTCACGCGCGAGTTCATCCGCCGCAGCGAGAGATTCCTGCATCATCGCGCTGTAACTCACGATGGTAAGATCGCGTCCTTCTCGCGCGACGCGCGCGCGACCGGTCGGCAAACCTTTGTCCGGCAATTTGTCGGCCTTGAGATGGTAATAAAGATATTTGTGTTCGCAGTAGATGACCGGATCATCGATCGCCACCGCCTCGATGAGCATAGTATAGGCGTCTTCCACCGTTGCCGGCGTCATCACGATGAGTCCGGGATAATGTGCGTAAATCGATTCCATTGATTGACTGTGGAACGGCCCGCTGCCTTTTGTCCCGCCCGAGGGCAAGCGCACCGTTATTGGCACTGGAACATTCGTTCGCCAGTAATGCGTGCCGACGTTGTTCAGGATTTGGTTGAGCGCGAGACTGGAAAAATCGGCGAACTGCATTTCGATGATCGGTCGCATTCCCTGTATGGCGGCCCCAATTGCAGTGCCGACGATCGCGTCCTCGCTGATTGGCGTGTTCAATACGCGTCCGGGAAATTCCTTCGCTAGCCCTTTCGTTGCTTTGAAGGCGCCGCCGAATGTTCCGCCAACGTCCTGTCCGTAGATGAAAACGCGATCGTCATCGCGGAGCAGTTTTGCCTGCGCTTCGCGGATCGCTTCGAGATAGGTGATGCTCATTCGAAAGAATCAGCAAGGTCGCGCGTGGAAATTGCGCACCAATCTTCCTTATCGCCTTCGGGCGGGGCCTCTTTTTGAGCGGTGGCAATCGCCTCGTCCACCTGCGCGGCCGCGTCTTTGCGCCACTGAGCCAGCGTCTCCGCACCTAGCAGATTAAGATCGACAATTGTTTTCTCCGCGACTTTCAAGCAATCGCGCGCGAATGGCTGGCGCTTGACCTCGTCCGGGACATAGCTGGCATCGTCGTGTTCGCCATGACCAGAAAGGCGCAGGACGGACGCAACGACTAACTGCGGTGGTCGCCCCGCACGCGCTCTTTTTACCGCACTGCCGATTACATCCAGGCATGCGGTGAGATCGGTTCCGTCGAGGCTGTAACCTTCGAACCCATAACCGATCGCACGATCAACCAGATCATGACATGCAAATTCCCGGTCGTTCGGCGTTGAGTAGGCGTAGTGATTGTTTGTCGCTACGACCACCAGCGGAACTTGTTCGACGGCAGCGATGTTCATTCCTTCATGGAACGAACCGGTCTGCATCCCGCCCTCGCCGATGCACGCCAGACCGATGAAGTCTTTGTCTCCCTTAAATCGCTTCGCCATCAATGCGCCTACTGTTACGGAAATCATTGCTCCGAGATGACTGATCATCGCGAGTTCGTTCTTGCGCGGATGGCCCCGGTGAATATTACCGTCGCGTCCACGCATCGGCCCCTGACGAGAACCAAGATATGTGCGCGTCACATCGAGCAATGGTTCGCCGAATGCGGATCGTCCTGCTTGGTCGCGAATCAACGGCGCGAAGATGTCACCTTTCTGCAAAAACAAACCGCAGGCCACACTGACCGCTTCCTGCCCTTTGCCGATATAAACCCCGCCTGTGATCAGGCCGCCGCGATAGAGACTGACGAGCTTTTCTTCAAGCGTGCGCGCCAGCAGCATCCAGCGAAATGCTTCGAGAAAACGCTCATGCGGCGGCGCGGTCTTTTTCGTTTTTGATTTCGCAGTGCGCTGCGCCGTCTGAAGCATCGAGCAATTTTACGCAAGATCGACAACTGCGCGCAAAAAATTTTATCGCAGGGGCGGCTAGCGCTGCAGCTTCGGGTAGCGCACGCGTCTCGCGTGTTGGTTTCGGCGTCGCGTCGAAACAGTCTTTTGTTGAGATGCCGACCGGCAGACTGCGGTTGATCGTAAAGGAGAGTTCGCGATGGCGAGACACCATCGCCAGCACGCGTGACGCGTGCGCTACCCTACCGTGTCGCAAGCGCGAGACGCCGTTGCCTCGCGCCCTGCTCGCCTCCGTTCGATGCTGCCTCTGTGGGAACTTGCGTCGGCGGAGTCAATTTCATTCCAACCAGCTTGCTTACGCCGCGCTCTTCCATTGTCACGCCATAAAGAACGTCCGCTTTCGCAATCGTGCGTTTGTTGTGCGTCATGATGATGAACTGACTCTGCTTTACGAAGCGCTCCAGAACGCGGATGAAGCAGTTAATGTTGCCTTCGTCCATTGCTGCATCCACTTCGTCGAGAATGCAGAACGGACTGGGCCGCACCATGTAAATCGCAAACAGCAACGCCACTGCGACCATGGAGCGCTCGCCTCCGCTTAGCAGGGAGACGCTCTGCAATTGTTTGCCCGGTGGCTTGGCACTGATTTCGATCCCGCAGTTGAGCGGATCATTCTCATCGAGCAATGACAAATCCGCGCGCCCGCCGCCGAAGAGTTCGGCGAACATTTCGCGAAAGTTCACGCGCACTTGAGCGAAGGTTTCGCCAAACAATTTCCTCGTGGTTGAATTGATTTGCGCGATCACATCGAGTAACTCGCGACGCGAGTTTATGAGATCGTTATTTTGCGCTTCGAGAAACTTATAACGCTCTTCGAGCTCGTCGTACTCGTGGACGGCGTCGAGGTTCACCGGTCCCATGTTGTCGAGTTGCGTTCGAAGGTCGACAATTAACTTCTCAAGATCGGCGTCAGTGAGGCTGGCGGTATCAGCATTCCGCCGATTCTCTGCGGGCTGCAAGCCCGCGCCACGTTTCAGTTGCGCGTATAGAGTTTTCTCAAACGCCGCTTGGTCTGGACTAAATTCGCGCAGATCAATTTGATAACGTCGGGAAATGCGCTCCGCCAGGTTTTCGATCTGCATTTGCAACTGCGACTCGCGGACCTGTTGCTTGGAACGCAAATCGTGAAGCTCGTTCAAGGAATGTCGGACTGTGCGCAAGCTCGACTCCGTTTCGCCCGCTGCGCCCGAGCGTTCGGCGCGTTGCTCGGTAAGGGCGGCCAGGGCTATTTCCAGATCGGCGCGCTGCGCATTTTGCTTTTCAATGGCAGTTTCAGCACCCTTCGATTCGTCAGCTTGCTCGGCCAGCCGTTTTTCAAAGCCAGCGATTTCGACTTGGCGCATTGCGATCGTCTCCGCCAGCTCCGCTTCGCGGGCGGTCATCGGCTGCCGCTGCGCAATCAGGCCTTCGTAACGTTGTCGAGCAGTAGCGAGAGCCAGGCGCAATTCGCTGAGTTGTTCCATCGCATCGCTTTCGCGTTTCGCGGTTTTTTCGTCCTCGGTCTGAATCTCGAGCTCCTGCTTGCGCTGTGCGTCCAGATTCGCGCGCTCGGAATCCAGTTCTTCCTCCAATTTTGCAATGCGTTCGTCTGCGGCTTTAATTTGTTGAGCAAGCGTCATCTCCTCGGAGCGGAATTGCTCGATCTTCTCTTGGGTCGCTTCGAAATCTCTTTCCAGAAAAGGAATCCGATTGTCGAAAGCGGACTGTTCTCGTTCGGCAGATTCGTAATGACGCCGAACTTCTTCCAACTCGCGCGTTGCGTTCTCCAACCCCGCATTTGCTTCCTCGCGTTTTTGCAGCAACGCGTCGCGTTGTCTGCGAACGTCGGCACACTCGGTGTCCAAGATCGACATCTGGGCCTTGCGTTGCAGCAACGAATCGGCCGATGTCTCCCGGCTGCCGCCGAAGACAATTCCTTCGGGAGAAATGAATTCGCCGGTCAGCGTCGCCGCAGCCAAATCGTGTTCTTGTTCCTTGAATGAAAAAGCTTCTTCGAGATCGCTAAAAATCGCCACATTGCCCAGCAGCTTCGCTACCAGCGGCGCAATCGAATCGGGCGCCTTCACTTTATCACTCGCCCACGCCAGCGCTGTTTGCGGAAGCGGTCCAGGCTGATTGTTTGGCGAGAAACCACATAGCTTCGGAATCATTAACGCGGCCTGGCCGCGTTTCTTTTCTTTCAACGCCGCTATGATTTCCGGCGCCATTCGAGCGTGGTTTAGAATGATTGCCTGCAAACTGCGTCCGAGCGCAGCCTCGATCGCGGCCACATATTCTGGATCGACGTCGAGATTTGAAACCAAAGCGCCACCCAGTGCTGCGCGGATTCGCGCGGGATCATCAAGCCCTTTGAGCACGGCTTGCGAACCTTGTGCGAGGCCTTCACCTTCCTCGTTAAGCTGGCGTAGAATTTTGAGGCGCGATTCTTTTTCCGCCAGCGCACGTTCAAATTCAACCAGTCTCTTTTCTGTGTCCGCAACAAACTGCTGATGCTCGCGCAGTTTCTTCTCGCTTGCCTGAAGCATTGTTTTGAGACGCTCCAGATCTTTTCGTCTGGCCTCACCAGCCGCTCGCGCGATACAGATTTCCATCTCGACTCTCTCGCCGGCTGCGCGGGCCTCGGAAATCGCAATGTCGAGATTTCGCCGATTTTCCTCCGTGGTTTGGCGACGAATTGAGAGCCCTGAAGTTCCGTCTTGCAGTTCGCCGATTCGTTTCTCGGTCTTTGAAATCGCTTCGCGCAGCACATCGAGTCTCGACACGTACGCGCTCCGTGCAGCGCGAAGCTCCGAGATGAAATTTATACGCTTCGCGAGTTCGGCTTCCTTCTCTTCAAGAAGCTGGCGCGTTGCTTCAATCAACGCGTTCGCACTCTGAATTTCTTCTTGTTGCCGAGTGTGCTTCGCCTCGGCGGCAGCGATTCCGTTTCGAAAACGTTCAATCAACTCCGTAAATTCCTCGGCGCGCTGCCGATTAAATTGGATTCGGTTTTGATGTGTGCCGATTTCACTTTGCACACGTTGTAACTCGCCACGGACGTCTGCGATCTGCGCATCAATTTCGTCCAGCGCGTGCCGCTGCTCGGCGAGCTGGCTTTCGCCTTTGTCGATCCCCGCCCGGCTCGCTTCCTCCGATTCGTTGAGGCGGCCGATCTCTGCCTGACAACCGCCAAGCTCAGCCTCTAGCGAATCGAGTTGTTTGCGCGAATGATGAGTTTCAAGCACGCGAAGATCTGCGTGCAACGCCTGATAACGTCGGGCCTTGCCCGCCTGTCGTTGCAGCGAGCCGATCTGTCGTTTCACCTCTTTAATGACGTCACCGATGCGCAACAGATTTGCCTCTGTTGCCTCGAGTTTGTGCAGCGCTTCGCGCTTTTGCGTTCTATATTTTGTGATCCCTGCGGCTTCTTCAAACACGGCGCGGCGATCTTCCGGACGCGAGCTCAAGATCGTGTCGATCTTGCCCTGTTCCATCATTGAATAAGCGCTCCGCGCCACGCCGGTATCTGCGAAAAGACTTTGAATGTCACGAAGCCGGCACGGGATTTTGTTTAGGAAATATTCCGAATTGCCGTCCCGATAAACACGGCGCGTTACGCGGACATCGTGCCAATCGACTCCGAGGTCTTTTTCGCAATCAGTAAGGTTAAGAGAAACCTCAGCAAACCCGAGCGGTTTACGCATCTCGCTGCCGTTGAAAATAACGTCGGCCATCTCGTCGCCGCGAAGCGATTTGGCGGACTGTTCGCCCAAGACCCAACGCACCCCGTCGAGCACATTGGATTTTCCGCAACCGTTCGGACCAACGATAGCGGTGATACCTTCGTGAAAATTAAGAATCGTTTTATCGGCGAACGACTTGAAGCCGAGTAGCTCGAGCGATTGTAAATGCATGGCAGGCCGAAATAACTCGACCCGGGTGTTGAATATAGTGAGCTCCAGAGGCTTACAAGCGCAAAATCATACAATTTGTGGGCCGCCGGTGTCCGGGGAGCCCAACATTTTGTAGCAGTCTCCGCGCGAATCTGCCTTGATTCGAGTTCCCGCTTCGCTCACCATGCGCCGATGTCCGCTAATACAACGTTGACGATCCAAGACGCGGAACGCACAGATGAAAAGCTCGTCCGCGGCATCGGGATCCCAGCTCTCACCGCGAATATTGTCAGCTCGACAATTGGTGCAGGAATTTTCGTAATTCCGGCAACAGTTGCGAGAGGACTAGGACCCGCCGCGCCACTCGCATTCGTTTGCTGTGCGGTTGCGATGGTGTTGTTCGTCACTTGTTTCGCGATCGCCGGCAGTCGCGTGTCGTTGACCGGCGGCCTCTACGCGTATGTCGAAGTCGCATTTGGTCGTTACGTCGGATTCCTTGCTGGTATACTTTATTTTCTAACAGCACTTGGCGCGGTCGCTGGGGTCGTGAACGTCCTCGCGAATTCAATCGCGCTCGTCGTTCCATTCCTCGGCAGTCCCGTGATGCGGATTACCGTTATGTTTGCTGTTTATGGTTTGCTCGTACTAATTAACGTCCGCGGCGTGCGCACAGGTGCGGGTGCGGTGAGCGTGATCACGCTGGCAAAGCTTCTACCCTTGTTGCTGTTCGTTTGCGCGGGAATCTTTTTCATTCATCCGGCGAACCTCACGTGGTCGGCGTGGCCAGGCAGCAAGTCATTAGGCGATGCCGTTATCCTCTTGATTTTCGCTTTCGTCGGAATCGAGGTGGCACTGATTCCGAGCGGCGAAGTGAAGAATCCGGCGCGCACCGTTCCGCGTTCGGCGTATCTGGCGCTCCTCGTCACCACGGTCATCTACATCCTGATCCAACTCGTAGCGCAGGGTACGCTCGGCGCCGATCTCGCGAATCATCCTCACGCGCCACTCGCCGAATCGGCAGCGAAATTTCTCGGCAACTTAGGTCGCACGATTCTTCTAGCTGGAGCCACGATCTCCGCATTTGGATTTGTGACCAGCGATATCCTGAGTTCACCGCGAATGATCTTTGCTTTCGGTCGCGATGGCGCGTTGCCGCAGTTTTTCGCGCACGTTCATCCGCGCTATCGATCACCAGATGTCGCGATCATGACTTACGCGACGCTGGCCTTTGCGCTGTCAATCAGCGGCACCTTTGAAAAGCTGGCGGTGCTTTCGAACGTCGCGGTGTTGTTGATGTATCTGCTTTGCTGCGCCAGCTGCTGGTTTTTGGTGCAACGCGATATGCGCTCGGATGGTGAGCCCTTCAATTTCCCTGGAATGAAAATTGTGCCCGCGCTGGCGATCCTGGCGATCCTTTGGATTCTCGCCCATGCGACGGTTCGCGAATTCGTCGTGACTGGAATCGTGCTGGCGCTCGCCTCGATTGTGTATCTGGTCCGCGGCCAACTTCGGCGGAAGTCGTAGGCAAAAGTCGAAAAGCCGATTAGCTTGTGGCCATGCGCGACAATTATCTTGAAGATTTTTATTCTTTCCTGCGGTTCCCAAGCATTTCGACGGATGACCAGTACGCCGAGCGGTTGGCCGAATGCGCGCACTGGCTCGTGAAAAGACTTACTAGCATTGGTCTGGAGACACAGCTTGTTCCTACGCGAGGGCATCCCATCGTCTGGGCGCGCAACAAACATCAGCCCGGGCGCCGCACCGTTTTGATCTACGGACATTACGATGTGCAACCGCCGGATCCTCTCGAGCTTTGGGATTCGCCGCCGTTCGAGCCCGTTCTCAAGAATGGATACGTCTTTGCGCGCGGCGCTACGGACAACAAAGGACAAATCCTTTCACACATTCTCGGCATTCAGGAGACGATCGAACAAAATGGCGACCTGCCGGTGAACTTGCATCTCGTGATCGAGGGCGAAGAAGAAATCGGCAGCGTACACCTCGGCGGTTTTCTGGAGGAAAATCGCGGTGCACTCAAGAGCGACGTCGCGGTAATCTCCGACACCATGATGATCGCGTGCGGCGTGCCAACACTAAGTTACGGGCTGCGCGGAGTGACCGCCCTCGAGGTCAAAGTAACCGGACCAAAGATGGATTTGCATTCAGGTGTCTTTGGAGGCGCCGTTGCAAATCCTATCACCGCACTCGCGCAATTACTGGCCACACTTCATGATCGCGAGGGTCGTGTGGCAATCGCAGGATTCTATGATCGCGTGAAGCCGCTGGAGAATTGGGAGCGCGAAGCATGGCGCAAACTTCCGGTGGATGGAGACAAGCTCGTTCTGAAAGAAACGGGCGTGCCCGAACTTTTCGGCGAAGCCGGCTACAATTCGGTTGAGCGCATCTGGGCGCGACCGACGGCCGAGATCAATGGAATCGGCGGCGGTTATCAGGGCAAAGGGACAAAGACCGTGATCGCCAGTCATGCGATGGCAAAACTGACCTTCCGGCTTGTTCCGGAACAGCACGGCGAGGAGATTCTAAAGCAGGCAAAGGAGCATTTGCGAAAGCATCTGCCCAAAGGTGTCACGCTGGAGATTACCGATGGTCACAGCGGGCCGTGGTATCTCACCGATCCGCATTCAGCGATCGGCGAAGCAGCCCAGCGTGCATTGCGCAAAGCTTTCAACCACGGTGTCGCGCTAATTCGCGAAGGCGGCAGCATCCCAATTGTCTCGGAGTTTCGCGGCATCCTGGGAATCGAAACGCTTCTGACGGGCCTCGGATTGTCTGATTGTCGCGCGCATTCGCCTAACGAAAATTTCCCTCTCGAAAATTTCGAGGGCGGCATTCGTCTCAACAAAGCCATTCTCCAAGAGCTCGCCCATTGATCTTGTTTGCCGCGACTAAAACAATCCTGCGGAGTCTTTTGGTCCTGGCGATTTGTTTCACGGCGATCCCCGCTTCGGGCACCGCTGAAGAGTCGTTAGGCACAAAAATTAAGAAGATTTTCGAACCAACTCCAACGCCCACGCCCACGCGAAAACATCGGAAGCGCTCAGCGAAAAAAACCACGCCGAGTCCGTCTCCGACGGCTTCGCCAAAACAGAAGAAGATTTCGCCGACTCCATCCCCGAGCCCGGCGCCGAAGGCGAAATCAAAGCGCAAAAAGGCATCTCCCACGCCAACTCCGTCTCCATCCGCGACCGTCACGCCAGCGGAGACCCCATCTGCCAGTCCGACCGAAACTCCGCGGCCTTCGGCGACGCCATCACAAACTGTGCATCCGACACCCGAAAGAAAAGGCGCGCCCAATGTAAGCCTTTCGCCAGATGAGATTGCTGGTTACGACACTTATCCGCCGAAAGTGCACCAAATCATCGAGGCGGGACTCGAGCTGACAAAACAAAATCTCGGTTACAGCTATGGCTCGGCCGAGCCCACAGATGGGGGAATGGATTGCTCAGGCTTCATTTATTACGTCCTCCGGCAAAATGGATTCTTCGACGTGCCACGTGATTCCAGCCAGCAATATGTCTGGGTGCGCAAGGCCGGAAATTTCAACGCGGTCCTGAGCCGCCACGAGGATTCATTTGAATTCGATGCGCTCAAGCCGGGCGATCTGCTCTTCTGGCGCGGCACCTACAGCATCGATCGCGATCCGCCGGTCACGCACACGATGATTTATCTGGGACGCGAAAAGCGGACGAAAAAGCGCGTCATGGTCGGAGCGAGCGACGGTCGTACATACGATGGAAAACAACGCTTTGGCGTCAGCGTGTTTGATTTTAAATTGCCGCCACCACCGACCAGCGCCGACGCCAAACTCAGTCCAGTTTTTGTCGGTTACGGACGAATCCCCGGCTTGATCGAAGATTGAACGCTATTGCTCGTCCTCGGATTGCACCGGACTTGGGGATGCTTTCATCTCTGGTGCGGTCGGAGCGCGAACGTGAACGCGATGGACGCGACGTTCGTAGTGCACGAGTGCGCCAACTGTCAGGGCGAGAATCACGACGAGGACGACGCGCTGTTCGTTTTTCGTGAGCTCGAAAATTCGGAACAAACCTTTCATTTCTTGGCGTAGCGGATCGGATCTTTTAGTCCGGCTTCGTGAAAGCCTTTAAGCCGCAAGAGACAGGCATCGCATTCGCCACAAGCAAGACCTTCCGGCGACGGATCGTAACAGCTATGCGTGAGTGAAAGATCAACGTCGACCTCGACAGCTTTACGAATGATTTCGGCTTTCGAGAGTTTGATTAGCGGCGTGTGGATATGAAAGCGTCTGTCTTCAACGCCGGCTTTTGTCCCGAGATTGGCAAGGTTTTCAAACGCTTCAATGAATTCCGGACGGCAATCGGGGTAGCCACTGTAATCAATGGCGTTTACGCCGAGAAAAATGTCGCTGGCCGGAATCACTTCCGCCCACGCAAGCGCATAAGCCAGAAAGATGGTGTTGCGCGCGGGCACGTACGTGACCGGAATCCCATGCGCGATTTTTGTTTCCGATCGCTTTTTCGGCACATCGACATTATCGGTGAGCGCCGAGCCGCCGAAGATGCGCAGGTCAATCTTTGCAACGTGATGTTCTTTTGCGCCTAACGAGTCGGCGATGCGGCGAGCAGCTTCCGTTTCGATTCGGTGTCGCTGGCCGTAGTCGAACGACAGCGCATATGCTTCGTAGGCTTCGGTAATCGCAATTGCCAGAGTCGTTGTCGAATCGATTCCGCCGCTTAAAAGAACAACCGCGCGTTTCATTTATTGACGCCGCAACGTTGCACGTCGGTCGCCATTTGGCGACGGTTTCCAGGCGAAAGCGTGGACGGCGAACGAATTGAAAGCGGCGCAGCTGCGGCAGTAACGCGCCGCTTTATCGTTCGTTGCCAGCGCCAGCTTGGTTGTTCGGATACTCCGCGCGCACCGTAAGCGCGATTCCGCCGCGCGCGGAAAATTGTGCGGTCACGATCGCTTCGCGCGGCGCGCATGCTTTTACGAAATCGTCCAGAATGCGGTTGGTTACGGCTTCGTTGAAGGCGCGCTCGTTTCGATATGACGCCAGATAAAATTTGAGGGATTTGCTTTCGACGCAGAGCCGGTCTGGCACATAATCAATGTCGATCCTTGCAAAATCGGGCTGGTCTGTGACCGGACAAACGGAAGTGAAATCATCCGTCTCAAAATGAATCCGATAATTGCGGTGCGCAGGATTCGG
>QHPD01000047.1 GCA_003218975.1 Verrucomicrobiota bacterium
GGTGCCTTGACCAGACTTGTTGATCAAATCGCGGTTGAGAATTGAAACTGGGTTCGAGCCGACTTCCTCCGTGGTTGGAATGAGAGAGCCAGTCACAATCACGGGCTCGCCAGTCACGGTCACCCGCTCGGCTTCCACCGTGCCCGGAGCTGCCGTCTCCTGAGCAAGCCCGCTCGATACGAAAATTAAGGAAACGGCGAGCGTCGCCGCAAGGGTGGCGCAAGCGGCTGCCGGCTTAATCGGCGCGTTCATGGTTAGACCCGAAGGTCCGCGCAAACTGCGATTAAGCCGATTGCCACGAAAACTTTCAATCTAAATCGCGTGGAAAAAGTTGTCTGACGCCTCCCTAAACGACGCAGTATTTAGCGAAAGTTCCGCTGCAATTCGGCCTTGGCCTCATTCGACTTGCGCTCAGAACAGGCTGTTGAACGTTTGTTCTGTGACATCCGACGACAGCGCGCTCTTAATTGTCGCCCACGGCTCGACCGTGAACCCGGCCTCGAGCGCGCCAACGTTAGCTCATACAACGGAGATTCGGCGCCGGAAAGTTTTTGCAGATGTCGGCTGCGCGTTTTGGAAAGAAGAACCGAGTTTGCGCGACGCGCTCTTCTTGTTCGATTCGCAATCGGTTCGTGAAGTTTATGTCGTCCCGAATTTCATCAGCGAGGGTTACTTCACGCAAACGGTAGTTCCGAGAGAACTCGGATTGAAGGGCCGGACGACGAAACGCTCAGATGGTCAAATCTGGAAATATTGCGAACCGGTGGGGAACCATCCTCTGATGACTGACCTATTGCTGCGACGCGCACATCAAATTGCGGCCGGCATTCCCGAAAGCGAAACGAGTCTTTTGATTGTAGCGCACGGAACCGACTTGAACGAGAACAGCGCAGCAGCGGCAAAACGCGAAGCGGAAAAAATCCGGTCACTCGGCAAATATGCTGCGGTACTCAACGTTTACATGGAAGAACCGCCACTCGTGTCAGATTGGCGGAAATTGACGAAGACTCGGAACGTAGTGGTAGTTCCGTTTTTCATTTCCGACGGACTTCACAGTTACGAAGACATTCCCGCTTTGCTGGGAATCGCGAATCAACTATCGGCCCGCCTTCGGTCGGCCGGACGACATACCGCGCGGCAGGCAAACAGTTCACACGCGGCGCGCGGCGAAATTTTCCGACACAATCCGTACGCGATCGATAATCGCTCGCTATCCTACGCGCCGTCCATCGGCACTGATCCGGGCGTCGCCGATATCATTATCGAGCAGGCAGCAAATTTCGACGCCGAAAGTTGAAATCGCGCTCGCACTTGTTTTCTTTTGGACGAGATTGCCTTCCCGCGAATGAAGGAGACAACGTGCAAAAAGCTTCAAGAGATTGGCGCGTTCGCGCTCGCGGGTGGCTGCACCCGAAAACGCATGAGGCAACTCGTGGAGATGATTCGCGCCGCGCGCGATTATCGCTGGCTCGCTATTTACAAGATTATCAAAGATGAATTTGTGATCCTTGCCGAAACCGGCAGCGAGCCGCCGACCTACGCGCGGTTTCCCATCACGCAGGGGCTATGCGGCGCTGCGCTGGAGTCGGGCAACCCGATCATCGTGGGCGACGTGCATAGCGATCCGCGCTATCTGCCCACGTTTCACACGACTCGTTCCGAGATCATTGTGCCAATGCGCAACGAGCATCGCCACATTCTGGGTATGCTCGATGCCGAGAGTGATAAATTGAATGCCTTCGGCGACGAAGATCGACAATTTCTGGAGCGCGCAGGCGGCCTGATCGCTCATTGTCTGCATTAGCTCGGCGCGCCGGGTCCGGCAGCGCCGGCCGCTCTGTCAATGCCGAATTCCATCGAGCGAGTTCTCCAAGCGGCGCTCGCTGCGCCGTTCTACTTCGGTCAAATTCTGATTCAAAAAACAAGTACCGGCGGTTTTGTTCTGTCGCATCGCGACGATGAAGGCCGCAATGATTTGCAAACTTTTCGCAGCACAGAAGACGCGATCGACATAGCGAAATACGACGACGCAGGAAACTATCGTCCGCTCAAAACGGCGCCGAACTTGCGCCGTGGCTGGCGATTGGAGCTTGCGACGCTGGCGGAGCTGAAATGCGCCCTCGATTATTTTTATTCGGGCAGGCTCGACGTGTTTGTGGCTTGGAAAAGTGGCCAACTTCACACCACCCCGTTGCGCCAAACGTTGGATCGGCAATCAGGAATGTATCGCATTGCGGCGAAAATTTCCGACGAGCAAGCCGATCGCGTGGTGGGAGATTTTTGCCGATCCGATGGCGGATGTTTGCGGACGATCTTGTGGAAACGCGATACGCGCGGGACGGTTTCGTCCACGAAATTGCCGAGTGAAAAGTTTGATCCCGATTTTGATCAAGCTGCGGCGAGGGCGCCGTCATCTGCGTGCGCCGAGGCTACGGCGGACAAGACCACCGCGGCTACAATTCCTCTGCTTTGCCAGGAAGCGTGCAATCTGTTAATCGCGGAATGCCGGAAAGTGGTTAAAGGCGAATGATCGTTCGTGCGCGCACCGTCGTGACCATGGATGGAGCGCCCATCGAAAACGGCGCGGTCGTGGTTTCCGCAAATCGAATTGTCGATGTTGGAAAGTTTGATGAGATCAAAACGCGCAATGCCGGTGAAGCGATCGATCTTGGCGACCAAGCGCTGTTGCCTGGACTGATCAACACGCATTGCCATCTTGACTACACGTGCTTGCGCGGCAAAATCCCGCCACAAAAGTCTTTTGCCGATTGGATTCGCGCGATCAACGCTGAGAAGGCGAAGCTTGCGCCGAAAGACTATCTTGCCTCGATCAACGATGGTTTCGTGGAGGCGAAAGGATTCGGCACAACTATCGTCGCAAATCTGACTGCGTTTCCAGAATTGATTTCGCAGATCCGCGAGCCGATTCACACGTGGTGGTTTGCCGAGCTGATCGATGTGCGTGCGCCGGAGCGCGCAAACGAACTGGTCGATCTTGTCCGCCGCCGGACGGACTCGCTGCGGCGAGCAATTAAATCACTGAAGTCGGCGCCGAATTGGGGATTAGCCCCGCACGCATTATTCACGGCTTCCAACAATCTGTATCGCTGTTGCGAGGAAGTCGCGCAACAGAAGAATATTCTATTGACGACACATTTGGCCGAGTCGCGCGAGGAGATGGAGTTGTTTCGCGATGCATCAGGTGCGCTCTATGAATTTCTGAAGAGCATCGGCCGGCCCATGGATGACTGCGGAAGCAAGACGCCGCTAGAGCTCTTCCTCGCCGCGACCGCCGGTCGCGGCCTACCAAATTGGATCGTTGCACACCTAAACGAATTAGTACACGGGGATTTCGAGCTGCTCGAAAAATCGAAAACGAAATTCCATGTCGTGCATTCCCCACGGAGTCACGATTATTTCGGGCATAGCCGATTTCCGTTCGAACGATTGCGCGCGTTAGGATTCAACATTTGCCTGGGCACTGATAGCCTCGCGAGCAACGAGAACCTGAGCT
>QHPD01000021.1 GCA_003218975.1 Verrucomicrobiota bacterium
TCAGCCTTCGCTTCTTCCCAGTCGATAAAGTTCGTCTCTCCCGATTCGATCCTTCGTTCGCGCTCACGTAACTCTTCTTCGTGCCATGGGGGCGATTCAATGGCCGAAGGCTCCGCCGACAAGCTTTGCCAAAGCGCTTCCATCGTCTGCAGCTTTTCTTCGACGCTCATTTCATTCAGAGGCAGGATAGGGACACTCATCAGACGAATCATATCACCTAATATCGAGAAGCGCGAGATCGGCGATCGCAGATCGCCGCTACAGTTTCAAAACCGCAGCTTAATGCCTTGTACGCGGCGCGCCCGAGCGCGGGGAAACCGAAAACTTCCGAGTAATGTTCGTCCATAAGGTTGTCGATCCGACCGAAGATCGACAGGTGCGCATTAATTTCGAATTCGGCGGCGATGATCACAAATGCGCAAGCTGCAACGCGCGCTTTTTTTCCACAGGAGTGTAACGCTGCCATGCACTCCCTTCCCACCTCCGCTGGAGCCGGCAGCCATGCACGATCTCGGCAATGATTTCGACTGTGTCCGCGATCGTTGTGCCGGAGCGGTTGAAGAATTTGTTTCCGTCGGCGAAAGCAACGCGTCCATTCTTGACGGCGCTGAGCTCGAACCAGCCGGGCAGCGCTTCGAGAATCGGAATCTCGCGCATACTTCTGCTCAAATTGTAGCCGCACGGCGCAACGATCAAGAACGCCGGGTCCGCCTCCCGCACGCGCGCCCACGAAGTTACCTGCGAGTGTTCGCCTTTTTTCCCTAACAACAATTTTCCATTGGCGGCCTCGACCAATTCGGGTCCCCAGTTGCCCATCGGGAAAACTGGATCAGTCCATTCCAACGCGACAACAGTCGGCGCCGATTTTCGACGCACTGCTCGATGGACGTTGTCGATATTCTGCTGAATGTCAGCAACGAGACCTCTTGCGGCCGCAACACGATCGATCGCGTTCCCCACCGCAAATATTCCGTCATAAATGCCGCGCACCGTTCCCGCGCTCAGCGCCAAAGCCTGGCGAGCCAAATCCTGGCAACCATCTCTGGCCACGTCGCGCGGTGTGACCGCGCACACGTCGCAATGCTCCTGCGTGATGAGAAGATCAGGATCCAGTCGTGCGATTAATTCGGCGTCAATGTAATAAAGCGGCTCGTTTGCTCTGATTCGCCGGCTTACCTCCGCATTGATCGCGCGGCTCGACATTTCCACGTCGAAAGCCGGCCAAGTGCAAATCGGTAATCTCTTTATCCAATCGGGATTGTCGCATTCGTGCGATCGGCCGACCAAATCTTTCCCCGCGCCCAGGCCGCAGACGATTTCGGTTCCACTGGCAAGTAACGATACGATGCGCATACAGTGACATCCTTATGCTGGCAACGGTTCCCGTAATGAAACAAAAAATCTCTGCAACACAGCGAATCCTCCAAAGAGCACGGCCACGAAAGTAATATCGCCGATGAGACTGTTACGGAAAAATGGGATCGCGGCGGTGTAACACGCGATTAGTCCACTCCAAGTCCTCGGATAAAGCGCGCCCCACGCCCATACAGCAAAATTCGTGACGAGATAAAACATCACGGCATTACCAAGTGTTGCCGATGCAATTTTCAACGCAGATCCGTTGTTCCGAATGAGGCGCCCAATTACACCTGCCATCAGCATGCAAAAATAAACGACTGGCTGAGATTTGAGCAACGCACCGCCGTAAACCGCGAAGCCGATTACCAGGTCGCTTAAAAACATCGCCGCAATCGGCAACAGAAAAGCGGCTTTGCGATTGCAAAAGTGCGCTCCGGCAAAAAGAGCGATGGCCGCAATCGGCGTTACGTTGGGCGGGTGCGGCAACAAACGTGACAGGGCAGCGAGCCCAACTATGGCGCTCAATGTGATCAATCGCTTATTCATAATTTCCTTCTTTCAGACAGGCGGAATCAACTCCGCCGTGCATTTCTCCACGGAGTCGTTCGGCAGAAGATCTGCGTAATATCTTCCATCGCGTGTTACGGTTTCGCCGACTCTCACTGAAACAGCTCTCTTGAAAATCGGTCCATCGAATACAAAGGAGTGAAACTCTCCATTCTCGCCGCATGGGTCAATCTCGGATGGAAGTACCTGCAAGAACTCCTCGTCATACAGTCTGCCAACAAATCCTGAGCCTACTTTTGGCTCCACACACGAGAGATAAGCCTTGTAGCCAAGTTGGATTATCTCGTGAGCCACCTTGGTCGTGTTGCGTTTCCAAATCGGAAAAATCCCGCGCATACCGGCTTTCGCCAGATTCGCTTCACGCCACGCGCGCAAATCTTCCAGGAACAGATCGCCAAAAGCAACGGTCTCCACGCCTCTGGCTTTGTAATGAGCCATCACTCGACTCATGATCGCTTCGTAAACATCGTTCGTGCATCCACCCGGCTCGCCGGAGGGAAGATAAACTTTCTCGAGCGGTACTCCGATCGCCCGCGCTTGTTCGTCTAGCAGCGCTTCGCGGACGCCGTGATGACTAATCCGTCGATATTCCTCCGACACAGTCGTCATTAGACTAACGACATCGTAATCGCCGGTTTTCATCAACTCATCCAAGGCGATTGCACTGTCTTTTCCTCCGCTCCACGACATCACAACTGGTGTTTTCATTATTCGCGTCCGATTAAAACCGCACCTTCATTCCCGCGTAGGCCGCCGTTCCAAGATTCGGGAATCCAAAAACTTCGGCGTAATGCTCGCCAGTGAGATTGTCGATCCTTCCGAAGATCGACATGTGCGGATTGATTTCATATTCGGCGGCGACATTGACGAAGCTGTAGTCCTCAATGTCGAAGTTTGGTCCGCCGAAATTAATTTCCTCGCGCGCATTCACGAACTTGGCTTCGATCGTCGTGCGCAATTTTTTCCACCAAAGATACGAAGCCGAAAGATAAACTTCGTTCCGCGGCCGGCGCGGCAGACGCGCACCTTGCAATTGCGAAATGTCTTTCGAAGAAGTCTTCTCCGCGTCCAGATAAGTGTAGCTCGCCGTGAACAGAAGATTCGTGATGGGTTGTGCGCGCAATTCGGCTTCCAATCCCTGGGTCTCGGCTGCGCCGAGGTTCAGCGTCTGAAAAAGACTGTTGGATCCGATTGCGTTCGACAAATCGTTGTGAAAATAAGTCAGGCCGAGGGAAACGCGGTTCTGCCACAGCTCCTGCCTGACGCCAATGTCCCAGGCAAAATCTCGTTCCGGCTTAAGTGCAAAATTGGTTCCGAAAATTTTGTCCTGACTGCTCGGCGGACTGAATCCGGTCGCCACGCTGGAATGTAACGCTGTGTTTGTCTTGTCGATCTTGTAACTGCCGGCGAACCGATAAGTCCAGACGCCGCCGAACTGGTTGAAATGATCAAAGCGGCCACCAGCAACGAAGATCAAATTTTCGATTGGCATCAGAGTCGTCTGCAGGAAGCCGGCTATCTCTTCAGTGTGATCGCTCACGAACGTTGGTTGCGGACCAAAAATCTGCAGAACGAACGGGCGCTCCTGACCGGCATTGACGCGGCTGAAAAAAAATCCGGAAGTCACTGTGAGCCAGGATGCAGGTCGTAAATCGTTTTGATAATCAATTTGCGTCCGTTCAAAGAGGGCCCGAGTTGGGCCGACAAACCCGTCCTCGTTCGGGTCGTTGATTTGCCGCTCGTGATCGTAAGCAAAAATGAATTTGTGCTCCCACCAGTCGGTCGCTTTCCAATCGATGTGTGGACCGATTAACCATCGTTCGGTGAGGAAGTGATCAATGGGACGCGGATCGAAAATCGTGTTCGGATTGCCGGTGTCGCTCACCGAATAGGTGAACAAGCTGCCAATGCGTAACTGCTCGTTCGGCGACCACCCAATGTCCGCGATTGCAGCGGTGTTGCGATAATTGTTATTTGGACGCGCATTATCCGTATCGAGCCGGCTTGCGCCGATCGAGTAATCGAAGTTGTCGATCTTCCCGTCGCTCTCGGCCCATTCGCGAAAGGTGTTGTAGGAGCCGCCCTCAGCGCTCAGCGTGATACCGGGTGGACCTTCGCCTTGTTTCGTGAAAATTTGAATGACGCCTGCCAAAGCGCGCGGACCGTACAGAGTGCTCTGCGGCCCGCGCACGACCTCGATCCTGCCGATATCGTCCGTAGTGAAGTCGGCAAAATTAAATGCGCCCTGCAGACCTTGATTGATGGGAATGCCATCGAGCAAAACCTGCGTGTGTTCGCTGCGTAATCCGCGCGTGAAAACCGACGTCAATTGACCCGCCGTTCCGGTTTGGACAACCGACAGCCCAGGCACTTCGCGAAGCGCATCGCTTACGCGTTCGATTTGTTTGTGCTCGAGCTCTTCCGAGCTAATCACGCTCACGCTGGCTGGGGATTGCTCGAGGGGGATATCGAAACGCGTCGCAGAGACGACGACCGGCTCGGATTGCGCCGTTTCTTCCTCATCCGTGGGTGTCGATCTTACGGCGTCCTGCCCATGAATTGCGGGCGCCGCGAGCGTCAAATTGAGAATTAAAAACCAAACTGGGCGATTTCGCATACAAGTTTCCTCCAACTCCGAGAGTCGGACTTGTATGGCCGAGGCCGCATCGCCCAGCTCTCATTCTTCTTTTTGCGAAGAAGTTTTTTCGTCTCGCATTCGCGGGACGAATGAGGTGGACCGGACAAATATTCTGGCTCCTGGCTTTGCCTTCTTCCCGCCTTCACCCCCGAAAACTTTCGAGGATTGGCCCATGGGGAAGTCGTATCCAGTTACAGCAGCGCAACTGCTCCCGATTCTCACGGGATTTCTTGCGCCGATCCACTTTTCCAAGCTCGCAAAGAACGTAGCAACGGCATCCTGCCGATGATCACGGGTTCGAAGCCCGTGCCACGACTAGGGACTTGCGCTCGGCGAGTCAAGATTTATTTAATCAACCAAACCGTGTAGTGGCGGCTGTCCCCAGCGGCAGGTCCCTGGATCGCGCGTGAGGACACGCGCCTCTACACCTAAATGTAATTGTGGCCTCTTCTGCTCCCAGTTTCGTTATCACCGGTGGCGCGGGTTTCATCGGATCGAACCTCACGCTGGCGTTGCAGGACAAGTTTCCGGGCGCGTGTCTCACGGTGATCGACGATTTCCGCTCAGGTAATTTCAAAAATCTCATCGGCTACCGAGGCGACTTCGTCGCGCAAAATCTAGCGACGCTCGATTGGCACGCGCGATTCGGCGAGGAAAAGTTCGATGCAATTTTTCATCTCGCATCAATCACTGACACGACCAATCATGACCAGTTCGAGCAAGTTCATGACAACGTGGAAAGTTTTCGCCGGATTTTGAATTTTGCGCGCCCGACAAAGACACGAATCACCTACGCCTCCTCGGCATCCACCTACGGTGCCGTCACAGAGGCCAGCGTCGAATCAAACGGCGCTGCGCCAGCGAATGCTTACTCGTTTTCAAAGGCAATCATGGACAATATCGCCAGGCGCGCTGCTGCCGAGTTCCCCGATTGGATCATCATCGGCTTGCGTTACTTCAACGTGTACGGGCCGCACGAAGCACACAAAGGCGTGCCGGCGAGCATGGTTTATCATCTGGCGCAACAGATGAAAGCCGGCCAGCCGCCGCGCATTTTCAAGCATGGCGAACAGAAGCGCGACTTTGTTTATGTGAAGGACGCCGTTGAAGGCAGCATTCGGGCGCTCGATGCTCAGACCAGCGGAATCTATAACCTCGGTTCGGGTCAGGCGCGCTCATTCAACGAACTGGTAGATGTTCTAAATAAGTGCCTGGGCACAAATTTTCAGCCGGATTACATCGATAATCCGCACGCGCATTATCAAAACTTCACGCAGGCCGATCTCACGAACGCGCGCAGCGCGCTAGGTTACGAGCCGCGGTTTCCGTTGGAACAAGGTGTGCGCGATTATATGCAGTGGCTGTACGGGTAGCGCACGCGTCTCGCCTGCCGGTTTCGGCGTCGCGCCGAAGCAATCTTTTCGTGAAACACTGATCGCAATCTGCAGCGTGGCGCACGAGAAAAGTTCGCGATCGCGGGACGCGCTCGCCAGCGCGCGAGACGCGTGCGCATTACCCTTTCCAGAAAAATTTTGTCGGGCGGTGAATTTCCGGCGGCAGGCTTTTGTGGACCGGACAGTTAAGCGCCGTCTGCTCGAGCACTTCGCGATGCGCCGAATCGGGCGGGAGCGGTCATGCAGGTGCCGAGCGCCGTCGCGACGAGATCAGTGGGCGAAAATGCTTCTCCTTTACCCTTGTTGTCCATCGGTGCATCCGTGGAAATTTTTGATTGCGAGGGACCATGCGTCGCGTCGCAGTGCAAATCGCCGGTGTAAGAGACGTTAACTTTGACCATGCCTAATTGTGCGACGCATTACGCCACTTGTCATGTCTTGAGGAACTCTATGAATGATGAAATCCGAATGTCGAATGACGAAGGAATGTCAGAAATCCGAATGACCAAAATAAACACGCAGGGTTATTCCCAGCATTTGTGCTTCGTCATTGGTCGTTCGTGCTTTGTCATTTTCGATCATCAGCGTTTCCTGAATTATGTCGGCATACTTTGCAGCCGGATCCCGCCCGGTATTCGAAATATTTGAGATATGAAAAGGGAAATCACTGGAAAAGATTTAACAAGGGAAGCGCCACGCAGCCCGCGTATTCGCTTGCGCGGCTACGCCATTCTTGGCCGTACCATCGATAAGTGCCGGGCTCTGGTAGCAGGGAACATGGGCGAATACCATTTCGATTGTCCGCTGGACCGTACGCTCTTCGGATTCAAGGGCGCTAAGGGCGAAGATTTCAAAGCGCAAATCGAGCAGGGCGCGAGCGACGAGGAGATGGTCGAGTGGCTCAATGGAATCGGAGAGCCGAAAACGCCAGCGGAAATCAAGCGCTGGAGCGAAAAGGTAGAAGCCAGCAGTCTCTACGACGATCTGGAAAAGCGCGAGTTCTTCGTCGAAGAAACCAAGAAACTCGGGCTGGATCCCGAAAAGACCACAACATTCGACTGGCTGGAGATAGACGACAGAGTTTCTCACGCGCAGCAAGCGGCGTAGATCGCGCGGCCGCAGGAGCAAGGTAGCGCACGCCTCTCGCCTGCCGCGGCGGGCCGGAGGCTTGCGCTGCTTTTACGTCTTGATCAGTGGCGGGGGAACGTCTTCGGTTATCCCCGCGTCCAGTCCGCGACGGAGCTTGCTGTGGCGCACACTGTAAAGGAAATAAATTGTTAGTCCGATTCCGAGCCAGACCACAAACCGGATCCAGGTCATCACAGGCAAACTCAGCATTAATACGACACAGAGGATAACACCAAGAATTGGAAACACGGGAACAAACGGAACACGAAACGGGCGCGGCCGATCGGGCGCGACACGACGCAAGACGTTCACACCCAAACAAACCAGGATGAACGCAAAGAGCGTTCCGATATTGGTCAGGTCGGCCAGATCGCCGATGTTTGTAATCATGGCCACAACGCCGACCACGACACCGGTCCAAATGGTCGTGATGTGTGGGGTGCGGAATCGCGGGTGAACCTTCGCAAAATATTGCGGCAACAAGCCGTCGCGCGCCATGGCCATGAAAATGCGCGGCTGACCGAGTTGAAAAACGAGCAACACTGAAGTCGTCCCGGCCAATGCGCCAGCGCTGACGAGTGCGCGCGCCCATGGTTTGCTGGCGAAGGCCGTGGCCACTGCAGCGGCGTCTCCCGTATAAACCGTGTACTTCTTGATACCCGTAAGAACGCTCGACATCAGCACGTAGAGCAACGTGCAGATGATCAAGCTGCCGATGATCCCAATGGGCATGTCGCGCTGCGGATTGCGCGTTTCCTCAGCTGTCGTCGAAACGGCATCGAATCCAATGAAAGCAAAGAACACGATTGCTGCGCCGCTCATGACGCCGGCGAAACCATTCGGCGCAAATGGATGCCAGTTGGCGGGATTGATCATGAATGCGCCGAAGGCAATGACAAAAACGACGACTGCAACCTTGATGATGACAATGGTGGTGTTCGTGCGCGCGCTCTCACGAATTCCGTAAACTAAAAGCGCGGTGACACCGGCGACGATGAGGAGCGCAGGCAGATTGAACGCGATTGAGTGGCCTGCGATGACTGGCAAGGCTGTGGACGAATAACCTTCCAAGGCCGCGCCGCCTTGGGCGAGCAGATTAGTAGCTGTTTGAGGATCGTTGACCAGCCAAAGCGGAAACTTCAGATGAAAAAGGCTGTCGCACAATTGGACAAAATAACCCGACCAGCCGACTGCCACCGCCATGTTCCCGACCGCGTATTCGAGTATGAGGTCCCATCCGATGATCCACGCCACAATCTCGCCCAGCGTGGCGTACGAATAGGTGTAGGCCGAACCGGACACCGGGATCATCGATGCCAGCTCGGCATAACAAAGAGCAGCGAAACCGCACGCGATACCAGCCACAATAAACGAAGCGGCAATCGCCGGGCCCGCGCCCGCGCGCCCGAAGACAACATTCGCCCCAGACATCCAAGCCTGAATAAAATTGATCACTGGCGTTTCCAGCCGGGACGAAAACACCTGCCCGGCTGCCGCCGTTCCAGTGAGCGCAAAGATTCCGGCGCCGATGATTGCGCCGATCCCGATCGCCGTGAGATCGAGGGGGCCGAGCGTGCGTTTGAGTTGGCGCTCCGGAGCAGCCGCCTCGGCCATGAGATGCTCCGGGCTTTTAGTTCTGAAAAGATTTCCGGCCACTTGGCCGCAAATCGTGTCATCGCGACCTCGGCGTGGTCAATGCTTTTCGTGGCGCAGCCATCTTGCCGATCTGCGACCAAGAAGACGGTGCCGACATTCAGAATAGACGTAGGCGCCACGTTTTCCTAAGCTCGACCGATGCGCGACGACGTGACAAAGCTCATTTCCGGCGACACGCCGATGCCGGCAATCGAACACGCGCCATCGCGCCGAAGACGATTTTTCGGCCGAGGAAGAACGCAGCATCAGCCGCTCACGCATTGCGAAAATTGCGGAACACAATTGCGCGGACATTGGTGCGCGCAATGCGGCCAACCGGCAATCGATTATCGGCGCTCGTTTCGGTATGTTATCGCTGACCTTTTGGACGAGTTCCTGAATTGGGACTCGAAGTTTTTCGCAACGATCGTTCTCCTCCTCGCTCGTCCGTGGAAACTAACGAATCAATTTCTCGCCGGCCATCGCGTCCGCTACGTGCATCCGCTGCGCCTTTACCTCCTCGCAAGCATTCTCTTTTTCTTCGCAGTCAATTACTGGGCTAAAGCAATTCCTTCCGCTCTGAATCGCTTCTCGCTCGAGGAGCGCGTCGCGATTGAAGCCGAGCTAAAACATAAGGATGTGCCGCCTGAGGTGCACGCCAGACTTGAGGACGCATTGAGGCGCGCTGCTTCGGCGGAAGGTGAACAAGCGGAGCAATCTAGGCAAGCCACGCCAACACCCAAAGAACCCGGAACGCCATTTGTTGGCTTCAGTCGGGCCGGGAATCCATCAACGCCCTTCGAGAAATGGATAGAAACGCGCGCGAAAGAAAAAATCGGCGAACATGGGACTAAGCTACAGCTGTTTGTCAAAACGCTGATCAGCAATCTTCCTTACATGATGCTTTGCTGCATCCCCCTCTTTGCGCTTGTGCTCAAGATTCTCTATGTCCGGCGCAAGATCTTTTACATCGATCATCTCATCTACGCGCTCCATATCCATAGCTTCGCCTATCTCGCGACTATCTTAATAATTCTCGTCACGATTGGTTTGAACGATGTCGACGCTGGAGCATTTGCGGGATGGATCATCGCCCTTCTCTGGATCGGTTTCTCGGCGCAAGTTTTTGTTTCTATCCGCCGCGTTTATCACCAAGGTTGGTTCGTTAGCATTTTCAAATTCCTATTTGGCGGATTGGCTTATCTCATCGTCCTCTCAGTCGCGCTCGCCGCGACCTTTTTTGTTACACTGGCCCTGCCATGAAAAAAATAATTCTTCTTGCTTTCGTCCTCGCCGGCTTTTCCGTCACAGCATTTTGTGGCGATCGGCACATCGCTTTCGAACGCAACCAGGCTGTCTGGATCGCAAATCTCGACGGCACCGGCGAGAAAAAGATCGCCGATGGAATTTTCCCGGCGATCTCGCCCGATGGAACTCGTGTCGCGTTTAACACCGTCGAAAAAACGAGCGACACGACTTACGTCCGTCACATGGCCGTGGTAGAGGTCGCGACCGGAAAGGTGAACGTCTTCAAAGACGTGCCGAGCGACAATTCCTATTACCCGAGTTGGACGGCTGACGGGAAACAAATCCTTTTCACCACGCGCCCGCACGAAGTCTGGGATCTCGTCACGATCAATTCAGACGGCGCGAATTTTCATGTGCTGAAGCCCGGCGTTCAAAATGAAGTGACCCGCTACTCGCCGATCTGGGCGCGCGACGGCCAATCGGTTTTTTGCCAGGACATGACGAACATTTATCAACTCGGCCTGGACGGCGCGGTTCGCGTGCAATGGAAGATCGACAAGATAGTGCCAAAAGGCGATATGAGCGGCGACGGTCGGATCGACGTTTCGCCGAATGGCAAGCGATTGCTTTTGAGCATCGATATGGGCGAGGAATCCGGCCGCAAAGATTGGGACGGGCCGTTGCCAGCGCTGTGGGCGTTCGATCTCCAATCGCAAAAAGCGACTAGGCTCACTCCGAAAAAACTTTTCGGCTGGGATGGCATTTGGATCGACAACGACAATATTCTTTTTCTCAGCCGCGCCGCCGGCGAAAAGGACGACTCGATTTATCGAATGTCTGCTGATGGGAAAAACTTGAAACGCCTAATCAAGAATGGGCGTTTCCCATCTGTCAGCGGGCCGTAAAGTTGCACCAATGAAACCGCTCACCCTCTTCATGTTCCTTTGCGTCGCGTTTTCCGCGCTCAGCAATGCGGCGCAACGCAAGATCGCGTACGAACACGGCGACAACGTTTTCGTCGCGGATCCTGACGGCAGTCACGCCAAGAAAATCGCGGCCGGGGCGTTGCCTGAAATTTCGCCAGACGGCACACGCATCGCCTTTAACACGGAAGGCGACGCCAAGAATCGCCCTGGTCCCGAGCGTCACATTGCAATCGCCGACGTCGCCAGCGGCAAAGTGACGGTTCTGCCAAATATTCCGAGCGACAATTGTTTCGGTCCTGTCTGGTCGCCGGATGGATCGAAGCTCGCGTTCTCAATCATGGCAGACAAGGCGTGGCAACTCGGTCTGGTGAACGCCGATGGCTCCGCGTTCCGGTTTGTGAAGAATGCAGAGCTAAGGCCCGAAGCGTTTGGCGCGTCGGAATGGGCGCGCGATGGCAAATCGATTTTTTGTCACGATCTCGACAATATTTACCAGATAGATCTGGACGGAAACGTTCTGAACAAATGGGAGCTCTCGAAGATTCTGACTGACGCGAGCATGAACGGCGGTGATCGACTGAGTGTTTCGCCGGACGGCAAGGCGCTGCTGATGGATGTCGATTGCGGCTCCGAGCACGAACGCAAAAACTGGGACGGTCCACAACCGGCGATTTACAAATTCGATCTCACGAGCGAAAAAGCGGTTCGCGTCACGGGCAAAGATGATTTTGTCTGGGAACCATTTTGGCTGAGCACCAACGAATTCCTCTGCATCATTCAAAAGGAAAACGAAAACCGGCCGTCGATTTATCGAATGTCGCTGGACGGCAAAAATCCGAAGCTGCTTGTGAAACACGCGCGAACCCCCAGCGCGAGCGCGCAGTGAATCTTTGGCTTAGCTTAAGAGCTCACGCGCTTTCGACAGGGCCTCATCGATTTCTGCTGCGTCGGTCCCCCCGCCCTGCGCGTTTTCCGGTCGTCCGCCGCCTTTGCCGCCTACGATCGGCGCAATCTGCTGAATAATTTTGTTCGCCTGGAATTTCGAGGTCATTTCTTTTGGGATGGACGCGACTAATGCGACGGATTCGTCTTTCGCGCCCACAAGAAAAATCGGGCCGCTGAATTTCGGCTTTAACGCGTCCGCCACCGCTTGCAGTAACTTTCCATCAGCATCAGCCAGCTTGGCCACGCAGAAATTTTTCCCGGCATGCGACCGCGCCAGTTCATTGGCGATTTGAGCAGCCCTACTTTTCAGTTCTGAGTCCGCAGCTTTCGCCGTCTTCTTTTCCCACTCGCGGACTTCAGTTTCGAGTTTTTCAAGATGCGCCGCGCGCGCATCGATCTGTTTCAGCATTTCAGACGTATCCGCTTCGCCTTCAAAAGCAGGTAGCGCGGGAATTTGAGGCTTCTTGCGTGTGAGTGCTTCGAACTTCTCTTGCTGACGCGTCGCTTCCTGCTTCGCCCAATTGCGCGCCGCGTCACCGGCGACCGCTTCAATCCGCCGCGTTCCGGCCGCGATCGCCTCTTCTCTCACGATCCGGAATGGACCGATTTCGCCTGTAGACCTCACATGTGTGCCGCCACACAGCTCCATCGAAAAACCATTGAGCGCGCGAGGAGCCCCGCCAATTTGCAGAACCCGCACAGTATCCCCGTATTTTTCGCCGAAGAATTGGATGATGTCGTTTCGCTTCTTTGCTTCCGCATACGGAATTTCAGTCCACGAAACCGATGCGTTCGCTGCGATTTTTTCGTTCACTAATTTTTCAACATCACGCACCTGCTGCTTCGTCAATGCCGCACTGGAAAAATCGAACGTCAATTTATCCGGCCCGACGTAGCTTCCTTTTTGCGTTGCATCTGGAGAAACGATTTGGTGAAGCGCCCAGTGCAACAAATGCGTCACCGTATGATGTCCCTGAATCAGTTTGCGTCGATCAGCGTCCACTGAAATGCGCACTGCTTCGCCAGGTTCCGGCGCGCGACCTTTCACAAGCGCTGCGCGATGAAGAAAAACATCGCCGTGTTTTTGCGTGTCGATCACGCGCAACTGACCAACTTCGGTCCAATCATGCCCCGGGACGTGCAGCAATCCCCGATCCCCAACCTGTCCGCCCATCTCGGCATAACAAGGCGTTCGATCCAGAATGATATTGAGTTCGTCCGGTTTTTTGCCCGGCAACACCGTTTCGATAACTGATTCCGTCTCCAGAAAATCGTATCCGAGAAATGTTGTCGGCGCGACTTTCAACGCTCCTTCTTCAATGCTGATTGTTTCTTTCTTCTGCGCCTTGCGCGCCCGCTCGCGCTGCTCCTCCATCAATTTCTCAAATCCCGCAACATCGACAATGAGCCCGCGCTCGCGCGCCATGAGTTCGGTGAGATCGAGAGGAAAGCCATAAGTGTCGTAGAGCTTGAACGCAAACTCGCCAGAAACTTGTCGTCCGGAAGGAGTGTCCAGCAGCGGCAGCGGTATTCTTGTAAGAGCTCGTATCTGGTCATTAAAGAGTTCGATGCCGCGGTCGAGCGTTTTGTTAAACGCCTCTTCTTCGCGGCGAATGGTTTCCTTGATTGTTTTTTGTTTCGCGCGCACTTCCGGAAATACGTCGCCCATCGTCTCCACCACCACATCGGCAATTTTGAAGAAGAACGGCTCGTGGAATCCGAGCGCGCGGCCGTAACGCACCGCACGGCGAAGCACGCGGCGCAGAACATAACCGCGCCCCTCGTTGGATGGAATAATTCCGTCTGCGATTGCAAAGCTTAATGCGCGAATGTGATCGGCAATGACACGGAAAGCGACATCGATCTTCTCCTGCTCGTTCTCACCAGCGCTTTTCTGTCTCGGGATGGTCGATCCGTATCTTTTGCCGCTGAGTTTTTCCAGTTCATTGAAGATTGGGCGGAAGATGTCAGTTTCGTAATTAGAGATCGTTCCCACAAAATCAGTGAGATTTTTGGTTCCTTGAATGATCGCAGTCACGCGCTCGAAACCCATTCCAGTATCGACGTGATGTTGCGGCAGCGGCGTGAACGTCCCATCGGGATTCGCATTGAACTGGATGAAAACCAGGTTCCAAATCTCGATGCAGCGCGGATCTTCTTTGTTCACGAGTGCGCCGCGCGTGTCGCCGTCCGGCGTAAGATCGACATGAACTTCCGAGCAGGGCCCGCAAGGACCGGTGTCGCCCATCATCCAGAAATTGTCGGCCTTGCCACTGCTGAGAACGTGAATCTTTGGATCGAGATCGGCTTCACGAAATAAATTCGCCCAGTGCTCGTAGGCTTCCTGATCGAACTCGCTCGGTTCGCCGGGTCCGGGCTTGTAAACCGTCGCGTAAAGCCGTTGCGCCGGAAATTTCCAGCGTTCGACCAGTAATTCCCATGCCCATTCGATCGCTTCCTTTTTGAAATAATCGCCGAAACTCCAATTGCCGAGCATCTCGAAAAACGTGTGGTGATAAGTGTCGATACCGACGTCTTCGAGATCGTTGTGTTTCCCTCCAGCGCGAATGCACTTCTGAGTGTCGGCCACGCGCGCAGGACTCCACTGCGGCTTTTGCTGGCCGAGAAAAATCGGCACGAACTGGTTCATACCGGCATTCGTGAAAAGCAGATTCGGCGCATCGGGCAGCAGCGATGACGACGGCACAATCGTGTGCTGCTTCTCGCGAAAGAAATCGAGAAAGGATTGCCGGATCTCCGCTGAACTCATGATCTTTTCTAACCACGAATAAACACGAATTCTAAAAACCTGAAACCTGCACTCTGAACTCTGGATTCGGGTCCATTAGTGTTAATTGGTGGTTAATCTGCAGCGGGAGAGATTTCCAAATGGAAATGTTGCGTCGGCGAGACATCTTCCGCGAAGCAAACGATGAACCCGATAAAAGGGGAACAACTGCTGACGCAGCTCAACTGGCGTTACGCCACAAAGAAATTTGATCCGACACAAAAAATTTCACCGGAAGATTGGACCGTGCTGGAGACTGCGCTGATTCTCTCGCCATCGTCATATGGTTTGCAGCCGTGGAAATTTATCGTGATCACCGATCAGAAGAGCCGCGAAAAACTTTTCCCTGCGACATGGAACCAGCGGCAGGTTCTCGATTGTTCGCATTATTTGGTCTTTGCCGTGAATACAAAGATAACCGAAGAGCACATCGACAAACACATAGCACGCACGGTCGAAGTTCGCGGAGGAACTACCGAGGGCTTAAGCCGGTTTCGCCAAGTAATGGTTGGCGACGTGGTGACTGGCGAGCGTAGGGCGATCGCGCAACAGTGGGCAACGCACCAGGCTTATCTCGCCTTGGGGAACTTCCTGACGAGCGCAGCATTGATGGGAATCGACGCATGCCCGATGGAAGGTTTTGAGCCGGGCCAATACGATAAGATTCTCGATCTTCCCGCTAAAGGATTGGCTTCGGTGGTTTGTTGCGCAGCAGGCTATCGCGCGGCGGACGACAAATCCGCCAAGCTAAAGAAGGTGCGATTCCCTCGCGAACAAGTGATTCACATTGTCTGAGCCAGAGCCACCAGCTATTTGATCTTGGCGAGCAGACTTTCCATTTCTTCCCGGCGGAAGGCGCGCAGCGTGTGGCTCTTTACATTGCCCAAGGAGCCGATCTTGAGAAAGAAAGCGCTCGCGGCTGCGTCATCGGGCGCTTCGAGTACGACCACCACGTCATAGGTGCCCATCGTCCAAAATTCCTCGATGATCTTTACACCCATTTTCTCAGCCTCCGCCTTGGCGGCCTCACCTCGTTTGACGGTGTCCTTGATATTGCGGATGCCTTGCTCAGTAAATTGAATCAGACTGATGTACATGGCCATAGGGTTCCCTCCTTTGATTATTTTTCGAGTTTTGCTTCAAACACTATTGCACGTTTGCGTGTGCGCAAAGGCAACTTGTCGGTACTCCGGTTCTGCCTTCTGCCGCCGCGCTCCGCGGAGTTGACCCGGGCGCGAAAAACGCCTACTATGGCGTCCCCATTTTCCCGCTTCCCGAAGCAGCGCGATGCGCGGAGATTTCAGTGGCCTTGGAGGAGGCCTATTATTTTTATGGTGCAAATGCAAGATGTGATGTCGAAGCCGATGCCGGACTTCCGCGAAGGAAGTATCGTGAAGGGGCGAATATTGGAGGTCCGCCCCAGGGAGGTGTTGGTGGATATCGGATACAAATCCGAGGGGGTCATTCCGACCACAGAATTTGAGGATGTCGATTCGCTGGAAGTAGGCGACGAAGTGGACGTGCTCCTGGAGCGGCTCGAAAACGATGAGGGAATGGTAGTTCTCTCGAAGGAAAAAGCCGCTTACCGCCAGAACTGGAACAAAATCGTAAGCGTTTTCGAAGGTGATGGTCTGATCCAAGGCAAGGTAAAATCTGTGGTGAAGGGCGGATTGATGGTCAACATCGGCGTAGAGGCCTTTTTGCCGGCGTCGCAGATCGACGTCGTTCCGCCAAAGGACTTGCAGCAGTTTGTCGGCAACACCTACGATTTCAAGATCGTAAAAATCAACGATGAGCGTCGCAATGTCGTGCTGAGCCGACGCGAGCTTATCGAGCAGGAGCGCAGTGAAAAACGCCAAAAATTCATGGAAAGCGTAAACGTGGGCGACCGCGTCATTGGCACCGTGAAAAATCTGACTGATTTCGGCGCGTTCATCGATCTCGATGGAATGGATGGCTTACTACATGTCACCGACATGACCTGGGGCCGCCTCGGACATCCGAGCGAATTGGTCCAGGTCGGTCAGCAACTGGAGGTCGTCGTTCTCGACATCAACAAGGAAAAAGAGCGCGTCTCGCTCGGGCTCAAGCAGACCCAGAAGAATCCTTGGGACCAGATCGAAGAACGTTTCCCGGCGGGCCAACGTGTCAAAGGCAAAATTACCAACCTCGTTCCCTACGGCGCGTTTGTTGAGATTGAGGAAGGCGTCGAAGGCCTCATCCATGTCTCCGAACTTTCATGGACGAAACGGATCATGCGCCCATCCGACATTCTCAGTGTCGGCCAAGAAGTGGAAGCTGTGGTGCTTGGCGTCAACAAAGAAGAACAGAAAATCTCACTCGGCTTGCGCCAGCTAGAACCCAATCCCTGGGACGAGATCGAAAAGAAATTCACCATCGGCAGCACCGTGCGCGGTAAAATTCGCAACATGACCGCCTACGGCGCATTCGTGGAACTCGAAGAAGGGATCGACGGAATGATCCACGTCTCTGATTTGAGCTGGACCCGGAAGATCAATCATCCGAGCGAAATGTTTAAGAAAGGCGACGAAATCGAAGCGGTCGTGATCGACATCGACAAGGTAAACCAGCGAATCAGTCTCGGGATCAAACAACTGACCGAAGATCCGTGGAAGACCATCGACGAGAAATACAAGATCGGCGATTTGGTGAAAGGCAGGGTGACCAAGCTCGCCAGTTTCGGCGCGTTCGTGCAATTGCAGGATGACATTGATGGGTTGGTCCACATCTCGCAATTGAGCGAAGACCACGTGGCGAAAGTGAAAGACGTGCTCAAGGTCGGACAGGAAGTCGAAGCGCGCGTGATCAAGGTGGATAAGATCGAGCGCCGCATCGGCTTGTCGATCAAAGCCGCCAACTACACCGAAGAACAACTGCGTAAGGAAGTCGAGACCTTCGACACGCTGCGTCCCGGCGAAGACATGGTCGGATTGGAAAAGGCCTTTGCCGCCGCCGAGCAGGAAGAATATCGCCCCGGCGAATCCAAAAAAGCCGCAACCGAGCCGCAGGAAGCAAGAGATTCCAAGCGCGAGGGTAAGAAGACGAAGAAATAACTAGACGCGCGTTTCAGGGATTCCGCGCTAAAGACCCCGCCTTTGGCTAGGCTGCCATCGAGCTCGGAGAGCTCGGTCCATCTTCCCAATCAAAGATGAATGGGATCCACGGGCTTGGCTCGCAATTCGCAACGGCTTCATTTCAAAGAAGAGGTTTATTGTGTTGGAGCGATTTGCGAAACTGCGTGGAGTTATCCCTGCGCAAGAGAGCAGCCAGGCACCATGCCGCTTATTTTAGCTCAGCAGAAAACGCGATTCCTTATAATCGCGGCGGCAGTTCTGCTTTGTGTCCTGGCCGGGTGCGGACATCCCAAAATCATTGGTAAATGGCGGATGTCGGGGAGTTCCAGTGCAATGATCTGGGAATTCTCCGAGAACGGTGCCGTCCTCGTCGGAGATGTTCGAGGCAGATACAGGTTCGGCGACCAAGACCGAATCAAAATCGAGACGCCCTTCGCAACCACAGTTTACCAGATGAAAATTTCCGGCGACCACCTTGTCCTGCAAGAGCCCGGCGGTTCCAGGCTCGAGTTTACGAGGATGAGGTAAGCGCTTTTTCTGGTCAGAACTCGGCGCTGCCCGGCGTGCGAGCGAATGGAAGGACGTCGCGGATATTCGGTACGCCGGTGATAAACATCAGCATCCGTTCGAAACCAAGACCGAACCCCGAGTGCGGCACGGTGCCGTAACGGCGGAGATCGAGATACCACTTGTAATCGGCGGGATCCATTTTGTGCCGGCGCATGTTTTCCTCCAGCACTTCGAGCCGCTCTTCGCGCTGACTGCCGCCAACGATTTCGCCGATACCCGGCACGAGCAAATCCATCGCCGCGACGGTTTTCCCATCGTCATTCAATCGCATGTAGAAAGGTTTGATCTCCTTCGGAAAATTGAAAACCGTGACCGGACATTTGAAATGTTTCTCGGTCAACCAGCGTTCATGCTCCGATTGCAGATTTAAGCCGTAGTCGATCGGGAACTCGAATTTTTCACCGCTTTTCGTGAGAAGATCGACAGCGTCGCTGTAAGTGATTCGCTGGAATGGCCGCTCGACCACGAAATCGAGCCGCCCGAGCAATTCCTTGTCCACGAATTTCGCGAAGAGTTCCATCTCTTCCGGGCAATGCTTGCGTACATCGGCAATCAGATATTTCACCAGTTCCTCTGCGAGGTCCATGTTGCCGTTCAGATCGCAAAAGGCCATCTCCGGCTCAATCATCCAAAATTCGCTGGCGTGCCGGGATGTGTTCGAGTTCTCCGCCCGAAACGTCGGACCGAACGTGTAAACTTTGGACAATGCCAGCGCCAACGCTTCTGCTTCGAGCTGGCCGCTCACGGTGAGGTAGGTTTGGCGGGCAAAGAAATCCTGCGCGTAATCGATATCTCCATTTTTTCGCGGCGGATTTTTGATGTCGATTGTCGAAACGCGAAATAATTCGCCCGCGCCTTCGCAATCGCTTCCGGTAATGATCGGTGTGTGGACGTAAAGGAAGCCGCGCTCCTGAAAAAAATCGTGAACCGCAAAGGCGAGACGGCTGCGCACGCGAAAGACGCAGCCGAAAAGATTCGATCGCGGACGAAGATGTGCAATCTCGCGCAGAAACTCCGGCGTGTGTCCTTTCTTCTGCAACGGATAGCTGTCATCCGCGCCGCCGACGATGTCGATTTTGTCCGCGACCAGCTCCCATTTTTGGCCTTTGCCCTGGGAAGGGACGAGCGCGCCTCTGACGCTAATGGAAGCGCCGGTGGTGAGACGTTGAACATCCGCGTAATTCGGCAGCGTGTTTTTCGCGATGATCTGAAGGCTGCGGAGGCACGAGCCATCATTCAGCTCAATGAACGAAAAATCTTTCGAATCGCGCCGTGTGCGCACCCAGCCCTGAACCTGAATTGCATCGGTCGAGGCGGCGCTTTGCAGTGCGTCTTTGATTGGAGTTGAAAGTTGCGTCATCTTCGAAGTCTGCAACTCTCAACGCTCAACGCTCAACTTTCAACGCTGATGGGATGCCAAATCATTAGTTCGAAGCAGGCGGCAGAACTTGGTTGGCGAGCTTTTCGAACCGTGGATCGCCACGCAGCGAATCGAGCCTTGGATCAACTTTGACATAACGCAGCCACTCCGAACGCTCCTGATAGGCATTTTCAAGTGCCTCAAGCGCTTGATCCTTCCGACCGAGCCCGATATAGATGACGGCTATGTCATAGCTAGAAATATGCGTTTCTGTTGATCCGCGTTTCAATTCGTCTAAAATGTCTAGCGCCGGTGTAGTCTCGCCCGCAATCGCGTAAG
>QHPD01000071.1 GCA_003218975.1 Verrucomicrobiota bacterium
TAGATCCGCAGCGCGCGACAGCAGCGTTTCCGAGCCTAACGTCTTATGCCGCAGCCAGAGCTCTGGCCGCCATCAACGATGCAAGACTTGCCCTTCAAAAAGCTGCTTAAAGGTCTGCAATTCGCTGTCGCTAACGTCAGACACGGCCCAATAATTGAAGTCGGCATCATCTCACTTCTCGTTACCGATCCGAGCCGCTAAATATTCCTTAAGTTTGGCACGCGCGCGGGCGAGCCGCGACATCACGGTGCCCGGTCGAATTTGCGCGATATCGGCTATTTCCTTGTACGATAAACCTTCCAGATGGCGCAGCGTCAGGATCTCCCGAAATTCCGCCGGCAATTCATCCATCGCTTTCCTGATTAGTTCAGCGTCCTCAGCGTGCTCAAGAATCGCTGCCGGACTAGCCGACTGATGACCGATTGCATGGATCTCTTCGTCAAAAGTTGTGGTGAGATCGAGCGCCCGATTTTTTTTCAGCAACGTGTAAGAGGTATTCCGGACAATCGTCAGCAACCAAGCTCGGCCATTGGAGCCATGGAATCCGCCAAAAGACTTAAATGCCCGCAGATATGCCTCCTGAACAACATCCTGCGCATCCTGTTCATTGCGAAGCAACCATTTGGCTAAATTGTGCGCGGCATCAAGATGGGGCAGCATCAGCGCTTCAAAAGACATTAAGTCCTCTTTTTCAGCGTGGCTTTCTGTGCGCTTCTTGACTACGACGAACTTCACAATCTTCGGGTCCGATTCGGAATCTTCCGTCTCGGAAGCATTTTGAAGAAAACCGCGTCGCCAAGACGAGTGGTTAAGGGAGTCTTTGATCAAATCAGTTGTTTTCATAATTTCCTTTTCAGGTTGTGATATCTGTCTGGCGCGTCTGTTTTTTTCGTGTCGGCATGAATGTGCTTCTATCTCCTAAAGCGGAAATCCCGCCTGAAACCCGCCACGACTGTGCAGTTTTTTAATCGCCTCCCGCCGGGCTGTAAAAATCCCTCGATCGTGTTAGAATTTGCAGCGTCGAGGAGCCTGTATGACGACCCCCGCATCCACGCGACAAGCGGTCACCCAACTACTCGGCGACTGGAGCGGCGGAGATGAGGGAGCGTTGGAGAAGTTGTTCCCGCTGGTGCAACCCGAATTGCATCGGCTCGCCCACCACTACATGAGCCGTGAGCGCGCCGGCCACACCCTGCAAACCACCGCTATTCTCGACGAAGCCTACCTGCGGCTGGTCGATAATACGAAGCCGGTCTGGCAAGGCCGGACCCACTTTATCGCGGCGGCCGCGCAGTTAATGCGGCGCATCATGGTTGACCATGCCCGTGAACGCCACTCACTCAAGCGTGGCGGAGGCGCGCTGAAAGTAACCCTGGATGAAGCTGCGTTAGTAACAGAAACGCGGTCGGAAGAATTACTCGCCCTCGATGAAGCGTTGGAAAGTTTGGCCGCGCAGGACCCGCGTAAAAGTCAGATTGTTGAACTGCGCTACTTCGGCGGTTTGACGGTCGAGGAGACGGCTGAATTCCTGAAACTCTCTCAGCGGACGGTGGAGCGGGAGTGGACCATGGCCAAGGCCTGGCTTTACCGGGCGCTGAGCGGGGAAGAAACCTGATGAAGGCTGAACGCTGGAAACAGGTCAACGATCTTTTCCAGTCAGCCGTCGAACGTGCGCCCGAGGAGCGGGCGGCATTTCTTGACGAGGCTTGCCACGGTGACGAAGGCTTGCGGCGCGAGGTGGAGTCTTTGCTCACCTCTTATGACCGTGCGGAGAATTTTATTGAATTACCGGCCTTCGAAGTCGCTCCCGAGCTTGTGACTAATGACCGGGCGGGCGCACTGGTTGGAAAAGTGATTGGTCATTACCGGATCGAGTCACTCATCGGCGTCGGCGGAATGGGCGAGGTTTATCTGGCGCGGGACGAGCGACTCGGGCGCAAAGCCGCGCTCAAGCTTCTCCCAGATAGCCTAACGACGGACCAAACGCAGTTGAGCCGGTTCAAAAATGAGGCGCGGAGTGCCTCGGCCTTAAATCATCCGAACATTCTAACCGTTTACGAGATCGGCGCGGAGGGAAATCGGCAGTTCATCGCGACGGAGTTTATCGAAGGCATCACCCTGCGCGCGTCGCTCGCGCGCGGAAGGATAAATCCGCATGCGGCGCTGGATATTGCCGTGCAAGTGGCCTCGGCGCTGGCTGCCGCGCACGAAGCCGGCGTCGTGCACCGCGACATCAAACCGGAAAACATCATGCTGCGACCGGACGGATACGTGAAGGTGCTCGATTTCGGGATTGCCAAACTGACCGAGCAAAGGCTGGCGTCGGACAATCATACAAGCGAAACAACGGCGGTGCTGCAAACACGCCTGGGTTTGGTGTTAGGCACGGCGCATTACATGTCTCCGGAACAGGCTCGCGGCCAGAAAGTGGACGCGCGCTCGGATATTTGGAGCTTGGGCGTAGTGCTCTACGAAATGGTGGGAGGAAGCCCGCCGTTCCGCGGCGAAACGCCGAGCGACTGCATTGCCTCCATCCTCACAACGGAGCCACCACCTTTATCCGGCGTATTGCCGGATGTTCCGCTTCAACTCGAATCCATTCTGCAAAAGGCTTTGCGCAAAAACAGTGATGAACGTTACCAGACGATCAAGGAGATGCTCGCCGACCTCCGCATTCTCAAGGGGAGACTGGAAGTGGAAAGCTCCTTGCCGCAGACCAAAGCGCGTGCCGAATCTGTCGTCAGCAAAATCAAACGTCATAGGCAGGGCGTGTTACTCAGTCTGGCGGTGGCGCTCCTGGCGGCCGCCGCCGTTGCCTACTCTTTTTTCGTTGTCGCCCCGGCGCCATTACCAAATGAAAAATCCATTGCTGTTCTGCCATTTGAAAACCTGAGTGAGGAAAAATCCAACGCTTACTTCGCCGATGGGATCCAGGACGAAATTCTGACCCGGCTCTCGAAGATCGCAGATCTCAAAGTGATCTCGCGCACGTCCACGCAGCGTTATAAGAACACATCTCAAAAACCTTCCGAGATTGCGAACCAACTCGGTGTCGCCAACCTTCTCGAAGGTAGCGTCCAGAAAACAAATGATCAGGTGCGCGTGAATGTGCAACTGATTAGAGCCGCGAATGATTCACATCTCTGGGCTGATACCTTTGATCGCAAACTGACCGACATCTTTTCGGTCGAGAGTGAGGTGGCCAAAGCCATAGCTGACCAGTTGCGAGCGCACCTGAGCGGTCGGGAAGAGCAAGCCATCGCTGCCAGACCGACAGACAATTCTGAAGCTTACGATGCCTACCTGCGCGGTCTGGCTTATACACTTAAGACTGGCGACACACCCGCCAACGCCCTTGGCGCGCAGAAATATCTCAGAGAAGCTGTGAGGTTGGACTCGAAGTTCGCCCTCAGTTGGGCGCTGCTGTCATACGTCGATGCGCTCGGCTACCTGACACTGACTCTTCAACCAACGGTCGCCCTGCGTGAAGAGACACGACAGGCAGCCGAAACCGCTTTCAGTCTTCAGCCCAACCTTGGTGAGGCCGTTTTGGCGGGACCGGAGCGAGTCATACTTCAAAGAAGCCGAGCGGCTCGACCCGCGTAACGTTAACCTACTCACCTCGCACGCAGCATCCTCCATTGTCCTACGTCGTTTCCCCGAAGCGCTGCGAAAGCTTGATCACGTTCTCGATATTACACCGGACGACGTGGATACCCTTGCGCAACAGGCAGCTATTGCACAAGCCGAGGGCAACCTGCCGCGTGCCTCAGCGCTTCTCGCTCCGCTGCATCCGAACGCCAACGACACCACAGCCTTGGGAACACAGGTTTACCAAGCGATCCTGGAGCGCCGCCCTGCACAAATCATCCTTCGCCTAAAGGAAATACTTGCAAAGCCTGATCCAGCGTTGGGTTACCGCAATGGCGAACTGCGCTTTTACTTAGGCTGGGCGCAAGAGGTCGCCGGCGATCATGCGGCCGCCCAGGAAAGTTGGCAACAGGCCCGCGGTGAACTGGAACCTTTCCTCAAAGAAGAGCCGGAAAATTTTAGCCTCATTGGCGATCTCGCGCTGACCAATACGGGTCTCGGCGATAAAGCCGCCGCGTTGGCTCTATCGCAACGGGCCATGGCAGTGGTCCCGATGGAGAAGGACGCGGTGGATGGTCCCGGTCCGATCGAGATCCTTGCCCGGGTGGCGGCGCGTATAGGAGAGCCCGACCGCGCAATTGCCGCTTTACAGAAATTACTCTCGATCCCGTACGCGGGCCCACTGGCTTCAAACGTACCGCTCACTCCTGCGCTGCTTCGGCTGGATCCGATGTTCGATCCGCTCCGGAACGATCCGCGCTTCCAAAAATTGATATTAGAACCTATCCCAAAACCTCTCTAAGTAACAAGATGGAATCTAGCCTTTCCCGGACAAAGCCTACCGGAATAGGGAGCTAATCGGCTGTCAGAGAGTCCCAAGGAGTCGTCGCGACGACGTCTGGCGAGCTAATATTCAAAGCAAACCGGCTCCAGCTTGCTGAGCATTGCATCGCCTGCGTCAATCAAGTCTTTTCGCTCAATGAGGCGGAATTTGTTGCTCAAAACTCCGCTTAAAAGTCTGTAACTCGTTATCGCTAATGTCAGAGACAGCCCAGTAATTAATGTCGGAATTCACCCAATGCAAAAGGTGATAACCTTGACGCGTCATCGTCTTCGTCGTTCCAGTCGTTCCCGATTCTGCCGGCCAAGCAAACACGTTAATAAAATGCTTACGCCTCTGGTAAACCAAAGCCGCCACCGGCCTGTTATCTAAATAATCAAGGCGACCCCCAACTAAAGGAAATCCATCGCTGGCGAGGTCCACTACCACAGGCGCAAAATCGAGCTTGGCGTCGAGCCATGGTTTCACGGTATGCTGGTCAGAGGACGCCACGTCTGTGAGGTGGTCTG
>QHPD01000072.1 GCA_003218975.1 Verrucomicrobiota bacterium
CGATGTATTCATTCCCGTCGACATCCCAAATCTTCGCCCCTTTCGCACGCTCAATGAAAAATGGGTCTGCGCCCACATGACCAAATGCACGCACTGGGGAGTTTACCCCGCCCGGGATACGTTTCAGCGCGGCACGAAACAATTGTGAAGAACGAAAGGTCAAAGAAACAAAACGTCGAACGTCCGACGTCGAACGTCCAACGCCGAATTGCATACTTTTGACACGCTACGCTGTCGCATTAGTCTCAGTCCTGCGCAGCGGCGGGGTTGCCCAGTGGTAAGGTCGCGGTCTGCAAAACCGCTATTCGCGGGTTCGATTCCCGCCCCCGCCTCTTTTCATAGGTAAAAATGCCAAAAAGAGCCTCTAAAATGTCAAAGTGAGACATGAAGTGCAACACAGTCCAGCGATGTCAACTATGTCCGAAGCCCAGCACGTTTACGAAGTCCGTGCGCGTAAGGATCGACGCGGCGTTGATCTAATCTCCGATGTGCTGCCGTTTGGGCGCCTGCGGTACGGCGAGCAAAACGCAGTCAGCAATGCAATCGGATATGCAAAGTTTTACAGCCGGTCATGCGGTGCTGTGATTCGCGTCTTCGATGAAGTTGGCAACGTGATCGAAACGCACGAGCACGCGGGGGCATTCAAAGAGTGGTGAAGTCGATCAACCAGCCAAGCGACAACAGAAATCGCAATCTTGTAAACGTTGCGCCGGTTCAGCGCGCCGAAAAACTTGCGCATGTTCATCTCGCTTGAGTCGAACTGTCTTTCGGCGCGCTCGATGCGAGTTTTTGGAAGCGCGGATCATTCCGAAGCGGATCGAACATCGAATCGAGCCGGAGCAGAGCGGGCGTAAGCGGCACGCCTGAAGCCAACGCGCCATCGTACGGGATCGAGAGTAGTTTCTGTAACGCGACAATGGCGTGGTCCCGGTCTCCCATGCGCGCCGCCACTCGTGCGAGGAATTCGATCGGAATCGGGCCCTCTATCGCGTCTTTCCCGATCGTAATCGCGCGTGCGGCCCGTTCGAGCAGAGCCAACGCGGCGGATTGGTTACCGAGGCCGATATTGGTGAGCGCGAGATCTCCAATCAACAGGTAATGTTCCTGCTGTTCTTTCAGGAAAGATTCCAGTTCGTTGCGCGCCTGCCGCCAACTTTCTTGGGCGCCGGCTTGATCGCCGCTGGCTTCTTGCGCCCAGCCTAACCAAAAACGCAGTTCGCCATTGATGTAACCCAATGCTGGATCAGGCTTGGCCAATATCTCCTTTAGCCGGGGGATGATTTGTGCAGGGCGGCGCTCCAAGATCGCTTGGTAAACCTGCGTTTCAAGCGCGGCGGACTGGTCGGCACCTGGGCGAAGCGGGGCGAGGATCGCTGAGGCCCCCGGAAGGTCGCCCTCGGCTTGCGCGATAGCTGCCTTTAACGCGAGGGTATCGACGTCGTCTGGCGTGATATTGAGAACCTGATCAAGCTTGCGTAGCGCCTCGGAGAAACGCCGAAGTTCGACATACGAAAGCGCGTGTTGCGTGAGAAGGTTAACATTGCGCGGGTCGAGCCGCTCGGCGTCGTTGAAGTATGAATCACTTCGGTCCCACTGGCCTTGCCTGCGTGCGACATAGGCCAGCGATTCAGGAATTCGGCTGCTATTGGGCAGGAACTGACGTGCTTGCTCAAAGTAATGCACTGCGGTGTCGTAATCCTTTAGGCAAGCGTAGTAGTAGTATCCTTTGGCAAGCAGCGCCTCGCCGAGATTGGGCTGAAGAGTAAGCGCCGTTTCGGCTGCCTGACGCGCTTCTTCGCGGAGGGCAACCGTGGGTTGAAGATTGAACGAGAGGAAGCTGAGCGCATCAACGTATGAGAGCAGCGCCCAACTAAGAGCGAACTTCGGATCCAAGCGCACTGCTTCTCTGAGATATTTCTGTGCGCCAAGGGTGGTGGCAGCGGTGGTCGCAGCCTTGAGTGTGTAAGCCAGGCCACGCAGGTAGGCATCATAGGCCTCAGGGTTGTCTGTTGGTTTGGCGGCGATGACTTGCTCTTCCTGACCGGTGAGGTGCGCCCGCAGTTGGTCAGCGATGGCTTTGGCCACCTCACTTTCGACCGAAAAGATGTCGGTCAGTTTGCGATCAAAGGTATCAGCCCAAAGATGGGAATCATTGGCTGCTTTGATCAGCTGGACGTTCACGCGCACGACCTCGCCGCTCTTCTGCACGTTTCCTTCCACGATGTGGGCGACGCCAAGTTGCCTGGCGATCTCAGGCAGATTTTCCGGCGCGCTTTTGTAATGCTGTGTGGATGTGCGCGAGGTGACCTTCAGATCGGCGATCTTGGATAAGCGCATCAGAATCTCCTCCTGGATGCCGTCGGCAAAGTAAGCGTTGGCTTTTTCCTCGCTCCGGTTTTCGAATGGGAGCACGGCTATACTTTTTTCGGGAATCAAAACCGTGGCCTTGCTAGCCGTGCCCTCGGGAGGAGTCGATGGGGTGATCCTCAGTGATACTCGCTGGAAAAAGGTCAAAGAACTAATCACCATAGCGAGGGCAACGACAACTAAAGCAAGTACCAGCAGGGACCTTGGCCGCCGGGGCAGGCTAACTGGGCGAACTATGTCCGATTCTTGCTTCCATCTTCTTCTGCGCTTGAGTTTGTCAGGGACCTGTGGATTACCCAGATTCTCTTTGCAGAGATTAAACACGTGCAGGCGCAATCCGTGCTTTGCTTCGCACTCGCCCAGATCGTGCAAGTACGCCTGCCATTGCCGGTATTGAGCTAAATCTCCCGCCACATGCTGGGATAAAAGAATATGTCCCGCATCGCCGCAATCCAGCACACGCTGCGCGACGTTGATTCCCGATCCTGCAAAGTTCGTCTTGTCGTTAACATCCTTGACTCGATTGACCGGACCACTGTGAACGCCCATCCGCACCTGAATGTGCGGATGATCTTGCAAGGCTTTGCTGATCTCGAGCGCACAGCGCACCGGCTCCTCCGGACTGCGGAAAAAAAGGAGCGCCATCCCGTCTCCAGTCTGCACTCGAATAAGTTTACCGTTTGCTTCCGCCGTTCGGCAACATTCCGTTGTGCGCACGATTTGATTCAGGTCTTGTAGTAACTCAATCTCATCGTCAACCAGCAATTTCGAATAATCTACCACGTCGATTAACAAGACGTGTGCGATCTCGAGTTCAAGATCGGACTTCGGTTCCACGGACCTGTCTTCCTCAGTTTGCGCCGGCTCTGTCTCGATCGATTTCAATGCGGAAATGACCGGAGTGAGTGGCGTACGAAGTTTGTGCGAAAGCATGGCCAGGAAATGGTCTTGGGTCTTGTTGGCGGTCTCCACAACTACCTTTTGTTGCTGAAGCTCTTCCTCAACGCGCCGGCGTTCGGCCATACCGGCGGAAAGCGCCATCGCCGTAATTGACAGCACGGCTGTCCACCATTGCAGGGCGAGAAGCGACTGATTTTCCGTTTCCCTGACGAATGGGCCGAAGCCATGCAGCGTCCCCCACACCGCGATCGCAGACAGGA
>QHPD01000113.1 GCA_003218975.1 Verrucomicrobiota bacterium
ATCAACTGGCGGCAGTTGTCCGCCGCCTCGCGGGACGGCGGAAAAATCTCAAACTTAATGGAATCCTCCGGGTCAAGAAGGAGACGCGCGTAACGTTGCGCTGTTGGGTCTTGCTGCGGGTCGCCCAGTTCATTGACCAAGACGCCGCCCGGATGCGCCGGCAAACTGATCATTTCGCGCAAGAGCCGCGATGCCTCCTCAATTTCATCTTCCTCAATGGCGAGCACTGCATCGCTATAAAAACTGAAGGCGAGAGGCGAGACCGGTCGGCTCTCGAGCTCATTTAGAAACTTTTGAAACTGTTCCGACGGAACTTGCAGCAGCCCGTTCCCCTGTTCCCAAATGTGCCGGAGGCTGTCGGCCAGCCGGGACCGCATGCGCTGGTCAAGAAAACGAACGCGCTCAGCACTCGGCTCGAAGCTATGCAGGCCTTCGAACCGTGGGCTCTGTACCGGAGTCGTAGCGGTGGAATTCATGAAGGAAAGCCTACCTTATCGCTTGGCGATCATTAGAGAGAGAAAGGTTGTGATCAATCGACACAGACCACCACTATCGCTTAGGCAAACGTTCCTGAAGAAAGGAGTTTAAAGTCGCTTTTTGGTCCCTGGTTTGCTGCCAATCTTTGCCTCTATCAACGCCTTAGCAGATTTCGATTTTAGGTCGCCCTGAGCGACCTTGACTTGGCTAAACCCCAGCAGTTTGCCCCAATTGAGGTCGATGCGCCTATTTCTAAGTTTCATCGAGCGGCTTTTTAGCAAGCCACTGCACCGATTGTCAAGCAATGATGCAAAAATATTTCAAATTTGGATTGTCGCACCAATCCACACAGCATTGAGATCTTGCAGAAGCGAAGTCTTAGCGAAGAAGAGGATATCAAGTCACGGATTTAAGCCCCTCTTTGACGCCAAGCTTCTGGCCGATCATTGCTCTAGCGGATTTTAATGTTGGGTTGTTCTGAGCGGCTTTGACCTGGCTAAAGCCTAACAGTCTCCCCCAATTGAGCTTGATACGTTTTTTTGTGGCTTTCATTGCGCGCGTCTTAGCAATTCGCCGCATCAACTGTCAAGCACCATCAAGCGTCGTGCAGCGTCGCGCAGAATCTACACACCCCGAGTCTCGCAGAGAGATACCTTCGGGAAGAAAAGAATTTACCGTTTGATGATGCCAACCTTCGGGCCGCCGACCATTGCTTTAGCGACCTTAGATTTTAGTTCGCCCTGAGCGACCTTAACTTGGCTGAACCCCAGCAGTTTCCCCCAATTGAGTTTAATGCGCTTATTTGTAAGTTTCATATCGACGCCTTTTAGCAATCCGCCGCACCAATTGTCAAGCAATCGCGGAAAAAAATTTAAATCTGCGGCTTTGCCACAGAAGCTACGACGTCCCTGAGTCCTGGGGAACAGTAACTTTCCGCAAAAAAGGATTTCAGGTCACCGGTTTGAGACCAGTCTTGACGCCAGCCTTCTGGCCAATCATTGCTCTAGCGGATTTCGATTTTGGGTCGCCCTGAGCAGCTTTGACCTGGCTAAAGCCCAACAGTTTGCCCCAATTGAGTTTGATGCGCTTATTTGTAGTTTTCATAGAGGTCGGTTTTAGAGGATTGGCAGCATAATTGTCAAGCAAACACTCCGATGATTCGTTTTCTGGTCAGCCGCGGCCATGGTTACACACATGAGTGTTTGCACAAGACCCCTCAAGCACCAGCAACGAGCCTGATGACTTATGATCAATTGCTGCGGTCGCGCTGGCTGCGGCGAGCAACGTACGTGTTTGCAGATATCGATCGGCTGAGTTTTTGGGACCTCGAGCTTGCGGCCCACGCATACCTTGAGATGCAACGGCTGGGACTGAGCGTCTTGAACAATCCAGCGAAGGTGAAAACGCGCTATGCTCTGCTACGCGCCTTATACAGAGCGGGTCTCAATGATTTCGACGTTTACCGCGTCGATGAGATCAATTCTTCAATTCGTTTCCCTGTCTTTGTTAGAAGAAACCAGCTCCATGATGGCCCTATGACCGATTTGCTGCATTCCGGCCGGGAATTGGAAAACGCAATCGCAACTGCGGTAAACGGCGGCACACCGATGGAGAATTTGGTCGTAATCGAATTCGCAGCCGAACCTGTCCGGCCAGGCCTGTACCGCAAGTTGGGGGCCTATCGTATCGGCGACGTGATCGTGCCAACTGTCAGCGCCCATGACACGGTATGGCTTACCAAACATGGGCAACTCGGCATCGCAGGAGAGGATCTCTATCGCGACGAGCTGACTTTGATGCAAACAAACCCCTTCGCTGAGCATTTAAAGAAAGTATTCGAGATTGCAGGGATCGAATATGGCCGGGCTGACTTCGGCATCTACAACCGCCGAGTCCAGGTTTACGAAATCAACACGAATCCCATGATAAACCAGCCAATGCCTCACCCCTTTGCCGCTCGCCGGGAAAGCATCCGACTTTGCTGGGAGAATTATCTGGAAGCCCTGCGCGCTTTGGATAGCGGCGGCGGCTGGCCCGTTCGGTTATCCAATGGGACGCTGCAGCCTCGCCGCTTGCGGACGAATCTTTTCGTGCGCACCCGACCGACCGCGTGAAGTTTTAAGCTTGAGCCTTTGCGTGGGGACGATCTGGTTGCCTGACAAGTACGCTGCAGAAATTTCCTCGGCAATTCGGGCGCTTCGGTGCGGCAAACGATTGCCTCCTGCTACTTCAGATAAAGTGTGCGCGTGCCGAAATCGATAATGCCATGATGCCGCTTGAGGATTTCGGCACCTAGCAGGCCGGCGACCGGCCGCGAACCCTGCAACAGCCCGCTGTGAATCAGGCCTCCCAAATCAACTACGCCCACTTCCTTGCCAACGATGTCCACGGATCCTACCGATAACTTGCGAATCCGGGCCACGCCCACACCGCGCTCCTTGAGATTGACTGCGGAAGAACTAAACGGCGTGTCGCGAGTAGGGATTCGCATGCGCCGGACGAAAGAGCGATGCAGCAAAGTGGCGAACGAACCGGTATCAACCATTAGCCTGGCGGGCTCGCCGTTCACAGATCCGTTCACGTACAAATTAAAACCATCGCTGACCTGAATCGGCACAGCACGCAATCCGCGATGGTCGATCCCTGGAGCGCTGCCAGTACTATTCTGGTCAATTTTCAAGATGAGCAGTTGCCGTTCGCAATCCAACACGGCTTTCGTTGGGAAGAGAACATCGGCGCCAATTATGCCGTCGATTTCCTGCTCGTGCCGCGATCGGGCGAGGCGGGTGGTATTCCCAAGATTGATGGTGACAATCGGCTCATCCACCAGTCTCAAGGCCCCGAGCCGAAACTCGCGCGCGATCGCCACCTTGCTGAATGCGCCATTGATCTGAACTTGCGCCGGCAGGTTCGATTTGGCCGCAATTGGCGTGAGCCGAAAATATTCGCGGCGATGCACGGCGATCGCGCTTACCGGCGCGCCAGTATCGACTCCGAGCCACGCTGGTCGGCCATTGATGTAGGCGCGCACGAGCAGATGGTTTTGTCGCGAACGCATCAACGGCAGCGCTTCGAAACGGAGGGTTGTACGCGCAGCGGCAGCGGGCTGCTGGGCAGCAGGCAATTCGGCGACCAGCGCGGCGCCCGCGCATAAGATCGACAAAAACTTCCGCAGCGGAGAGAAAGGATCCGAAAACATCACGCGGCGGAGATTAGCATGGTTCTTTTTGCAGGAAAGCGCTTTCGCGCTTCAAGTGCTTTGAAAGGAAAATGGGGCGAACAAATCTTTGGCGTTGCTTCATCCGCCTGACTGATGATTAACTCTCCGCCAATCCAAGGGGTTCAACATGACAAGCGCAACTACCGAAGCACCTGTGGCCGACCAAAAATTCGTTAGGGGACTCGGCTTGCTCGACTCAACCATGCTCGTGGCTGGCTCGATGATCGGCTCGGGAATTTTCATTGTCTCCGCAGATATCGCGCGACTCGTTGGCTCTGCCGGGTGGCTGCTTGTCGTGTGGGTAGTCACCGGCGTGCTCACGATCGTTGCCGCGCTCAGTTACGGTGAGCTCGCCGCGATGATGCCGCGCGCCGGCGGTCAATATGTGTATCTGCGCGAAGCGTACAGTCCGCTCTGGGGATTTCTTTATGGCTGGACGCTGTTTCTCGTGATTCAGACCGGAACAATCGCCGCAGTGGCGGTGGCGTTTGCGCGTTTTCTCGGCGTATTTACCGATGGGGTTTCGCCTACTCGCTGGATTGTTCCGCCGATCATGCTCTCGCAGCGCTACGCCGTCAGCCTTTCCACACAGCAGTTGGTCGCGATCGTGATCATCATATTTCTCACGATCGTAAACACGCGCGGCTTGCAACTCGGTAAGCTCATCCAGAACGTTTTCACGTCCGCGAAAACGCTGTCGCTCTTCGCACTAGTGGTGCTTGGAATTTTCGTCGGGCGCAACGCCGACGCGCTGCACGTCAACTTCGCGAATTTCTGGACGCCGAGCGCGGCTTCTCCGATCACATCGGATCTCCCGTTCGTCGGGGCCGTTTCGGCGACGGCCGGCGCGCTTGGGATGTTGATCGCAATTTGTGTTGGACAAGTGGGCTCGCTGTTTTCCGCGGACGCTTGGAACAACATCACGTTTACCGCGGGTGAAGTGCGCGAACCGCGGCGAAACATTCCGCTCTCACTTCTGTTCGGCACCGGATTGGTGATCACATTGTATCTGCTCGCCAATGTGGCTTATCTCTGCGTGTTGCCGTTGGACAAAATTCAGCATGCGCCCGACGACCGCGTCGGCACCGCGGCGATGCAGGTGATGTTCGGCGGCGCAGGCGCTGGGATCATGGCGGTGGCGATCATGATCTCCACGTTCGGTTGTTGCAACGGCCTCATTCTCGCGGGCGCGCGGGTGTATTACGCGATGGCGCAGGACGGTTTGTTTTTCAGAGCGACGGCCCGGCTGAACTCGAAACACGTGCCGGCCGTCGCGCTCGTGCTGCAGGGAATCTGGACTGCGTTGCTGGTGCTCCCGCGCACGCGAAACGTTGATCCAGCAAGCGGCGCCGTCACGTATGGAAATCTCTACAGCAACCTGCTGGATTACATCATCTTCGCCGCTCTGATTTTTTACGTGTTGACAATTGCAGGGGTGTTCGTGCTCCGTCGAATGCGGCCAGAGGCGGAACGTCCGTACCTCGCATTGGGTTACCCGATTCTACCCGCGCTCTACATGGTGGGCGCCACGGCGATCATGGTCGTCCTGCTTGCTTACAGAGCACAAACAACGTGGCCAGGCCTGGTGATCGTACTAACCGGCGTGCCGATTTATTTTCTCTGGAAATTTTTCGGGAAAAAATCACCGCCAGCTTGACTTACCGGGGCCGTCCCGATTAGCACAGCCCAAAGCAAATTTTGCCAATGAATCTACTTCGACGAAAAAGTGTCACCCAACTTCAGGCTGACGCGCTGACGGACCATCGATTGAAACGGGCGCTCGGAGCGACAAACCTGACAACGCTCGGCATCGGCGCGATCATCGGCACGGGGATTTTCGTGCTGACCGGCACCGTTGCTGCGCAGAACGCGGGACCGGCGGTGATTCTGTCATTTGTGCTGGCAGGCGTGGCTTCGATCTTTGCGGCGCTCTGCTACAGCGAGTTCGCATCCCTGGTGCCGATGGCCGGCAGCGCTTACACCTACGGCTACGCGACGCTCGGGGAACTTTTCGCGTGGATTATCGGGTGGGACTTGATCCTGGAATACGCGCTCGGTGCGGTCACAGTTTCTATCGGCTGGTCGGGCTACGTCGTTTCATTTTTGCGCGACATAGGTATTCACATCCCGGCCCAGCTATCGGCGGCGCGCGGGACACTCCTCACGTTGGCGGACGGAACGCAGGTGACGGCGATCTTCAATCTGCCAGCGGTCATCATCATTGCCGTCGTGACGTTCCTGCTCGTGATCGGCATTCGCGAATCCGCGACGGTCAATAATGTTATTGTATTTGTGAAAGTGGCGGTGGTGCTGCTGTTCATTTTCGGCGCGGCTCATGCGATCAATTCGGCTAACTGGCATCCGTTCATGCCGCCAAGCACCGGAGTGCGGGGCCACTTCGGCTGGAGCGGTGTAATGCAGGGTGCTGGGATTGTGTTTTTCGCCTACATCGGTTTCGACGCCGTGAGCACGGCAGCGCAGGAAGCCAAAAATCCGCAGCGCGACATGCCAATTGGTATCATTGGCTCGTTGTTGATCTGCACAGTGCTCTACATCGCGGTGTCGGCAGTGGCCACCGGCATCGTGCCTTACCTGCAACTGGATGTACCGGATCCGATTGCCGTGGCTGCCGACCACGCAGGCGTGGGCTGGATGTCTTCGGCAATCAAGCTGGGCGCCATCGCCGGTCTCAGCTCGGTCATTCTGGTAATGCTGCTGGGCCAGTCGCGGATTTTTTGGACGATGGCGGACGACGGATTGCTTCCGAGGTTTGTGAGCAGGGTTCATCCAAAATTCCGCACCCCATGGATCACGACCATAGTGACTGGAATTTTCGTTGCTTTCTTTGCGGCACTGTTCACGGTGCGCGAGGCGGGCAGCCTTGTTTCCATCGGCACGCTGCTGGCCTTTGTGATCGTTTCAATCGGCGTGCTGGTGTTGCGGCTGCGCGAGCCAGAGTTGCCGCGCACATTTAAGACGCCCGCGGTGTGGTTCGTTGCCCCCCTGGGCGCGCTGTCAGCGCTTTACCTAATGATCTCGCTGCCGTGGCGAACCTGGGAACGGCTCATCATTTGGTTCGTCATCGGCATGCTCGTTTACTTCTTCTATGGCGTTCGCCGCAGTAAACTCGCTCGGCCGCCGCGTACTTAGGGCGGAACCAAAACGCCCATGCGGGAGGGTAATGCATGACTGGGCAAAGCTATTCCAAGCCGAAACGCACACTTTGCGCTAGAAGTTCAGAATCGGGCGGTGAGCTCGAAGCGGAGGCCAAATGACCGAAAAAGTAGTCAGTCCAAAGATCTACATTTGGACGTGCGTCGCGCTGCTCGTCCTGCTGGCGGTGACGTGGTCAATTGCATATGTCAATCTTGGCCCATTTAACACCAAAGGGACATCATCGCGCTATTCTTCATGCAGATCAAGGGAAGCAGCCGGCTTTTGCATTTGGCTGCGGTCGCTGGCGTGATGTGGCTGCTGATCCTGATCTCCCTCACGCTCAGCGATTATTTTACCCGCGGCTGGGTTCCGTTGAGTCACTGAGCGTCCTTGCGGTTGTGCTGAGCAGCTTCGCGGAACTCAGCTCTGCTCCGCCTCTCGGCCTGGAAAGAAACGATGCCAGAGTCGCCCGATGGTGGGTTCTTCCACGTTGCTCCAGGTAAAGTGGCAATCCTGACAGTAAAATTCTTTCGGGATAATTTTTACCGCGCAGAGAATGCCAACGAGCGCCGGAGTCACGAATTTCCGGGTCATCTGCGGATACTCGATATTGGAAGAGCCACACTGCGGACAGCGAACCAGTGCGGCGGAAATATCCGGATCGGTCGCCTCCCATTCGACCATGAGACTTTGGGCCCTCTCGAAGTCGTTGTCCTCCACCAAGACTTTCGCGTTTGCCTGCGGCTTAGACATGAAGCCGACTTGCTGCAAGGGAGCTTCGTTATGGACATCGGCTTTCAGACCAGCATCGTGAAAACGCCGTTTCAACTGCTTCGCCTTTGCCGGTTCATTAAACGTGGCGATGGTCACCATAAGTTTCTCGTCTCCGCGTGGCCGCGCGTCCTCAGATCAAACATCAACTACTGCCCGAGTGCAAGATGTGACGGCGGAAACCATTTGTAGAGCATCAAATAGATAAAAACGCCGGTGACTGAGACGTAAAGCCAGATGGGGAGCGTCCAACGGGCAATACGCCGATGCTGGTCCCAACGCCGACGAAAGACCTGAACGAGCGTGACGACCACCAATGGCACCGTCACAAATGCGAGCAGAACGTGGGACGCCAATATCGGGAAATAAACGGCAGCAAGCCACCCAGTGTAACCGGATGATTTCTCGCCCGCGTGCACATGATAAACAATGTAGCCGGCGAGAAAAAATGTCGATGAAATCACCGCCGTAATCATGCACGCCATGTGCCGGCGCCACGCGCCGTGCCGGATGAAATACCAGCCCGTTAAAATGAAAACGGTGCTGACGAAATTGAGACAGGCGTTTAAAGCCGGGAGATCAGAAATCGAAAACACGTTTGAAGCATTGAAGGGTTACGATGTTTTCGGAAAATGCGCGGCCAGCAGTTTGCCGGTCTCAGCGATCGCTTCCACGATGGCGTCGCTGAATTTCTCGTTTTGAAAATGGGCGCGCATTTGATCGACAACTCGCTGCCAGAATGTTTCACCGCATTTTTCGTGAATCATCTTGTCGCCTACCACAGCAAACTTATGTGCACGAGGCGCCACGAAAATGAGCACGGAGTTGCGCTCGCGCGCCTTGTGCATACGCAGCCTGTGAAATTTTTTTTGCGCTGCAATAAGAGGATCGACATTTAACTTGCCGCGCTGAATATGAACGCGAATCTCGCCGGAAGTTTTCGATTCAGCTTCACGAATCGCGGTTAGAATCCGGTCATGCTCAAGCTTGCCAAGAAACTCTCTCGTTCGCATCGTGCTACCAAGTCGATCCTGCGCCTCCGCCGCCGAAACTGCCGCCGCCGCCGCTGAACCCGCCTCCTCCTCCATCTCCCGAAGACCAACCTCCACCGCCGCCACCTACCGGGAAGAATATGGGACCGCCACGGCGCGAAGAATAACCATAACCACCCAGCGGCCGTATCATTGCTGAAATCACGATTAGCGCCACAACAAATACGAGAAAGAAAAAGACGAAGTAAAAGAGGCTTAGAGCGCCACCACCACGGTGTTCTTCTGCAACGGTTTTTCCTGACCCTTTGTACTCGCCCCGAATCGCCTTAAGGGTCGAATCGATTCCGGCCGCGATCCCGCCTTCGTAATCGCTATTGCGAAAATGCGGCTTAATTTTGTATTCGGTGATGTTGAACGCGGTGATGTCGGGCAGCGCGCCTTCCAAGCCATAACCGACCTGAATAAACATTTTGCGGTCCCGAACGAACACGAAAAGGACGACGCCATTGCGACGCTCCCTTTGACCAACGCCCCACGCCTGGGCCACGCGCTGCGTGTAATCTGCAATATCCGAGTCGCTCTGCATCTTCGGGAAGACGGCGACCACGACCTGGTCCGACGTTTCGCGCTCAAATTGGGCAAGCTCTTCATTGAAACGCAGGGCCGCGGATTTGGAAACAACGCCAGCGTAATCGTTGAAATACCGGTCCGGTTTCGGCGGAATAACTTCCGCGCCTTGCGAGCTGATCGCGAAGAGAATTGCGATGGCGAGCGGCACTGCCGGGGAGCGCACGCGCCCTCGCGTGCACCGTTCGGCGCCTCGCCGAACGGACCGAACGAACCCAGACTTGTTCAACGCGCATTCTCGTTTGCCCTGCCAAAGGGAGTTTGCGGCGAGGGCACCGCAAACAACACGCGAGGCGCGTGTGCTCCCCAGAATCATCGTGTGCGATATACCGTTACGGCGATGCCGCCGCTGCAGGTGATGGAGCCGGCGTGCCAAAATTAAACTGCACCGGTGGCGGCCTCTCCGCGCCGATTTGCGCTGTGAAAAACGGCCGCGGCGGAAAACCGAGCATTCCCGCAATCAAATTGGTCGGGAAACTGCGCACGGCCACGTTGTAGTTCTGCACAGCGGTGTTGAAGTTTCCGCGTTCGACCGAGATCCGGTTCTCCGTGCCTTCCAGTTGCGCTTGCAAGCTGAGAAAATTCTGATTCGCGCGCAATTCCGGATAACGCTCCACCACGACCAGCAAACGCGAGAGCGCGTTGCTCAACTGCCCCTGAGCAGCTTGAAATTGCTCAAGCTGTGCCGCATCGGTCGGCGCCTTGTTTGGATCAAGCTGGACACGCCCCACGCTGGCCCGGGCATTTGTCACTTCGACGAGCGTTGATTTCTCGAAATTGGCCGCGCCAGAAACCGTGTTCACAACATTTGGAATCAGATCGGCGCGTCGCTGATAGACGTTTTGCACCTGCGCCCAGCTTTGATCGACAGTTTGCTGCGAGCGGACGAGGCGATTGTAACTCCCGCCCAGTGCGAGGGCGGCAATAACGACAATAAAAAGCAGGATTGCGAGCAACACGCCGCAACCCATCGCGAATTTGTTCATAAGAATATCGACGGCCGTTAACGTTTATTTCTTTAAGACCGGGGTTACTTGTGATGCGACCACCTTCCAAGCGCCACGCTCTTTTACAAATGTATCCGTCCAGACGAATTTGCCGCCTAGAAGATTTTGTTTTCCCTCGTGCGCCCTGATCGTGCCCTGGACCACGACGATTCCAGTGTCTCCATATAAGCGCACTTGTACATCATCGATTTTGAATTCGGTGAAAACGATGTCGCCGGTCATGCTTTTCAAGTCTTCCCGCTTGTTCACGATGCTGCCGTCAGGCCAGACAACCGTGCAATTTTCGGCCTCCAGACGGCGCGTATATGAGCTGTCGCCTTTCATGCGCGCTTCCGCCCATTCATGCTGGATCTTAATGAGCGCCTGCTCGTCCTCGGAATTCTGTTTCACAATGCGTGATCGTTTGCCAGACGCACGAGCAAGTCAACCCTACGCATAAGTTATTCGATATGGCCGAGCAGCAGCCGGAGGAAGTGCGGATCGGAAAACTTCGCGTTTGATCCTTGCCGCACGATGATTGCCTTCAGCGATGGAATAACGAACAAGCGCTGATAGCCTGAGCCAAGCGCCACGACCATATCGGCCGACGCATCCTTGCAGATGCAAACGCCCGTCCATTGCGCGTTCTGCCATAGTAGGTCGAGCATTCGTTCCATGTCCGCCTCGCGCCCGTTCGGCGCCTCCTGATTCAACCAAAATGTGAGGCCGTATGACGGATTTGCCTGCGAGCCGGCAAATGCCTCCCGCAACAGAGCTGCTGGAACAATTTGTCGCCCATGATAACTACCTTGCCCGAGGACCAGCTCGCCCAGCCGCGCCCATTCCCGGGCAGTCAGCTCAAACCCCGTTGCGGGCAGCGGATTGCCGCGCGCATCCTTCTTATAGTTGAGACGACCGAGTCCAAGCCGGTTGGACACATGTCCTTCGAAGTAGCCGATCGCGCTGCGACCCCTTAGTTTTCGGCGCAGCAGCTCGGAAAAAATCTGAAGATGACTCGGGCCATAAATGAAAGCCGAGCCGGGTTCAGCAACGGCTGGCAATCGAATCGCCATGGCATTGCGGTCCCGGATCGACGCGCGTTGAAGACGCGAAGCGCCTTCAATTCCATCAGTCTGGTTGAGCAACTGTCGGATGGTAACCTGTGATTTGCGCGGATCGCTCTTCCATTCCGTGATCGTGTCCGAAACAAGATCGTCGAGCTTGAACAGTCCGTCGCGCACCGCAGCGAGCGCGGCGATCCCCCAAAAACTCTTTGTTCCGCTAAAGATTGGCCATCTTCCGCGCGCCGATCCACCCTTGGCATAGTGCTCAAAAATCGTCCGGCTATTTTGCATGACCAGCATGGAAACGCCGCGTTTGCTCTCAGAATATTTTGCGGCGCGGGCGCAATCAGTGGCGCGAATTTCCGCTTGTGCAGACGTTGATGTTGCAAGCGTAAGAATCAAGAATCCGCTGCAGCCGCTTCGCTGCGCGAAGCGTAACCATGACGAACCATTCATGCGTGGATCGTGCCGCCGACAGGCCGACGGCTATGATTCCGGCGTTGTAGCCGGGGTCGATGACCCCGGCCCGTCGGCATCACCTCGATGTATCGGGGCTACAGGGCGCGCCTTCGGCAGATTCCGTTTCCGCAACTCTTCCACGTTGGGCAATTCATCGAGACTGCGAAGGCCGAAGTGATCGAGAAAAAAATGTGTCGTTTCGTAAAGTAGCGGACGGCCAGGGACTTCGGCGCGTCCGGCAATTTTCACGAGTCCGCGCTCCATTAATGTTTGCAGCACGCCGTCAATATTCACGCCGCGCACCGCTTCGACATCGGCGCGCGTGATGGGCTGGCGATAGGCAATGATTGCGAGCGTCTCCAGCGCGGGCGCGCTCAGGCGTGCAGGCTTGGGCACGGGAAAAAGCTGGCGCACCCATTTCGCAAACGCGGGATCGCTGGCGAGCTGCCAGCCATCTGCTTTTTCGATCAGTTGAAAGGCGCGCTGCTGTTGGACGTACTCCATTTTGAGTTGCTCGAGCGCCGCAGCAATCTCCGCTTCACTCACGCGGGCAAGTTCACTGGACGGAGGTTCGCTTTCAGCTTCTCCGCCCTTTATAACCGCCGAGATTTCGCGGATCGAGAGCGACTTTTGCGCGCTGAAGAGGAGCGCTTCGATTATCTTCTCCAAGATCATAAACACAAAAACGGATGTCATCCTGAGCCGAGTGAAAAATCTCACGCTCGAAGTTTTCGATACGCAGACTTCATTGCGTGACCCACGATCATTTGAGGTCCCTCACTTCGTTCGGGATGACAGCGCGTTTTTAGGCATTATGTTGAATCCATTCCGATGGCGCTTTGAATCGCCTCCGCGATTCGGTCCGCGTGTTTGTCGATCTTGTCGAACTCGCGCCCTTCAATCAGCAGCCGGAGCTTAGGTTCAGTGCCGGAATAACGCAGAAGCACACGACCCTGACCCGCCAGGTCGCGTTCGACTTCATCGCGTAGTTTCATGACGTCGCGCAGTTGCTCAAGAGGAGGCTTTGATTTGACCGCTAAATTGCGCTGAGCCTGCGGATATTTCTTCAAACAGGTTTTCAGCTTGCTCAACGGCTGCCCGCTCTGGTGCATGATGCGCAAAATCTGAAGCGCGCTGATGATGCCGTCACCCGTGGTGGTGAAATCGCGGAAGATGACGTGACCGCTTTGCTCGCCGCCTAGGTTGAGATTTTTTTTCATCATTTCTTCGATCACGTAGCGATCGCCCACCTTCGTCCGGATCACTTTGCCGCCGTGCGCAGCAACGGTCTCATCCAGACCAAAATTGCTCATTACCGTCGCCACGACCGTGTTCTGCGTGAGCCGGCCCGCGGGCAAAAGATCGAGAGCCGCTATGGCGAGAACCTCGTCGCCATCGACAATTTCGGCGTTCTCGTCGCAAAGCAAGACGCGGTCAGCGTCGCCGTCATGAGTAATTCCAACATCTGCGCCGCTCAGCTTAACGATGCGCTGAATTTCTTCCGGATGTACGCTGCCGCAGCCATCGTTGATGTTCATGCCATTCGGCTGGTTGTGCGCGAGAGCCACATCCGCACCTAGTTCGCGCAAAACGCACGGCGTCGATTTATAAGCCGCGCCATTTGCCACATCGACAGCGACGCGCATCTCCTCCAGCGACATCCCGCGGGGGAAACTTGCTTTTGCAAACTCGACATAACGGCCGAGCGCGTCATCGATACGCGTGGCGCGTCCTATTTTGTTTGCCGTCGGCCGGATGGAATCGATCTCGCCGTTAAAAACGAGCTGCTCGATTTTTTCCTCGATCTGATCGTCCAGCTTGTAACCGTCGTGCCGGAAAAATTTGATGCCGTTGTCCTGATAAGGATTGTGCGAAGCGGAAAGGACGATGCCGGCGTCCGCGCGCAGCGAGCGCGTGATATATGCAACGCCGGGCGTCGGCAACGGTCCGATGACAAGAACATCCACTCCGAGTGAGGTGATTCCCGCCACGAGCGCGTTCTCGAGCATGTAACCGGAAAGACGCGTATCTTTCCCGAGCACGATTTTCGGGCGTGCGCCTGCTGGCGTTCTGCGCGGATTCAGTTGGGCGAAGACATACGCCGCGGCGCGACCTAATTTCAATGCCGTCTCAGCCGTCACCGGCTCGACATTCGCGGTGCCGCGAACGCCGTCCGTCCCGAAAATTCTTTTCTGCTGAGTCACGGCCCTAATTGAAACGCGCAAACGCAGTTCGTAAACGGGAAACTTTTCTGTCGGACGCCATCGCAGAGATGGAACATTCTCTAATAACTTTAGGCTGATCTCTTGTCCGCACCCGCGCCTGCGGCTTTGGCTGATTTTTTGGCCAAATTCATTTCGTTGATTTTTCGGTGAAGCGTTCGTCGGCTAATGCCGAGTTTTTTGGCTGCGGCGGTAACGTTGCCGTTCGTTGCGGCCAGCGCTTGCAAGATCAATTTTTTCTCTGTCTCATGCAGATCAAGCGGGCTCGCTTTTTCGCCGAACGCCTCGGCAGCGGAAATACCGCGTGGCGACACCGCGCGGGCAGCTTGGCGAATGGCCATGGGCAGATCGCGCAGTGTAATTTTTGGTCCGGTAGCCATGACCACTCCGTGCTCGATTGCTGTGCGCAGTTCGCGAACGTTGCCAGGCCAATCGTAGGTGAGCAGCGCATCCATCGCGTCCGGCGTTAGATCGATAAGAGGTTTCTCGTTCGCTTCGCAGAAATGACGCAAAAATCCGCGGACCAGAATAGGAATATCTTCCTTGCGCTCGCGCAATGGCGGCATGGTGATGCGTACCACGTTCAGGCGAAAGAAAAGATCGTCGCGAAATTTTCCTTCGCGCACCAGTTGCTCCAGATTCTTGTTTGTGGCCGCGATCAAGCGGACATCTGCGCGCAATGGTTGATTGCCGCCCACGCGCTCGAAGGCGCGTTCTTCGCTGATTACGCGCAACAGTTTCACCTGCGTGCCCGGATCGATCTCTGCCACCTCATCCAGAAAAATGGTGCCGCCGTTGGCTTGCTCGAACCGGCCGATGCGGCGCTCATGCGCTCCGGTGAATGCCCCTTTCTCGTGCCCGAACAATTCGCTTTCGAGCAATTGCGGCGAGAGCGCGGCGCAATGCACAACCACAAACTTCGCCTTGTTGCGCCGGCTCAAATTGTGAATGGCGTGCGCGGCTAACTCTTTGCCGGTGCCGCTCTCGCCTTCGATCAGCACGTTGGCCGAAGAGGGCGCGACCTGCCGGATCGTGTCGAGCACTTCATGCAGCGCCGGCGAATCGCCCCAAATGTTTTCGAGTCCGTAACGCTCATCGACCTGCTCACGGAGCGCGCGATTTTCCTGCTCGAGTTTGCGAGCCTGCACCGCGCGCGCGATCAGCATTTCGACCTTGTCGAGATTAAGCGGCTTGGTAACAAAATCGTAGGCGCCGCGTTTCATCGCTTCGACCGCGACGTCGATCGAGCCATAAGCAGTCATCATGATGCAGATGGGAGCCCGCGGCATTTTCAAAGCGCGATCGATCAACTTCATTCCGTCGTCGCCACCGAGGCGCAGATCGGTCAGGAGCACCTCGATCTGCTCGCGTTCGAGGACGTTCATCGCGCCAGCGACATCAGCAGCGACATACACATCGTAATTGTTCTCCAGCAACCGCCGGAGCCCATCGCGCGTATGCTTCTCGTCATCGACGATGAGGATGGTGGGTTGAAGATTCATTGAGCGATGCGGGACGCTAGATGCTAGATGCTAACTTTTCATCCAGGATCAAGTATCCACATCTGCGGTGTTGCAATGACGAAGCACGAATGACGAAGGAGGAAACAAGCACGAAGGCCAGATGACAAAGAAAATAGTACAAGTCGTCACCATTTGATCATTCATCATTCCTTGGAGCTTCATAATTCGGATTTTGTCATTCAAAGTTGGCGTCCTCTTCGAAGTGCGCACAGATGAACCATGGTCAAAAGAAAATAGCGATGTAGGGGAAATGATGTATCATCGCGCCATGCACTGCCGAACGCTTGCTGGGTTTGTGTTGGCCCTTCTCCTGGCTGGAGCGATCCCGAACGCGTTCGGGGCTGAATTGACCGGTTCTGTCAATCCCAATGAAGCTTGGCGACTGGCGAGCGGAAATGGTGATATCGCCATCTACAGCCGCCCGCACCCGGGGTCACCGCTAAACGAGTTCAAGGCGATCGGCGCGATTGATGCGCCCACTTATGCCGTTCACGCGGTGATTGATGACTTCCTAAATTATCCAAAGTTTATGCCTTGCACGACCGAGTGCCGACTGATCAAACGTGAGGACGATTCAATCGTTGGGTACCAGCGGCTCTCGCCAAAAATTTGCGCGGACCGCGATTACACGCTGCGCGTCTGGAAGAAAGCGTGGCCTGCCTCCGATGGTTTCGTTTTTATGAGCTATTGGACGACGGCTAATGAACTCGGACCGTCAGAAAAGAAAGGCATAGTGCGCGTAAAAATTTGCAACGGCGGATGGCTGCTCGAGCCCGATGGCGCGACCAAAACGCGCGCGAGTTACTCCGTTTACACCGACGCTGGCGGAATGATTCCGGCATTCATCGCCAATCGCACCAGCCAGGTGGGAATAAGCAGGCTCTTCGCAGCGATCCGCAAGCAGGTCAAAAATCCAAAATACGCCGCCCGCCAATTCTAGAATCTGTAGGGGACGCTGGTAGCGTCCCAACGAAAATGGGAAGCTGCCAGCTTCCCCTCCAGCAGCTTTGCGGTTACAATGTCGTTCTTTGAGGATGGGTGACAGAGTGGTTGATTGTGCACGCCTGGAGAGCGTGTGTGCCAAATGGTATCGCGGGGTTCGAATTCCCCCATCCGCCAGCCTTCGATTGGAGTGAAGCGCAAGCGAAAGGCTGCCACGCCGGAGTTCAACGAAGGCGGGCTCAACGCTTCAACGATCGGGGTCTCGCTCAAAGCCTACCGGTTGGCGGGCCATTGATCTCTTGCTCTTATAATCGCGCTCTTGCTCGCCCCGATTAACTTTCGCGCCTCTCAATTACCTGCAGCTCCTGCCGCAGCTTGACCATGCTGCCGTTAGGCAGGACGCCGCGGAAATTCACGCTTGGATAAATCATGCAGTCGCGGCCGATGACCGAGCCTGGGTTGATCACAGCGTTACAACCGATTTCCGTCCGATCGCCGACGATCGCGCCAAATTTTCTGAGCCCGGTGGGGATGTTGCCATCAGGTGTCACGACCGCGATTTCGCTATGATCGAGTTTCACATTTGAAAGAATCACGCCCGCGCCGAGGTGAGCGTGATGACCGAGGATGGAGTCGCCCACGTAATTAAAATGCGGCACCTGCACGGCGTCGAACAGAATGCAATTTTTGAATTCGCACGAGTTCCCCATCACCACGCCATTGCCGACGATCACGTTTTCCCGCACGTAACAGCCACTGCGGATCCGACAATTCTCGCCGATCCATGCCGGTCCTTTTAACACAGCGCTCTGCTCGATAACCGTTCCTCTGCCGACGAAAACATGATTACTGATGAACGGTTTGCCCATCAGCTCACCCAACACCACGGGCTTCAAACGGAATTGCAGGTAACTCGCAATCTGTTTGAGCGCGTCCCAAACGTGAGTCTGATTCTCAAACAATTTCGGATGTGCCGTGTGTTCGAGGTCAAGAAAATCGGCGGGCGCAAACATTTTCAGGCTCAAGATGACGAATCGCCCCGACCGTTGCGAGCGCATTTTTCTGGGTAGCGCGCGTCTCGCATGCTGGCGATGGCGTCCTCGCTGTCGCGAACTTTTTCTAGTGCAGCAATTCAAGATCGAATCCGACAAAAGGAAAGTTCGTTTCGGCGCGACGCCGAAACCAGCACGCGAGACGCGTGCGCTACCCAGAGCTCGCTGCGCCGTGTCGCGTGAGCTTCGGACCATCTTTCGTGTCGCGCACTTCCCAGCCGAACGCGGAGATTCGATCGCGCAGTTGATCGCTTCGTTTCCAATTCTTTTCGCGTCTTGCGTTCTCGCGCTCTTCTGCGAGCTCCGCCACTTCCGCTGGCACCACGACTTCGATTTCAGTTTCGAGGTCAAGAACAGTATTGATTCGTTTCCACCAATCCAGCCATGCGCTTGCCGAAGCAGCATCCAGTTTGTTTTCATCCATTGCGCGATTCGTTTCGCGAATTGATTCAAACAAAAATCCGAGCGCTGCGGAAATGTTCAGATCGTCATCGAGCGCCTCTTCAAATTGTATGGCAGGGTCGGCGCGCTGCGCCGATCGGACGCCCCGGCGAGGCGTCCCTACCATTTTCTGCAAGCGTTCCAGCCACTCATCAATTCGGCCTAACGACTCGCGCGCTTCATTCATTCCCTCCCAGGTGAAATTGAGCGGCACGCGATAGTGCACTCGCATCAGCGCGTAACGGAGCTCGCGGCCGGTATAACCTTTAGCCAGAATGTCAGGCACGGAGTAAAAATTGCCTAACGACTTCGCCATTTTCTGTCCATCGACGAGCAGATGCGCGCAATGCAACCAGTAGCGCACGAATTTTTTTCCAGTGACGCCTTCGCTCTGCGCGATCTCCGCCTCGTGATGCGGGAAAATGTTATCGACACCACCACAGTGAATGTCGATCTGGTTGCCTAACAACCTCGTCGCCATCGCGCTGCATTCAATGTGCCAGCCGGGGCGACCGGGTCCCCACGGCGAATCCCATTTCACATCGCCATCTTCTTCATCCCACGCTTTCCAGAGCGCGAAATCGCCGATGTGTTCCTTGTCGTATTCGTCGTGCTTCACCCGCCCGGTTGATTGCAATTGGGCGAGATCAAAGTGCGCAAGCTTTCCGTAGTTGGGGAATTCATTGATGCGAAAATAAACTGACTTGTCGTCCGCCTGATAAGCGAGCCCGCGCGAAATGAGCATCGCGATCATCTGGATCATCCTGTCGATGTAACGGTGATCCGTAGCGGCGGGAAATTCATTCGCGCGTTTGATCCGCAATATCTCGACATCTTCGAAGAACGCTTCTTTGAATTGCGCGGTAAATTTTGCCAGGGGCACCTTTGCCTCGCGTGCGCCGCGGATCGTTTTGTCATCCACGTCGGTGATGTTCATAACGCGATGCACCTTGTAACCGCGCAGTTCGAGATGACGCTGAAGCAAATCTTCGAAGATATAGGCGCGGAAATTTCCAATGTGCGCGCGGCTGTAAACGGTCGGTCCGCAAGTGTAGATGCCGATTCTGCGCGCGGCTGGATCGCGCGGCTCGAATTCTTCGAGTTCGCGCGAGTAAGTGTTAAAGAAACGCAGCGCCATACGTTTTTATGGTAGCGGCGGTTCATTGAACCGCCATGGCGATTGAGGTCAATCGCAGCTACCCTTTTATCTCCACCATTGCCACGGCCATCGCGGCGATGCCTTCACTGCGGCCGATCGCACCGAGGCTTTCGTTTGTTGTCGCTTTAATGCCAATGCGCGACTCGTCCACGCCGATCGCTTCTGCGATTTTCTTTCGCATCGCCGGAATGTGCGGCGCAAGTTTTGGTGCCTCGGTGATAATGCTTGCATCGACGTTGATCACGCGCGCTTTTTTATCGGCAAGCAATTTGGTCACGCGCTTCAAAATCTCGAGACTGCTCATGCCGCGAATTGATTCATCCGTGTTTGAAAAATGTTGACCGATGTCGCCTGCTGCGATTGCACCGAGCAGAGCATCCGCGATAGCGTGCGACAAAACGTCGGCGTCTGAGTGTCCTTCCAACCCGCGCGAGTGTGCGATCTCGACGCCGCCGAGAATCAGTTTTCGTCCCTGCGCGAGCCGATGCACGTCGTAGCCGATTCCACATCGAATCATCCGATCAGAGTTTCAAATCGATAACGCCGTTGGTCGCGACAATGCTGTATTTGTCCTTCATGTCCGGGCGCGGCCGAAGATCGACAGTTCCGCCGGCGTTTTCAATCAATAGCCAGCCTGCGGCAATGTCCCACAAACTGATTCCCCGTTCAATGTACGCATCGAAACGTCCGCATGCGACGTAAGCCATGTCGAGCGCGGCGCTGCCGAGCACGCGGCATTTGCGGACGTGATGAATCATTTGCTGAAGCAGAGGAAAATTCGAATCGATCATCTCACTCGTCTTTGAAAGGCCCACTGAGATCACAGCTTCAGACAAATCGGCGCGGTCGCTCACATGAAATGGGCGGCAATTTAATTTGGGAATCTCGCCTTTTTGTCCTGACCACATTTCATCACGGATCGGATCGTAGATAACGCCGACCATGATCTCGTTCCGCAGACGCAATGCGATCGAAACGCAAAAATGCGGAATGCCGTAGAAATAATTCACCGTGCCATCGAGCGGATCGACGACCCATTGATGCTCGCTGGATTGATCGCCGACAACTCCTTCTTCTCCGTAAAGCGCGTGGCCCGGAAATTCTTCGAGAAGCAGTTTGGCGATTAACTCCTGCGCTGAGACATCGATTTCCAGTTTGAGATCGTGCGCTTGAACAGAATTAACCCGCAGCACAGAATGCTTCTGGGGTTGAAAATTTTTACGAAGCAGCTCGCCGGCAACGCGTGCAGCGTTTTCCGCCGTCTCGAGATAGTGCTTCATGATAAGACTACCTCGCACGGAGGGCACGGAGTGCGCAACGGAAATCGAAGTGGCGCAGGCAGGATTGCTTGGATCGCAAAAAAAACCGGGAGGAAAATAAATTCTCCTCCCGGGTTGAAGTTAGGGGTTGTGACCCTGAAGGAATTCAGGGTCGTTATCAAGCGTTGGGCTTAGTGCCTTTTTCTCTTCGCTGATTTTTTCTTTGCTGCTTTCTTTTTCTTTGCCATCGACTAACTCCCCCCTTTCAATCCGCTGCGTGCGGAGGTTCGTGAAGAGTTGGGAATGAACTTCACTTAATTGCGTTCAGTAATCGTCACATTTTTTTTGTCAAACATTTTTCTCGCGAATTTTACCAATTTTTTTTCGAGGTCGCGCGCGATAATTTTTTTTGGAGCGCGCGAAATTTTCTCGCTTTCGCCGGTACGAAAGAAAAGTGTGACTTCATTTTCGTCGCTTTCCATTCCCGAAGTTGCGCTGCTCACGTCGTTGGCCACGATGACGTCGCAATTTTTTGCGCGCAGTTTTTTTTGCGCGTTTTCTTCTATGTCATTCGTATCCGCGGCGAAGCCAACAACGAGGAATTGTCGGTTTTTCGGTGGCAGGGATGTGAGAATATCGCGCGTGGGAACCAGATCGAGCGCGAGATGTTCGTTGTCCTTTTTAATTTTCGTCGGAGAAACCGTTTGCGGTTTGTAATCGGCGACTGCGGCGCACATCACGAGAACATCGCATTCGTGAACATGTCGATGAACTGTTTCAAACATTTCATCGCTGGTCAAGATCTGTACGAACTGTGCGCCGCGCGGCGGATGGAGATTCACCGGGCCGGAAATCAAAGTGACGTCATGTCCGGCTGCGAGCGCGGCCTCGGCGATGGCGTAGCCCATTTTTCCCGAAGAGCGATTGGAGATGTAACGGATCGGATCAATCGGCTCGCGCGTCGGGCCGGCCGTGACGAGAAATCTCACGCGATCAAATTCTCCTGGCGCGCGAGGAGGAACTCGGTGCGAAATGCGATGTCGTTCACTTTCCAAAGCCGGCCAAGGCCTTCGTAACCGCACGCCAGCATTCCTTCTTCCGGTCCGATAAATTCGACACCGCGCGCTTTGAGTTTTTCAACGTTCTCCTGGGTCGTCGGATGCTGCCACATTTTTCCATTCATGGCGGGCGCGATCAGAATCGGCGCGCGCGTGGCGAGCGCGATAGCGGCGAGCGGGTGACCAGCGAGACCGTGCGCAAGTTCGGCGATGATGTGCGCGGTCGCGGGCGCGATGAGGAGCAGGTTCGCGCGATCAGCTAGGTCGATGTGACCAGGTCGCCAGTTTTCTTTTTCATCGTAGAAGCTCGTCGTCACCGGATTTTTAGAAAGCGTCTGCAACGTGAGCGGCGGAATGAATTCGGTCGCGTCCTTTGTCATGACAACAAACACTTCGTGGCCTTGTTTGACGAGGAGACTGGCGAGCTCGGCAGATTTATACGCGGCGATCGATCCCGTGACGCCGAGCACGACCGATTTTTTTCCAGCCGAAATGCGCACCACTTTTCGTGCGCTGATTTTTTCGCGTCTGCGCTTGAAATTTTTTTCCATCTAAGATTGAAGTTAATCGTGAATAGTTTGCCCATCACTCGGCCGTAAACGCCGGGTCAAGTAACTCTCTGCAGCCATGATGTGGCGGAATTTTTCCAGATCTTCTTCGACCGAACCGCTGATAATAGTGTAGCGGTAATCGCGCCATAATTCCATTTCTCGCACGGCGGTCTCCAACCGGCGTTCGATCTGCTCCTCGGTCTCGGTGCCGCGTTTGCGCAATCGTCGCCGCAATTCGTCGAGATCGGGCGGCATGATAAAAACATCCGTCAGGGCCTGGCGAATTACTGGATCAGCGCAGTTGCGGATGGTGGCGGCGCCTTGTGTGTCGATGTCGATCAAGACATCAACGCCGTTCTTCACGTTCGTCAGCACCGGTTCGCGTAAGGTGCCGTAAAAATCTCCGTGCACCTGCGCGTGCTCCAAAAAATCGCCGGCTCCGACTTTCCCGCGGAAATCTGCATCCGAAAGAAATTGATAATCTTCGGCGTCAGTTTCACCGCTGCGCGGCGCGCGCGTCGTGCAGGAAATGGAATAGAAAAGATCGGAAGTTTCGCACCTTTTCCAGTTCGGCTTTGCAGGCGATGATGCGTTGTGAAATGGCGGCATCATTCGCTTTTGCACCGAGCGTGTTGAGTTCACGAAAAATTTCCTGAGTGATGAATTCCAATGTGCGCCCGACCGGCTCTTTGCTGCGCAAATGATGAGCGAATTGAGAGAGGTGACTCTCGAGGCGCGTCAACTCCTCCGACACGTCGGCGCGATCGGCAAAGAAGGAAATTTCCTTGAGCACGCGTTCATCGTCGCTGGCGATCGGCAGCCCAGTTTTTTGAATCCGATCAAGGAGCGCGGCGCGATATCGTTTCACCACATCGGGATGAAGCGCGCGAACTTCCTTGAGTTTTTTCCGGATCGCTTTGAGACGATGAATCAAATCCTTCGCCAGATGTTTGCCTTCGCGCTCCCGCATTTTGATTAAATCGGCGAGTGCGGCGCGCAGCGCCCGTTCGATTGCCGGCCATGCTTCTTCCGCGTTCACGGCTTCTTCCGGGAACCGCATCACGCCGGGCGCTTGCAGGATTGTGCTTATGGTGATCTCGCCCGGCGCGTTTAATTCTTTTTGCAATGCGCGCATGGCTTCATGGTACGAACGAGCGAGTTCTTTATTGAGGGCCAGGTTGCGCGCGCCGTTTGCGCCGCTGTGAAGCGTGATGGTAGCATTGGTTCGGCCGCGCGAAATGTTTTCATTTATCGTCTGGCGGATGCGCGGTTCGAGCTCGGCCAGATCGCGCGGGAGATTGATCACGATATCGCTCTGCTTCCGGTTAACTGAATTAAGCTCAACACTAAATTTCGTCCCGGCGTAATCGGTCTCGGCGCGACCGTATCCAGTCATGCTTCGCATATCTCGCTGCAAGAGCTTATCGCAGAGAAACACACAGCGATCAACGCTCAACCCTCAACGTTCAATTCCTTCGATGACATTGTATCCATGAGTGGCAAACCGTGGTGGAATTCGCGCGCGAACATTTGCAAGTCGGCTTCTGGGATTACGCGCGCTTCGGTATCCCCATCACGATTTTGACCATTGTTGCCGGCGTGATCGTATTGATGTTGCTTCGTTGAGAAGGTATCGCATCGCCCTTCGGTGTGGGGAAGGGATCGGGATCGAGTCGAGTGAATCGATTCTAATCCAGCGCTGCGAATGTTTGTTCGCCACGGCGAATCCGTCCTTGTGCGGATCGATCTTTCGCCAGCGTTGCGCGTAAACGTTCAGCGCAACACGATGATTTGTGAACGGAAAAATCGATTTGTAGATCGGCGGCCGATTTATCGGTCTGGTTTGGAGCCGTGGCAAGATCCACATTCCGCGCCAGCGACTGCCGGCTTTCTGAAGCAAAATCCGGCCCGATCTAACAATGAGCGCATGATTTTCGGTCAATCGTTCCATTCGAGAGCCCTTTTTCTTTATCGGGAGCATTTCCGGATTTTTGGCGCGGCAAAATTTTTTAACTGGACAGACCGCGCATTTCGGCCGCGGCAAACAAATCACAGCGCCCAGATCGATGAGTGCGGAATTGTAACCGCGGGTGGAACTTCTCGGTATCAAGGAAGCCGCGTGATTCCACAAGGCTGCGCGACCAGTGGTTTGGTCGATCGGCGTTTGCAAATTGAAGAGCCGCGCCAAAACGCGCGCAGTATTCGCTTCGACAATCGGTACTGGTTGATCAAACGCGAAGCTGGCAATAGCGTGCGCAGTATATTTTCCCACTCCCGGGAGCTGCTGCATTTGCTCGATTGCTCGCGGAAGACGTGTGCCATGTTGATCTAGCGCGGCTTTCGCCGTGGCGTGAAGGTTTCGCGAGCGAGCGTAGTAGCCCAGGCCTTGCCACGCGTGGAGGACGTCTTCTTCGGAAGCGCGGGCGAGTGTGGCCAAATCGGGGAACCGGCGCAGCCACTCACTGTAATAAGGGATCACGGTGGCAACCTGAGTTTGCTGGAGCATGAACTCAGAAACGAGGATGGCGTAAGGGTCGCGCGTGCGACGCCATGGCAGGTCGCGGCCGTTTTTGCGAAACCACCTGATCAGGGCGCGACGGAACTCAGCTTTTGGAACGGCCACAGATGGACACGGATTAACACAGATGAATGACAATGTCTCGCCAGTTAATTCGGCATGCATGCAAACAGTGTTCCATCTGTGTTAATCTGTGGCTGAATGAATTCGTACACCCATCCGCTCACGAATGAACAGGCGGCAAAGCTTCGAGCGTTGCTCAAAGAGCTCGGATTCGAATTTTCGCCGAAGGAATACACGCTGTTTTTCGCGCGGAAAAACAAGTTGAGCGTGGCGGTTTATGAGAAGGGGCCGAAGGTGCTAGTCCAAGGCAAGGGCGTGGGAGAATTCGTTCAATTTGAGCTGGAGCCCAAGATTCTCGGTGAAGCAAAACTGGGCTACGAAGAAGTGCATTTGCCGGAAATGTTCGAGCCGCACTTCGGCGTGGACGAGAGCGGGAAAGGAGATTTTTTCGGACCGCTGGTGATTTCCGGTGTGTATGTCGATCGTGGAATTGCCCACAACCTTCTCGATGCAGGTGTACAGGACAGCAAGCGAATCGGCTCAGATGCGCGGATTCGGGCGCTGGCTCAAGTCATTCGCAAAACGCCCGGCGGTTTGGTCGAGACGGTGCTCATCGGTCCACGGCGGTACAACGAGCTTTACGAAAAGTTCGGCAATTTGAACAAACTGCTCGGATGGGGACATGCGCGCGTGATCGAAAATCTGCTGGAGAAAAAACCCGACTGTCCGCGGTCGTTGTCGGATCAGTTCGCCGATGCGCGGGTGATCGAGCAATCGCTGTTGCGGCACGGGCGCAAGATCGACATCGAACAACGACTGCGAGCGGAATCGGATATCGCGGTGGCGGCGGCATCGATTCTGGCGCGCGAAGCTTTTATCAATTGGCTGGAGCGCCGCGGAAGGGAGCTGGGATTGCGACTTGAGCGGGGCGTGTCTGCGAACGTAAAAGAAACCGCGAAAAAGCTGGCCCAAATCAATGGATCGCAGGCACTGCGCGAGGTCGCCAAAGTGCATTTCCGCACGGCGCACGAGATTGCGCCAAATGATTATCCGGCCCCGCCGCCCCGCGAGAATTGGCGAAGGTGAGCCTGCACAGCAAAAACAGTCACACCATCTTGCGCTTCTGGCCGAAGACGTTAGCCGCTAAAAAATGATTCTTTTGTGCTTAATTTGGCCACCGCTACGGCAACGCGGAGCGAATAGTAAATAGATATGGCTAAGTTAACCAAGCGCGACATCGTTGTGTCGATCAGCAATCAAACCGGGATGGTCCAGCATCAGGTCTTCGACGTAGTCCAGCGGACGCTCGATAAAATCACCGAAAGTTTAGCCAACAATATTCCTGTTGAGCTACGCAATTTCGGCGTGTTCCAACCTAAGCTGACGAAGGCGCGGGTTGGCCGAAATCCAAATCAGCCCGGCAGCAGTTTTGTGATTCCACCGCGGGCGACAGTGAAATTTAAAGCGGGCAAGGTCATGCGCCAGCGCGTGGAAAAGCTTTCGCGCGAATTGAAAGAAGCCTCTGAGCGCAAGAACAAGGCGGCAGCGGACGGCAGCGGCTAGCGTTCGTGTCTGGAGTGCCCGAACAAGTTCGCGCGAATATAGCGCGGAGATCGCAAGCGAGACGCATGTGCTACTGTGACGACGTGTCGCCGCAGTCCAAATTATTACGCGAGCAAGTTTTGAATTGCTTTTTCCAGCTGTTCGAAGTTGATCGGTTTCGTGAGGTGCTCGGAGAAACCGGCGTCGCGAGCTTCGTTCACGTCTTGTTCGGTTCCAAAACCACTGAGCGCAATTCCGGGCAACGGTTTGGTGCTGCGCACTTCACGCATTAAATCGTAGCCGCTGCGATCCGGCAACCCGATATCGCTGATGAGCAGATCGAAATCCTCGCTGCGCACCTTTTCCGCGGCCTGCTCGGCCGAATACGCCACGGTAATTTCGTAGCCGCGGCGCTCCAGCATCCGTTTCATCCCGATGCAAGTATCCTGGTGATCATCCACTATAAGGACGCGCCGATGCCGCGGCAGGGCAGCGCCTCTTTCTAGCTTGCCAGCGTGACCTTCCCCGGCCCGTTCGCCATCGCCACCTGCCGGAGTTGATACCGTCTTCAATTCCACCGAAAATGTGGCGCCTCGATCTTTGCCGGCGCTCTCGACGCGGATTTGCCCGCCGTGCGCATCGATCAGCGCCTGCGAAATCGCCAACCCGAGCCCAAGGCCTCCGAAACGGCGAGTGATTGAAATCTGTCCCTGCTCGAAAGCGTTGAAGATTTTGTCGATCTTTTCCGGCTCAATGCCGATTCCCGTATCCGTGATCCTGATCAGAATTCTTTCCGGAGCGGGATTGAGGGTCTCGATAATGGTGCGGCCTTTCTCCGGCGTAAATTTCACGCCGTTCTTGATCAGATTCCAAAAGACTTGCTGCAGACGCGCGGGATCGCCTTCCACGTAACTGTCCGCGGCGCGCAGACGGAATTCTACTTCCAAGGACTTTGCTGCAATATCCTCCCGGCAAATTTCGTAAGCGCGGTGGAGGATTTCGTGCACGCAAACGGTCTCGAAACTCAACTGGAGTTTGCCTTTTGCGATGCGGGTGACATCGAGCAGATCGTCAATCAAACGCGCTTCCAACTCGACGTTGCGCCGGATGACTTCGAGGGCCTCTCGGACTTGCGCCGAATCGGGCACGTTCGCTTCCAGCTCGCCGACCATCGCAATCACCGGCGAAAGGGGATTGCGCAACTCATGTGAGAGCAACGCCAGGAACTGGTCCTTTGCGGCATTGGCGCCGATGAGTTCCTGACGCAGCCTGACGTCGCGCGTTTTGTCTTCGACGAGATAAAGCACGCCTTGAATCCTTTCGTGCGGGCCTTGCAGCCGGAGCAGGTTGATGTCTAAAAAATGCGTCATACCGCTTTTGTCTTTCAACGGATGCTCGACGAGCTGAAAGGGCGTTCCAAAAGAGAGCACTCTGTCGATTGCCGTCCGGGGTGCGATTTTCACGTCGTCGTAAGTGGCTTCGGTGATTTCTTGGCCGGGCGGCAAATCTCCAAAACGCTGCGCCATCTGCGCGAACGCATCGTTTGCCTGGCGAAAACGGCGCGACGTCGGATCAACGAAGGCAATACCGCTGGGCATGTTGGCCAGGATTTTTTCATTGAAGATGACCTCGCGCTCAATGCGTCGCGTGGATTCTAACTGGCGCTGGTAAAACCGGCTGCCAAGCCACGCAACCACAGCCGTGAGAACGATCAGCCAGGCCGCCAATACAGTCATTCGCCCGAGGAGATCGTGGACCGGTTTGTAGGCGAGGCTTTTCGGCTGCTCCACTACCGCGACCCAACCGGTGGGCTCGATCGGACTGAAAGAATAGAGGTTCCCGTGCTCCTCGAAATGCCCGATCTTGTTTTGGCGGATCTCCTTGATCAACACGCCACCTTCGGGGGAAGTCGCGCTGGGGTTTGGCTTAAAATCATTCGCGAAAAGCGCAACGCCGTTTTGATCGAGCACCTCGAACAGGAACCGATCGGAGAATTCGATCGCGGACAAGCGTCGGCCAATTCTTTCCACGAGGACCGAGTTACCAATGTAGCCGAGGATCGTCCGGTCGGGCGTGCGCACTGCGGCCACGATATCGGTGACCAGACGCTTGTCAGACAGTCGTGGATGCACTGGCGAAACAACTGCTTCGTCCGAAGCGGCCGCTTGCTCGCGCCAGTGACTGGCCCCGAAGTCCTTACCAATCATCTCTGGCGCGGTCGGGATTGATGCAATCAAGGTGCCATCCGGTGCAGTGAAAAACATTCCGTCGATATTCGGGTGCGAATAAAATGCTGAGCTGAGCCATGCCTGTGGGGCCGGCGTGGGATTCGGCGCGCTCAGAATTTTCGCAACTTCGGGAAGCGTCTGATAATAATTAATGATGCCACTGCTGCGGCTCAAATCGTGACCGACCAGATGGCCCACCAGTTGGATCAAGGTTTGCCGGTCCCGCAGGATTCGCGATTCGAGAGTGTCGCGCAAAATCGTGTAAGAAACGATCAGCGTTAAGATGGAGGGAATCCATCCCGCAAGAAGGATCGGGAAGACGATCTTAAACCCTTCGAAACGATGTTGCCTTCGTTTCTCAAATGTGCCTCGAAATTGCATTTCCCGTGGCTGCGAAAAATTGGCTTCTCATCCTTAACCGGCTCAGTGCTTCAGGCAAGGCGAATGTGGCCGTTCCGCTTAGTCGCTTTCGCGAATCGCCAGGTTTAGCTCACGCGCTCGGGTGCGGATTGCTTTTACATCGTCCAGTTTGAATCCCGCCTCCGCTGCTTTGCTGAGAGAAACGCTAATGGCGCTTACGCCAGCCCGAATTTTTTCAAAGAACGGTGTGCGGGCCTGCGCTGGCGGCAGCGTCTTCAATTCTCCGACGAAGTAATCGACCAAGTCCTGTTGCGCGAGAACGTTTGCCCGTTGCGGTGAGAAATTTAATTCGATTGCCGCCGCGCTGATCTCCAATCCGCGCAACCAGCCGCCGAGGCTGATTAAGTGCGCCATTTTCTGATCGCGCAGCTCGATCATCGCCTGCTCAACGTCAGCTTGCGTGGCGATAAGTTCCTTGCGTACAGCGAGCCACTTGCCTCGGCGCGCCAGATCCGTCAGACTCGCACTATGGCGCGTCACCCGATCGGCCACTCCCAGCCCACGCGCTTCTCTCAATAATACACGCCCTAGATCATCGACTGCGCTCTTTCTCGCCGCTTCGACAACCAAAAATCCATCGGCCACCAATCCTCCAAAGATCAGCCCCTTTTGCTCGCGACTGGCGGGACTTGCTTTGGGAAATTCTCGTTGCAATTGCTCGAACGGCAATGGTCTTAGCGCATCGAGCTGCTGGAAAATGCGCTCGATGGATGGTGCCGTGTAAATGTTCACGCCCAGCTCCTCGCGCTCGTATTTTTCCGGCGTAAGCGGTTCTTCTTGAGCGATCAACGGAATTGCGAGATTGGCCGCCACGGCACACAAGATCGACAATGAGCGGAGCAATCGCCTTCGTGGTGCCGGCTTCATAGGCGTTAGTCGCGGTGGGAGCGGCATTTTTACAGGCAAAGGTACGAATTTTTTGATTTGACGCACCGGTTGGAAATTGCATGATGTCGCCCTTGCTGCCTTAACAATTCGCAGCAAGGCGGAAACTGCCATGCACGGAAGCCTCGGACACATTATCTGGACGGTCTGCTACCTGGGCGTGCTGATTGGGTTGTCGGCTTATGGCATTCATCGCTATTTCATCATCTATCTATTTTTGAAAAACAGAAAGCGCGGCCCGGTGCCGGCCCGGTATTTTGAGCAGCTGCCAAAGGTGACCGTGCAGTTGCCGATCTTCAACGAAATCTATGTGGTCGAACGCCTGCTGCGCTCGGTCAGCCAGTTGGACTATCCGCGGGAGCTTCTTCAGATTCAGGTACTGGACGATTCCACGGATGAAACGTGCGAGGTCGTTGCCGCGTGTGCAGAGGAACTGCGCCAGAAAGGTTTCAATGTTCAACGCATTCATCGTGTCGATCGCACCGGTTTCAAAGCCGGCGCGCTGGCGGCGGGGTTGGAGGCGGCAGAGGGCGAGTTTATGTGCATTTTGGATGCGGATTTTGTGCCGCAGCCGGACTTACTAAAGCGTACCATCCACTTCTTTACCGATCCGAAAATCGGAATGATTCAAACACGATGGGGGCATTTGAATCGCGGTTATTCACTGCTGACGCGAATGCAGGCGATTTTTCTGGATGGACATTTGCTGTTGGAACAGACCGCGCGCAGCAGAAGCGGCCGATTTTTCAACTTCAATGGAACCGCTGGGCTGTGGCGACGCTCTTGTATTGAAAGCAGCGGCGGCTGGCAGCACGACACGCTATGTGAAGATCTCGATCTAAGCTATCGCGCTCAGCTCGCCGGCTGGAAGTTTATTTATCTTTCCGATGTTGTTACGCCGGCGGAATTGCCGGTAGATATGAACGGTTTCAAGTCTCAACAGCATCGCTGGACCAAGGGTTCGATCCAAACGTGCAAGAAATTGTTGCCCACAATCTGGGCCAGCCGGCTCCCATTGTGGATCAAACTTGAGGCCACGGCGCATTTGATGTCGAACTTCGCCTATTTGCTGCTGGCCTTTCTCTGCGTCCTTTTGCATCCCTCCTCCGGCGCCCCTGCGGGAGGCTGGCTGCGCACATTGCTCATCGACGTTCCTGTTTTCCTCGCGGCATCTGTCTCGGTGGCGGTTTTTTATATTGGGGCGCAGCGGGAGCTGCATCCGCGCACATGGATTAAGGAAATTCTTTATCTGCCGTGTTTGCTAGCTCTTGGGATTGGCCTTTCGCTTAATAATGCGCGGGCTGTGCTGGAAGCGCTGATCAATCACAAATCCGATTTCACACGCACGCCCAAGTACGGCATTGAACGCAAATCGCAATCGTGGCGCAGTTGCAGGTACCGCCCCGTCAAGCCGATGCTCCCGTTGGCGGAATTGGGCTTTGCGATTTATTTCACCTACTTCCTCTGGTTCGCAATCACGCATGGCCAGTTCCTGTCTGTGCCGTTCCTGCTCATGTTCCAATGTGGTTTCTTCTATGTCTTTCTCGCCTCGCTCGCGAGCCGTTGGCCAAAAATTACTTTTGGCGGCTCACGCGCCGCCGCTGCAATTCCTGCGTGACAAAACCCAAATTATCGGCTAAGAAGTTGCGCATGTTTCGGCCATTGGCTGTGATTTTCAGTCTGGTTTCGATCGCGCCGGCATTTTCTGCCACACAGCTCGATACATCGCCTCGTCTTATAATCAGTATCCGCGAGCAGAAGCTGATGCTTCTGGAGAATGGGGGGAGAGTGGCAACTTACCCGGTTTCAACGTCCAAGTACGGCCTAGGGGATTTTCGAGGGAGAATGACGACGCCGCTCGGCTACCTTATGGTCGCGCAAAAAATCGGCGACTACGCGCCAGTCGGCGCCGTCTTCCACAATCGGCGGTTGACCGGCGAAATTCTCCAACCAAATGCTCCTGGCCGCGATCCGGTGACTACGCGGATCATTTGGTTGAGCGGACTTGAAACCCAAAACGCGCAGGCTTTTCACCGCTGCATCTACATCCACGGCACGCCGGAAGAAAAGACAATCGGGCGTCCGGCGAGCTACGGTTGCATCAGAATGAAAGCCGCCGACATTGCCGTGCTTTATGGTCAAGTTCCACTGGGGGCGCTGGTGCAAATCATTCCCGATCGATTGCCTAAGGTTCCAAAAGCGCGTCCGATGCCGACTAGTAATACGTTGGTTGTGCAGAATGAAAAACCGAACAGTCAGGAGCGACCTGAGCCTGCATCGACTTCAGGCACGCTCAGCGCCGAGCAAATGCGAATGGCGGGAGCGCTTGCTGCAGAACGACGAAAAGCGCAGGAGCGTAAGGGCACACCGGTGCTGAACAAGGGCACGGTGGCCGCTCAAAATATTCCGCGCGCGTAACGGTCGCGCCCGTGCATTCGGGTGCGCTCTCTTTCGGAGTTGACAATCGCGATTGCGTCGCCAGCGTCCACCCGCGAAGTTTTAACTTAACCATGGCCAATACGAGATCAGCCGCCAAACGCGCTCGCCAGACCTTGAAACGATCGGTACGTAATCGCAGCGTCGTCACTCGACTGCGCACAATGCAGAGGCAGCTGCGTTCTTCAGAAAGACCGAGCGCAGAGCAAATCCGCGCCGCGATCGCGGCGGTCGACAAAGCTGCCAAGCGTGGGATCATTCATCGAAACGCCGCCGATCGGCGCAAAGCACGGTTAAATAGAGTACTGACGGCGGCGAAATAATCCGTTGCAGCCGCTTTCCTGTTGAGCAGCGCGGAGTCGAGGTGCTTGCAGTGCGTGCACCGGGCGCGTCTCATAGAGACTCGACTACAGTAAATGCCCTTTGCATATCTCGCCGGCCGGATAGATTCTGTGGAATGATTCCCGCTCTTCTTCTCGTTTTTTCGGCTGTCGTTTATCGGGTCACGACGGGACTCTTGATTCATTCTGGCGCGAGCTGGCTTTCGAACTTCGCGCCGTTGGCAGCAATCGCGCTCTGCAGCGCCGCGTACCTCCCAAAGAAATATAAGTTCTCAGTACCGTTGGTGACGCTGTTTATTTCGGATGCGGTGATTAATTTTCGCTACGGCGCGCCGCTGATCGATCCGCAGATTCTCGTCCGATATGCGGCGCTCGCGGTCGTCGGATGCATTGGAGTTCTCTTGCAGAATCGGGTATCGCTGAAGACACTGTTACCGGCTTCCGTTTTTGGATCGACAATTTTCTACGCAGTCACCAACGCGTTTTCCTGGTTGAGCGATCCGGGTTACACGAAAAATTTCGCAGGACTCGTTCAATCGCTCACGGTGGGATTGCCTCAATACAGCGCGACGCCCAGCTGGATGTTTTTCCGCAATTCGCTCGTCAGCGATCTTGTTTTCACTTTGCTGTTTGTTGTTTGCATGAATGTGGGGCGAAGCACGGAGAGATCGCGAGCCCGCGCCGCGCGGTTCCGTCCCGCCGCTGCGGGATGACCGCCATGCAGCCGGGAGAGCAGCGCGACGAGGTCGAGATGCTCTCGCTGATGCTGTTGATCCGGCGTTTCGAGGAGCGCGCCAGTCAGCAGTATCAAGCGCAGAAGATCGGCGGATTTTGTCATCTTTACATCGGTCAGGAAGCAGTGGTGGCCGGCGCAGTGGCCGCGGTGCGCGACGACGACTACATCATCACCGCTTATCGTGATCACGCTCACGCGCTGGCGCGCGGTACTAGCGCGAACGCCTGCATAGCTGAGCTTTTTGGGAAAGAGACCGGCTGCTCGCGGGGCCTCGGCGGCTCGATGCATTTTTTCGACCGGAAAAATCACATGTATGGCGGTCACGCGATCGTCGGCGCGCACGTTCCGCTGGCCGTGGGGATGGCCTTTGCCACGAAGTACCGTGCCGAAGATCGTGTGACCCTTTGCTTCTTCGGCGACGGCGCAATTAATCAAGGCGCGTTCCACGAGGCGTTAAATCTTGCCGCTCTTTTTAAATTGCCGATCGTTTTCATTTGCGAAAACAACCTTTTCGCCATGGGCACGTCGGTGAAAAGGTCGACCTCGCTCAAGCAAATTGTCGATCGCGCGGAGGGCTATGACATCCCCGGAGAAATTGTCGATGGAATGAACTTTCGCGAAGTGCGCGACAAGATCGCTGAGATTGTCGATTCGATTCGGAAAGAACCCCATCCGGCGTTTCTGGAAGTGCGCACATATCGCTACCGCGGCCACTCGATGTCTGATCCGGCAAGTTATCGGACCAAGGAGGAGCTGGAAAAATATCGCCTGGACGACCCAATCACGCGTTTGCGCGCGCAGCTTACGCGCGAGGGAAAATTGACCAACGAGCAATTCGATATGCTCGACAAGAGTGCGAAGGAAACCGTGCTGGCTGCGGTGAAGTTTGCTGAGAAAAGTCCCGAACCGCCGCTTGATAAACTCTACGATTATACCTATGCCGACGGGGCTATAGCGGCAGCCGTGCCGCCTGCGGGGTCCGATGAGTCTGCAGCCGACACGACTGCCACTGCAGGGAAGAGACGATGAGAGAAATCACATATCGTCAGGCACTCAACGAAGCGCTCGCGGAAGAACTGGAGCGCGACCCCAACGTCTTCCTGATGGGCGAGGAAGTCGCCGAATACCAGGGCGCATACAAAGTGAGCCACGGATTGCTTCAGCGCTTTGGGCCGAGACGCATCATCGATACGCCAATCAGCGAAAACGGATTTGCAGGCCTCGGAGTCGGCGCGGCGATGGTTGGTTTGCGTCCCATCATTGAGTTCATGACGTTCAGTTTTTCGCTAGTCGCTTTCGATCAGGTCGTGAACAACGCCCCAAACATGTTCACGATGTCGGGTGGTCAATTCAATATTCCGATCACATTCCGCGGTCCGAACGGCCCAGCGCATCAGCTGGGCGCCACGCATTCGCACGCGACGGAAAACTTTTACGCCAGCGTGCCCGGTCTGAAAGTGTGCACGCCGGCCACACCGCGCGATGCGAAAGGGTTGTTGAAGACCGCCGTGCGCGACGACAATCCGGTGCTCGTTTTGGAAGCGGAACTACTCTACAGCTCGAAAGGAATGGTCGAGCCGCCCGATGAAGAGTTGCTGATTCCGCTCGGCAAAGCGGACGTGAAACGCGAAGGCGGCGATGTGTCAATTATCTGTTACGCGCAGACCGTTCCGCTCGCGCTCAAAGTTGCGTCCCAACTCGAAGAGGAAGACATCTCTGCGGAGGTTGTCGATCTTCGTTCGATCAAGCCCCTCGATGAAAAAGCGATCTTCGATTCGGTTGAAAAGACGCATCGCGTGGTGATTGTCGAACAAGATCATCCGTTTTGCGGCGTCGGCGCGGAGGTTTGCTATCGTATTCAAAAAAACATTTTCGATGCGCTCGATGCGCCCGTTCTGCGCGTATCACAAGAAGATGTACCGATGCCCTACAACGAACGCCTCGAGAAAGCCGTCCTGCCTAATGCGGACAAAATCATGGCCGCTGTAAAAAAGGTCTGCTACGCGTAAGAAAACTCGTCACCCGTCACTTGTCACCCACCACTTCTATTTATGCCTGAAATCCAGATGCCCAAGTTGAGTGACACGATGACCGAGGGCACGCTCGTCGCGTGGAAGAAAAAGAAGGGCGATCAAGTTTCCGCCGGCGAAGTGCTCGCCGAAATCGAGACTGACAAGGCGACCATGGAATGGGAATCGCCCGAAGACGGCACACTCTCCGAAATTTATGTGGAAGAAGGCGGCAAGGTAAACGTCGGTGGCAGGATCGCCTTTATCGGTGGCGAAGGCGAGGAAGCGCCAAGAGAGAAGGAGAAGGAAGAAAAAGAGAAAGAGCCGGAAGCCAAAGAAGAGGAAAAGAAAAAAGAGAAGCCGAAGGAAGAGGAAGTAAAAAAGGAAGAAAAGCCGGAGGAACCGAAAGCGGAAGAAAAAGAAAAGAAAAAGGCGCCGCCACCGAAGGTGGAAAAAAAAGAACCTGAAGCTGAAAAGCGGATACCGGCAATCGAAAAGCCTGAAGAAGCGCGCGTGAAAGCGTCGCCCGTTGCGCGTCGAATCGCGGCTGAGCTTGGCGTCGATATTTCGAGCGTGAAGGGCACAGGCCCGGAAGGTCGTGTCACCGAAACCGACGTGCGCGCCGCGGCAAAATCAAAGCCCACCGCTCCAACCCCTTCCGTCCCAGCGGCCATTAAGGCTGGCGAAAGTGCGCGCATTCAACTTTCCGGGATGCGCAAAATCATTGCGCAACGGCTAGTGGAAAGTCTCGGACCAGTTCCACATTTTTATCTCACCATCGACGTCGATGCTGGGCCGCTTATGGAAGCGCGTGAGGAATTGAAATCCGCTGGCGAAAGCGCAGACGCCGCGAAAATCACAGTGAACGACTTCGTTTTAAAAGCTGCGGTAATGGCTGCGGTGAAGGTCCCGCGTGTGAATTCCTCTTTCGATGGCGATGCGTTTGTCCAATATGCCGATGTCGATCTTGGCATTGCGGTCGCGATCGAAGATGGACTATTGACGCCGGTCATTCGCGCTGCGCAAGACAAATCGCTACGCGAGATCAGCGAACTCGCCAAGGACTTGGCACATCGCGCCCGCAACAAGCGGATGAAGCCGGAAGAATTTCAAGGCGGCACGTTCACCGTTTCAAATCTCGGTGGCATGGAGATCGACAGTTTCTCTGCCGTGATTAATCCGCCACAGGGATTCATTCTGGCTGTCGGCAAGATGACAAAAGTTCCCGTGATCGACGATTGCGACCAAATCGGTGTCGGCCATCGAATGTCGATCACCATGAGCTGCGACCATCGCGTCATCGACGGCGCGCTCGGCGCTGAGTATCTGAAGGAACTGCGCCATCTGCTGGAGAATCCGGCATTGCTAATGGTTTAAGGCGGATTCTGGGGAGCGCAGGCTGCTAGCCTGCAGTCCTCGGCAGCCTGCCGATGACCCCATGGGGTGGTAACACTACGCGGGTCGAATGTTCGAAGAGCTTTTCGGCAAGCTGCCGAAAAGAACAGGCTAGCAGCCTGTGCTCCCCAGATATCTACCGCACCGCTGTTTCCCATGTCATAAAATCGTCGAGCGTTTGCTGGGTTTTAGCTACCGCAAATTCGACAACAGTGGCGTCATCGACGAAGCCAAGAAACGGTGTCTTGTCGGGAATCAAATCGAATGGATCGATCAGGTAATTGAGAGCAGCAATGATCCACAAGAGCGCATCGTTGGAAACCTGCGTGTATTCGCCGCGATGGTGCGCGCGGATCAAACGCAGCATGGTCTGAAGATAAGGCCAGTTCTCTTTGAAGGGTTCCTTTGACACGGCGGCTGCCTTTCTCGCTGCTTCGATGAAAAGCGCTTGCAGACTCTCGCGATCATGAACGCACGATTTTGCATCGGTAAGCGCTCTGGCAAACGCTTCGCTGCGGAGGGCAGGTTTGCGGTAAGGATCGTTCGCCTTGAGATTCTTGGAGACCGGCCGCGCCTTGATCTTAGTTGGAGATTTTGTTTTCTGTTTTCTCATCTTGCGCTATGAAAGCACTTCGGTGCGCCGATGAGAAGCCGATTCGAAGACGCTGGTAATCGACAACTAAGGTTTTGTCGCGAGAATGAGCGGCGACGGCCCGGGCGCGTCCAGCTTGCGCACTTTCTTGAAGCCGGCTTCTTCAAGCCAGGTTTTGATTTCGTTAAAACTGAAGGTGTCGCCTTTCTCTGTGTTGACCAGCATTTGCACGGCAAACATCAGCGAGGGTAGCGGTTCGGTGCGATCGTCTTTCACCAGCCATTCTGCAATGGCGACAGTGCCACCGGATTTTAGCGCGCGGAACGTTTTCTTGAGCAACTGGCGGCTGCGATCTTCGCCTTCGCTATGCAAAATATGGCCGAGCGTCGCGATGTCGTAACCGCTCCCAAAATTTGCTACCAACAAATCGCCTCCGACGAATTCGAATCGATCGCCAACGCCAAATTTTTGCGTGATTCGTTTGGTGGTCGGAATCATTCCCGCCCAATCGACAGCGGCCACGCGCACGCGCGGCGATTTTTCCGCCAGCGCGATGCCCCAAATGCCGGAGCCTGCGCCGAGATCGAGAACGCGCAATTCATTTTTTGCTTTCCCGACTTTCAAGTGATCCCCAAGTTTGTGTGCGCAGCCGTAGCTCATCGGGATGATGTTCTCGACGAGTTGGCTGAAGAACTCGGTGCCCTCCGTTTCTTCATTCACGGCCGTTACTGGTCGGCCAGTGCGCGCCACTTCAGTTAGCTGCAGCCATCTGGAGACAAGCTGCGGGAGGATCGTCCGGAAAAATCCCGCGAGCGTACCGGGCTTGTTGGTCACGAGAAAGGAAGCGCTCTCCGGCGTGAGCGAATATTTTCCTTGTCGATCCTTTTTCAAAAGTTCGAGTCCGATGAGCGCATTCATGATCGCGCGAAGACCGCGCGTCGACGCGCCGGTTTCCTTACTCACCTGTTCGACGGTTTTCGCTCCGGTCGCGAGGGTGTCGAAAACTTTATTCGAGACCGCTGCGCTGATGATGAGCGGGGGCGCGTAGGCAAAGCCAAGTTGCTGCAGGCGTTCGGGCGTGACTTGTTTTTTCCTGTGAGTTTTCTTCGACATGGTTGCTTCGGATTTCTTGGATTGTAAGATTGATAAGTAGCAAGCGCGCGAGCGCAGGCAAATTCAGTCTATCGTGTCAAACAATTCGTCTGAGGAAAAGGCACAGGGCGCGACTTCCTTTATTATTGGCGTGACGCGCGGAATCATCCGCGAGCGGAACGCTCGGCGGAAAACAATGTTCGTCCTGATTGTAGTTGCAGTCATTCTTTTGGCGTCCGGATCCACGTTTCTGCAATCGGTCCTCAACTCGCCCGAGCATGCGGCCTGGTTCATCTTGTTCTGGCTGATTTGTGCATGGCTGACGCTAACGGCGATGTTACTGGCCATTTTCGATTTGTTAGTCGTGAAACTGGAAGCACGCCGGACGCAGCGGTCACTACGCGAGAAATTGGCGACGGAAAAAACAAACCACGAATGACGATGTTAACCACTGTCGTTTCGCCACATATGGCCTTGCAATGAGCGAAAATTGGAAGACGCGCGAGCAAATGGAGGAGGCAGAGCGCGCGATGCTCGCACCGTTTGCTCAAAAATCGGGTGATTCACGCGGGCGGCAACATTCCGAGCCCAGCCACTCTTATCGAACTGAATTTCAGCGCGATCGCGCACGCATCATTCATTCACGCGCCTTTCGCCGCATGGAATATAAGACCCAAGTCTTTTTAAATGGGACAGGCGACCATTTACGCACTCGCTTAACACATTCCATCGAAGTGGCCTCGATCAGCCGTACCATCGCACGCGCGTTAGGCCTCAACGAAGATCTCGCGGAAGCAATCGCGCTTGCGCACGATCTGGGACACGCGCCTTTTGGACATTCGGGCGAGGAGATGCTGGCCGAATGCATGCGCGAGCACGGCGGGTTCGATCACAATCGGCAGAGTATGCGCGTGGTGGATCTGCTCGAAAATCCGTATCCGAATTTTCCAGGTCTGAACCTGACGTTCGAAGTGTTCGAGGGTTTGCAGAAGCACGCACCTCTTTACGATTTCCCTACGCGAAGGCGAGAAAAGTATCGCTGTCCATCGTTAGAGGCGCAGGTCGCGGATCTCGCGGACGAGATCACGTATTACAGTCATGATCTTGATGATGCCGTCGATTTTGAAATTTTGAGCGCAGCGCAATTGAAAGAGAACGAAGTCTGGCGGCGAAGCTATGATGCCGTGTTCGCGCGTTACCCGGGTTCGCGGGAACCCGAGCTTCAAAAGTTGATTATTCGCGACATCATCGACAAGGAGGTGCACGACCTAGTTGCGACGAGCGCAAAATCGATTGCTGAATCCGGCGTGCAAAGTGCGGATGAGGTGCGCGCACAGCCCGTGCCGCTCATTCGCTATAGCGATGAATTAGCCGAAGCGAATCGCGCGCTCCGGAAATTTTTGTATCAAAATGTTTATTATCATCCGCGCGTATCCGAAGTGAACCGGCGCGCGTGCGAGATGCTGCGACGCGTTTTTGAAGCATACGTTGTCGATCCTGACAGGCTCGGTGATGACGCGACGAGACGGATTGAGAAGGAGGGATTGCATCGCACCGTGTGCGATTACCTTGCGGGAATGACCGACCGATATTTGATGGAAGAATACGCGCGGATTGTTGGATAGGGACGCCGCCCCGTTATACAGTCGCGTTACCGATCTCGTCGCGCAGATATCTGATAAGGAAACGGAGGCGTTGATTGAGAGAGCGTTCTTCAAGCATGTGTTGCCGTCGCAGCGGATCGTTGACGAATGTCGAAGCCATCAGATCCGCCAGCATTTCCAAGTCGTGCAATTCTGCAAGATATCGATCAACCTTCGCCGGCAGCTGGCGGCCGTCGTGTTTCAGGTTCGCGTAAAGCTCGAGCACTTTCGCGCCGAGCGCTTCGGTCTCGACAGTGGTTGCGTCGCGCGACTCGACGATGTCGATCTTGGCGATTGGGAACGGCGTTTCCTGTTCGAAACCGGCGAAGCGCACACGTTGCAGACCTTGCAGGATTAAATTCGATGTCCCATCGCCCCGCCCGACACAGGCGCGAATCAATCCGACGGTAGCAAGATGGAAGAAATCTTCCGGTGCGTGCCACTCGGGGCAACTCGGTTTGATGAGGGTCACGCAAAACATGCGATGTTGATAAAGCGCGTGTTCCAGCATGTTGCGATATCGTGGCTCGAAAATGTAGAGGGGGAGCAATGCGTGTGGAAAGAGCACCGCGTCCGGCAGCGGCATCACCGGCAGTTGCTTGGGCAAAACTACGGACGAAGACATGGCAGCAGCGTTACTGTGTAAAGATATACGCATCGCGGGAAGGGCAAACGGCAGCGACGATTTAACAATTCAACGAATCACGTCGTCATGATTCCGAAAGCGCGAAGTTGTTCGAGCGAAAGTTGCCCTTCGATGTTGGCCGTCGCGGCGAGCGATGCATAAACCAAAGCCGAGCCGCCGCGTGCCAGCAGGACGCGCGAAATTGCCCCAAGTTTGCCGATGCCCATCGCGGTCACGGGAAGATCGACGTCCTTCTTTGTGATGAAATCGAGTAAACGCGCGAGTTCGGCCGGCGTGTCTGTGTGTGTCGCGACCTTGAAGAAATTTGCTCCATGCGCTTGGGCCGCGCGCGCTTTGGCCGCGAGAATCCGTGGAGCGGGTGTCGATTTGAAATTGTGGAATGAAATGATACGCCGCACTTTTTTCTTCTTCGCTAATGTGAGCAACGAACGCAGAGCGTACGCCGAGCGCAGTTCAACATCGATGTAGTCGGCGTAATTTAAGAATCTAGCGAGCAAGGCGCGTCGTTGCCGCACTGACAATTTGTTCGCACCGCCCTCCTGGGGATGTCGTGCAGTGATGATGAGCGGCGCGCATAACCTCGGCAATTTACTTTCCAATTGATCGACAAGACGCACGAGACAATCCAGCCGCAATTCGAATAAGTCCGGCGGCTTGCGCATTCGCACAGCGCGATCCAGATCCACCTGCGATGTGATTATGCCGACTATGCGAGAGCGCGGACCCCCTGTGGCCGAGCTACGCGCTGTCATCGTAATTGTAACCGACGAATGGACACCAATGAATGCGAACGGGAGACAAAACAGATTTGCCCGCGAATGACGCGAATAGACCTAAAAGAAGAATAAGAATAACAGAGCGGATTTTTTCGCGTGAATTCGCGTGATTAGCGGGCAGGCTCTCTATCAATTTGTGCACATTCGTGTTCATTAGTGGTTAGATTTTAGGGTAGCGCGAAAGCATTCTCTCGACGTACTTGGCCAGAATGTCGAACTCGACATTCACCAGGTCACCAGGCTGCACGTGATTGAGATTGGTGTGGCGTTTCGTGTACGGAATGATCCAAACGACGAAGCTTTTCGGAAATACATCAGCAACCGTTAGGCTGATTCCGTTGAGGGCGATCGAACCTTTGCAAGCCACATAGTGTGCGAACTCGCTGGGTAACTCGATTTCCAATCGAAAATCTGCGCCTTCTTTGTCGAAGGCGAAGATTGGCGACTCGCAATCGATGTGGCCTTGCACGAAATGTCCGCCGAGGCGCCCTCGTGCCTGCAAGGCCCGCTCCAGATTTACCGACTCCTTCTGTCGCAATTTTTTCAGATTCGTTCGAGCGATTGTTTCCTCGAGGAGATCGAAAGTGAGGCGATCGCCGGCCCGCGAAGTTAATGTAAGGCAACACCCATTCACGGTTATGCTGTCGCCGCCGCGTGTTTTCTTCGCAATGCGCGGCGCGGCAATTTGCAATTGAGCGCCGTGATTACTTTCGCGCACCGCAACAACCTTGCCGACCTCTTCGATCAGACCCGTGAACACCAAACTAGCGTATGAATGTTGTTCTGTGATGTCCAGGCCCCGAGGTTTTGGAAAGTGCGGCGACGCTTCGCCGCTTTTCGCATAGCACATTTCGCCGCGAATGACGCGAATAGAAGAATGACCAAAACGGATTTTTTTGCGTGAATTCGCGTGATTAGGGGGCAACCTCTTTATGAGTTCGTGTCCATTCGTGTCTATTCGTGGTTAGAATCCAGCCAACCACATTTCAACGCTTTTTCCGGACCGAGACGGTCGGCGGATGGATTCTGCTGCTGTTCGCAATTGCCGCGCTTGTACTTGCGAATTCGCCGCTGGCCAAAGCGTACGAGCAGCTTTGGGAAATACCGCTCACAATTGGAATCGTTGATCACTCGCTCTCGCTGACGCTGCACCAGTGGATCAACGATGCGTTGATGGCGGTCTTTTTCTTGTTGGTCGGTCTCGAAATCAAGCGCGAGCTGCTGGTCGGCGAGCTGGCATCTGCAAAAAAGGCTGCGCTGCCGATCGCCTGCGCGATCGGGGGAATGATCGTGCCGGCGGCGATTTATTGGATGTTCAATAGAACTGGATCGGGCGCGCGAGGATGGGGGATCCCGATGGCGACCGACATCGCCTTCGCCTTGGGTGCGCTCGCTTTGATCGCGCCGCGCGCGCCAACTGGGGCCAAAGTGTTTTTAACCGCGTTAGCCATCGTTGATGATATGGGAGCGGTAATTGTGATTGCGCTGTTTTACTCAAGCGCAATCGCATGGGGCGCGCTCGGCGCCGCGGCGGTGTTACTGGTGATGGTGATTGGATTCAACGCGATCGGGGTCCGCCATTTGTGGCTCTATTTATTGGTGGGAGTCGTGTTTTGGTATTTCGTGCACGAATCTGGAATCCACGCCGCTGTGGCAGGAGTCATGCTCGCGTTTACGATCCCCACGCACACCCGAATTAACGCAACGCAGTTTTCCCGCCGGGCGCGTGCCCTCCTCGATCAATTCGATCGCACCGAGACCGGCGATTTTCTTGTGCTGACCAGTAAGGGACAACAAGAAACGCTTTTCGCGCTCGAACATACGAGCGAAGGCGTGACTGCTCCGACCCTCAGGCTCGAGCATGCATTGCACAATTTCTCAGCATTTGTGGTAATGCCGCTATTTGCATTTGCCAATGCGGGAGTCAGGATCGGCGGGCCAATCGAGCACGCCGGAATCGTGTTCGGGGTGTTGGCGGGGCTGCTGATCGGCAAACCGCTCGGAATTACCGCGGCAGCGTGGGCTGCGGTGAAATCCGGAATTGCAAAACTTCCAGACGGCATCGGCTGGCGATCTCTGCTCGGCTACGCATGGCTAGCGGGAATCGGTTTTACCATGTCTCTGTTCATAGCGATGCTCGCGTTCGACGAAGCCGCGCCGGTGGATGCAGCAAAGCTAGGCATTCTCGCCGGCTCACTTCTCGCCGGTGTGATCGCTACGATCATTCTCAGAACAATCGAGCGAGGGAAAATCTAGCCCGGATTGTGCGGACAATTCCGATGGCTCCTTGCGCAATGAAGTTTCAACTTTGAAATTCCAGCATCTGTGTACATCGGCGTTTGTCTGTGGCTGGATCGACGCCATTCGTACCTGGGAATGCAGATCTTGTTCGCATGCGCGGATTGCCATATTACTTGATTTCTGAAATGAAACTCCCGCACAAAATCCGCAAACTGGCAGAGCCGCTAACCTATCGGCGCGCGTGGCGGAGAGTACGGCGCTCCTTTTTTCCGCTGCCACTGGCGCCACTGCGGGCGAAAATCGATCAGGAACGGTTGCGCGAAATCCAGCAACGCTACGCCGGTTCGCCTGAGGGATTCTCCAAATACGCGGATGTTGATCGTTACTTGAGGGTGAATCGCGAACGCGTGCAAGATCTAAAACTCCATCGTTCAACGCCCAAACGCGTGCTCGACCTTGGCTGCGGAGGCGGATTTTTCCTGTTCATCCTCAAAAAACTCGGCCATTCCGTCGTGGGCCTCGACGTCGGACACATCGACCTGTATACCGAGTTGGTCGAGCTTTTCGATGTTCCACGTGTTCTTTGGAAGATTAGCGCATTCGAGCCACTGCCCGACCTTGGTCAAAAATTTGATTGGATCACCGCGTTTTCGGTCGGGTTTACCCTTTACCAGCCGTCAAAACGAAGCTGGGGATCGGCGGAATGGGATTTTTTGCTGCGCGATTTGCAGCGACACCTCACGCCCGGCGGCAAAATCTTTTTTGAGCTCAACCCCCCTGATTACCACGCGTCCGAGCTGCGCGACTTTTTTGTAAGCCGGGGCGCAACTGTCGAGCGTGAACGAATCTTTTTCGAGACGGGGCTCCGTTTTTCATCCGTTTCGTACGCACCATTCAGCTCGAAAGAGAGCGAACTCACTTCCGTCGCGGAAGCCGATAACCACAAATTACACGGATAGGACGAATGAGAATATGATTCACGAAGAGTTAGGCGGCGAGATCATCGGTGCGGCCAGAGATGTTTTTTTGCAATGGTAATAGATCGGCGTCTTAACGCTGGGCTATTTGTGATATAAACGCGCGAGTCCCGACAGAGACGAAAGAAAGTATGCATTCCTTCAGCAGCATTCTCGTTCATCGCGTTTGGAGCACAAAAACCGCGAGCCGATTGCAAGAACGGCGAGGGCTGATTTAGCGCGTGACCTGAAAACTATGGCTGCAGAGCGAAAGCCAAATTTGATTCTTTTCCTGCCGGACCAACAGAGAGCGGACACCGTCTCTTGCTACCGAGGCGTCAAGGTGCACGCGCCCAATCTGAACAAAGTTGCATCTGAATCTGTAGTCTTCGAGCGCGCGTACGTCACTCATCCGGTTTGCACGCCTTCGCGTTCTTCGCTTATGACGGGTACTTGGCCGCACATTAACGGTTGCACTAAGAACAACGTTCCACTCGATCCACGGTTTCGTGTTTTCCCCGAGCTGATGGAGGACAGAGATTATCGCACTGCGTACATCGGGAAGTGGCATCTCGGCGAGGAAGGACCTGCCGGGCGCGGATTCCAACAATGGATTTCCACTGACGATCACGGCGACTACATAAGCTTCCTTGTTTCTGCCGGCGTTGCGCCCGATAAGCCGAATGGACGATTCTCAAAATTGGCCATCAGCAACCTGCCGCTCGAACTCTCGCGTCCAAAGTTTCTCGAAAAACACGCCTGCGAATTCATCGAAAAACATCACCGCGATCCTTTCATTCTCGTTGTTGGCTTTGTAGAACCGCACTCACCCTACAACGGCCCGCTCAACGATGAACATCCGCTCCATCAAGTGGACCTCGATCTGACCGCCACTCTTCCCGAGAGTGAAAACATTCCGCTGCGCTATCGTTTGATGCGCGAATGGCAGCAAGCCGAAGCGGCCCTGGATCGCCAGCGATTGCCGGCTCAATTGTTTTTTGGCATCACCCCTGAAGAATATCGAAGTATTAAGCAGCGCTATCTCGGCCTAATCACGCTGGTGGATCAAAGCATTGGCGCCATCCTTGGATGCCTGGAGCGATTTGGCTTAAGTGGCAACACGATCGTGGTGCACACCAGCGACCACGGCGACAGCCTAGGCGCACATCGTTTGTTCGGCAAAGAGGTGATGTTCGAGGAAGCCGCGCGTGTGCCGTTATTGATTCGGCTGCCTGATCAGAAACGGGGCAAAGTCGTGTTACAACCGGTCAGTCATATCGATTTTGTGCCGACGTTGCTTGATCTTCTCGGCCACCCGAACCATCCCCAGTGCGCCGGCAAGAGTCTGCTGCCGCTAATTAACGAAGAAGCAGTGCCACCAGAGAACGTATTTCTGGAGTGGGCGCCAAACCGGACGAAAGTAAAAAAGGGCACATCGCTAGCTCGGCGACGCATGATCAAGCGTGCCGTCGAAGAGTCTACTCGCGCTGTTGTTTCCTTCGACGGGTGGAAGCTTTGTCTGCGCGACAAGGATTTGAATGAGTTATACAATCTGAGCGAAGATCCGCTGGAGACGCGCAATCTTTACGAGAATCGACAATATGCGCCAGTTATTTCGCGCCTCACCGGCGAGATTCATCGGTGGCAGGAATCTGCAAACGACAAGCTCAGATTGTGAGTGATCCCTGGGCCCGCCTGAGACTCAAAACTGATAGCCATGCAGTTCGATTTCTTTAGCAAAAGCTTTTTCCACGATTCGTCGTTGTTCGTCGTTGAATACCTGCCGGTACGGCCTCCGATCGGTCCGATATTCGGATTTTGCTGCGACGCCAAGGGTTCCATCGAAAGGGACGTTTAATTGCGAGAAGACTTCACCAAGTTCGGCCATCAGGTCCTCGTAGCGGAGAACGCGATCCACGATGATTTTCGTGCCGCCGCGATCGGTGTACCGGAAATAGTTAATCGGGAACCGGCCACGAGCGAGATACTCATCCAGGGAAAGCGAACCGCCTTCGCGGGCGGCGTGCATATGGTAGTGAGACAAAACTTTGTCCCAGGGATTTCGTTCCGCGCAAAATTTGAAATAGCTGTTCCAAACTTCGGCAGGAATACGCTTCTGCACCTCAGAAGCCGGCATGTGACGGTAAAATTTCTCGCGACTGATGATTGAATGTCGCATTGCCGACAAAAATTTGCCTGGTCTCTCAAGAATTTCAGGGATCGGGTTAATAAATCCCTCGTAATTGCGCGGTTGATGTCCTTCGATCGGCGGCGTGACCGGGGTCAGGACATCGGCGGGACCGCAATACTTGGAAAGAAAGACTTCGATGCTCGTGCCAGCGGTCTTTGCCGTCTTAATAAAGATGAATTTGTATTTGTGAGAGAGGATCATGGAGCGCCCTCGCCTCCAGCCACCAACAGGTCGCACGACTGATAAATAACCGCCAGTATTCGCCTAATTCGGCAACGCGCCGTAAAATAATCCCCACAATTGCGCGCTGATGATTTCTTTTCAGAAACGTTTTCTCTTTATTCACATTCCAAAGACAGCTGGTAATTCGATTCAAAGCGTCCTCCGCGATTATTCTGAGGATGAGCTTGTGCCTTTACGGCGAGAACAGGACGGGGTCGAGCGTTTTGGGCTGCGCAATCCGAACTACAAGATCAAGAAACACTCTACGCTTGCCGAGTACCAGGCCGCCCTCGGCGAGGCTCACTTTGGCGACCTCTACAAGTTTACATGCGTACGAAATCCGTGGGACAGGATGGTGTCTTATTATTTCACGCCTACACAAAGTCCGGAGACCTGGAATCGGAAAAAATTCAGGAAGGTCATTTCAAAGGCCGTGTCAGTCGCAGATTACCTGCGGCTGGATAAAGGCGAAGAGGACCCGTTCGAAAACGTCGATTACATCATGCGCTTCGAAAACCTGGCCAGCGACTTTCGCATCGTTTGCGAGGCACTAAGCATTTCGTCACCGACGCTGCCGCAGTACAACCGCTCCAACCGTGAACATTATTCGAAATATTACGACGACGAGCTTCGCGAATTCGTGCGCGCACGATTTGTCGCGGAGATCGAACGTTTTGGTTATACGTTCGAGGAGAAATAAAGCTAAAGTTTCCCGAGCGTTATATATTCACCGTTCGGATGGCGAAACCATTCGGGCAGTTCAATTCCTGCCGCGATCATGCTCTCGTAACAATTTTGCGTGATCACGCCGCGGCGGGTGCTTTCTCCAAAGATCGCCAAATTTTCCTTCGTCACAAATAAGCGGTGCTCGGCCAACTTGGGTACATCGTCTTTGAGCTCATCCATCGCCTTTGCACTGGGAATGTGGTCCGGCAAATGGGTGAAAAGGTATCGGAGCACTTTGGCGCGGAGGATCTGATGAATCCATATTTGAAACCAAGCTTTTCGCTCGAAGTAAACATCACCAAATGGATTCTTAACTTTGCGCGGGTAAAGAGTCAGTTTGGGATTATTCAGGGTCGCCCTGCATCGGCAGAACAAAAGACCATCTACTTCCGGTGAACGCATGGCGTGGGAAATCAGGCTCGCGATTTTGTCGGTGACAAGTTGGATCGGGTACTTGTCGTCCACGCACCAGTAAATCCATTCTTCATCATCGATCTCCGCCAGCAAATGCAAGACGGTCCCCTTAATATCTGAGGGCGAGGTTAGGTACCTGACTCGTTCGGTGTCCACTCCGCCAAGCTCTTGGTAAGGAACGTGAAAAACGAACGGGTGATCCGGCCACAACCGGTCGTATTGAAAGATCACGTGCTCTGTTGTTGCTCGATACCGATCGCACGTGAGAACAATCGCTTTAATTTTATCCGGCGAACTCATAGCCAAAATGCTCGATGTCCACTCTGAACTTGTTCGCGATTATATCCCTGGTCCGTGACGTGTAGTATTCACTGTAATGCCGCACCCGCGGATTTTCCCTTCGATGGGGCAACTTCTCGCTCACGCCCAGCTTCTGTGCTACAAAGGCCCAATCCTCGTCGAGTCGTTCAAATTTCCCAATGAAATCTGTAAGCACATTCCCGTTGGGATCGACAAACCAATCCAATTGGTACCGATGTGGGGATGAGTGAACGCAGGTGGCGCTGCTGTATTGAATCCAATCGACAAATTCGTCGAACGTCATTTTGTCTCTGAGTTGTAACGCCTCTGTGCGCTCGTAAAGAGAAACGACGCGGTCCCACGGGTTGCGAACGAATCCGAACTTGAAATAGGTCTCGAATTGTTTGCGTCCGATTTCTCTGCGGCGCTCTTCCGGAAGCAACAAATACAAAGACGCAAGAATCCGGTTCTTTCTCCCCCCGTAACGCGTCCAATACGTCTCCATCTGTTTTTTGATCTGCCACAAATTCAGATGCGGCTTCCAAGCCTTACCCAGGATGGCGCGGATGCTGGTTGAACCGGTCTTAGGCACCTCAACGAAAATGCATTTGTACTTGTGCGAAATCACGTTTGCGGCGCTCATTGTACATCGAAAAATCTCGCAGGCATCAGAAAGTGAGCCTTTCCCCCCGCGTCGTAACGCCATCGGCTCAATCCGCAGTCAAATCCACGGTGCGTCGCAAGTCGCCCCGAAAACTGCGCGTTCGCTTGCAGCGTCGAAGCGCAAGATGTGCTCAATTTTGGTAAAGTTGAATCGAGATTCGAACGCTTGGTCTGGCGCCGGCCAATTGCGCCCATCGTAATTCCAGTGAGGCATGGCATTTTGAAAGCGGGAATGTGTCCACGCATTCCAAACTACGCACTTCGGCGCTATCGAAATTTGTGACGCCGCTTGCTCACAGATTCGTCTCAAATAAGGGGCGCACTCAAACCGAGGCAAACGCGGCCGCAAAAGCCGCTCAAAAAAAATGAAAAAAATTTGAAAAAAAGCTTGCCACCGCTGTGGGGATTCGTTTAGACCAGGCGCTGGGAGACAAATGGGCCTCTCAAGCGTTCAAAAAAAAATGAAAAAAAAGCTTGTCAGGCTTCAAAAAGTTTCATAAACGCACCTAAACCTAACCAAACCAATGGAGAAACTAATGATTAAAAACGTGCTAAATAAGTTCGGATTCGCGCGCATCGCACTTGTGGCGAGCGTCGGATTTCCATTCATTGTAGCATCCAACGCATTTGCTCAGCGCGCGGCCGCGCCGCCGCCGCCGCCGCCAGGGGCTGCGGCACCCGCCCCGGCTGCGGAGGTCGAGCGCGTGATCGTGACCGGTTCGAACATTCCGACCGCAGAAGAGGTGGGTCCAAACCCGGTGTTCAATCTCAACCGCGACCTGATTAACAAGTCGGGTCAAGGCACCACCACGGAACAGCTCCTCAAGACCCAGCCGGTAATGAGCGCGAGCAGTGTTCCGGTGCAGAACAACGGCACCAGCCAGGCAGGCCCTGCCGGATCGGCTTCGGTCTCGCTACGCGGTTTTGACCCCGGTGCAACGCTGGTTTTGCTCGATGGCCGTCGTGTGGCTCCATTCCCAGGGTCCGCCAACTCCGGATTCGCCTTCGTCGATTTAACCGCGATTCCCGTTCCAGCTATTCAGAGCGTAGAGATTCTGAAGGATGGCGCTTCGACCACGTACGGCGCGGATGCGGTTGCTGGCGTGGTAAACCTAAAGCTCTATAAAGACTATCGTGGCGCGCAGGTGACTATTGGATATGGCGACACGCTGGATAAAGACGCAGCCGAATATTACGGCGACATTCTCTTCGGAGTGGGCGACGACAAGACCAGTATTACTGGAGACATCTTTTATTACAAGCATCACGACATGTTCAACCACGACCGGGGTAACTCGCTTACCCCGTTTTTCTTGAGTTCAAACTCCAGCCCGTACAATCTTCAGGTGAGCGTCGCGGTGGCTGCAGCCGCTGGCGCACCGGCTACACCAACGACGAATGGGCTTGAATTTATTACTCCGCCGACTGGTACCAACGGATTAGCCCCGACAAGCACCTATATCCCCGGTCCCATTAGTTCCAGCACCGGGAACAGCCGCCGCCCTAGAGGCTTTGGGGGTGTACTTCCTGGCTTTGACTTTAACCTCTTCTCGAGTTCGTTTCCGAAACAGGAACGCTGGGGAGGCTATGGGGCGTTCGAGCACAAGATCTGCGATGATCAGCTGCGGATTTACGGCGACTTTTATTATGTGGATGCAAAAACCCATGATGAACTTGCCCCAGTCGCCACGGGCAGCTTTGAGACGCCTGGCTCCCCTACGCTGTTCATCCCGCCCAATCATCCCTTTGCGGTTGATGCCAATGGTGTTGCAATAACCCCGCCGAATACTCCGACTGCGGCGGAAGTCGGGCTGCCCTTCGGTGCCTTTAACCCGTTCAACCCGTTTCAACAGATCATCTCGGGCGGCACGCGTGCGCGTTTTGCTGATTTCGGCAACCGTTTGATCGATAACGAAAACGTAGCCGAACGGTTCGTGGTCGGCGTAAAGGGTGACAAGCTGTTTAACGGAACCTGGGGCTATGACGGAGGGTTCATGTACAGCCAGGAAGTACAGTATTCGAAGTTCCAAGGCGTCAATGCCCCGCGCTACGAGCGAATTCTCAACGCGAACGACTCGCTCTTTAATCCAACCTCCTCGGACTTTATCGGACAGACGATCCCGTACAATCCGTTCAATGATTTTCGGGTGCCGATCGCGGCCAATCAGCCATTGATCGAATTCGCGACGCTGAGATCGAGGGACATTTTTACGTCGAAACTGGCCACATTGGACTTGAATTTTTACACGACCGATCTGTTTGATTTGCCCGCAGGCGGCGTGGGACTCGCCTTTGGCGGCGCATGGGAGCGGCAAACTTTCAGGGTTGATCCAGATGACCAAAACCGCCTCCAAGAGAACGCCGGCGTCGGCAGGATAGAGACCGTTCAGGGTGGGCGCAAAACGTGGTCGATTTATGCGGAAACGCTCATTCCAATCTTTAGCCCCAAGTGGCACATACCTTTCTTCTACTCATTGGAGTTTTCCGCCGGAGTGCGGTACGAGGAGTGGTTAAATAACGATTCGAATGCAGCGGTGCCCAAAGTTGGGGTGCGCTGGCAGCCCTTTGACGAACAACTTACGCTTCGCAGCACCTGGGGTGAAGGCTATCTTCAGCCGTCCCTGGTCCAGTTGTTTGGCCCGAGAAGGTTCCTTCTTGGACCAGTGCACTTCGTCGGGTTTCCGCCTCCAGGGTTGCCCCAGTCGGGCTCAGAACAGGACGTAGCGGATCCAGAAACAACGATCGAGCAAATCCCGAACCCAAACCTCCATCCGGAACATGATCGTGCCTGGACCGGCGGCTTGGTTTACACGCCCAAATGGATTCCGCCCAGATGGGGAACGCTAACGTTGACGGTTGACTTCTGGGACGTCGAGCGAAGTGGAGTTGCCATGTTCCTTTCGCCTTCGGTGATAGTTAACGGGTATAATGCGGGCATTTTCGGGTCTGTCGTGAGTCCTAATGAGCCGACTCTGGCGACTGGGCCGGCAGTTCTATTCGACCCGACAGGCGGTTACGCCGGCGTCACAAGCCCCTACTTGAACGGTGGTCGCATGAGAGCGAACGGTGTTGACCTCGGAGCTCAGTATCAGGTCGAGACCGGTGTCGGGACATTTACACTCTTAAGCCGGTGGACTTATCTGAACGAATTCGTCTTCAATTACCCTGGGGACAGGCCGTGGCAGGTAGCTGGCCGCACCAATAACGACTGGTTTGCGGGCAGCTTCTTCGGCGACGTGACCAGTGGCGATGCCTGGTTCAAATGGAAGGGAGTTACCAACCTTGACTGGACCTGGCACAACTGGGACTTGAACTGGACCCTCCATACCGTAGACGGGTTCTGGGAACAGACCTTTGCCAAGCAATTTGATGGCAAGTTCAGGAAGCACTGGGTGAATGCGACTTGGTTCACAGACGCGCAACTTTCCTATAGCCTGATCTTCACGCCTCCGGTGGAAGCGGCGCCGGTGCCGGGGTATTCCAAGGGTGGCAAGGAAGTGGTGGGCAAGGAAAAGGAAGCGCCGCCGGTTCCTTATGCCATGCCATGCTGGAAGAATATCCTGAACAACACCACTCTCACTGTGGGTGTGAACAATATCTGGGGTCAAGACCCGCCAACGATGTTTGGATTCGAGCTTGGCAACTCCGTTGCTTATCCGGGCAGCACCTATGATAACCTTGGACGGTTCTGGTACGTGAGAATGATTAAGAAGTTCTAAGCATCGAAGAGCGCAGTTTACAAAGAGGCAGTCCCGATTCGGGGCTGCCTCTTTTACTGTACTGCGCCACGCCAGACCTATTTCACAGAAGGAAACAAAGGAAACCAAGGGCAGCCGGCGATCCTGTTTGCAGTAAACAAGGATCGTATTGGCAAGGAGTTTTCTTTTCGTTTCTGATTCTGTTTCATAGCCTTCGCTGATGCAACGCGCTCTAGGAAAAGGCGGATAACCTGAGGACGGTCCTTCATCCGGTCAGATCTTTGTTCTCCTTCGTTGCCTTCTGTTTAGAGTGTCTTTGGATTTGCTGAAAAAATCCGGCATCCTGCCCGCAAGAACTTCTTTTTTCCTTCTGTTCAGTTTCCAGCAGGTGCTCCTCTTTAGGTAATCGCAATGAGCATTGCCTCTTGTGTAAAGGATTTCGGTGAAATCTTTTGCGAAACTCACCCTTGTGTTCAGGGTTGAATAGGGTGAAGTTCAAGGAGAGGTTTTTAAGCTATGAAAATATCAAGCATGATAAAGTCTGCGGCTGTGTTGCTGATACTGTCGGTTGCGGCAAGCACTGCGTTCGCGGGCCCGCAGAGGGTTGAGCAGGTGGTGGTGCCACCGCCAGCTGGTGAGCATTATGCGTACGTTTGGGTGACGGGTTCCAGGTTACCGCAAAGAGTGAAAATTAGCCCAGTCGGGACGCTAACCTTTAATTCGCTAACGGTTTGGGATCGCCGTCAAATCAACCAGGTAGGCCCAGGCCGGTTTACCGCTGAGGGCGTGCTGAGACTGGATCCGGCTGTAACTGTAAGAATGGGCCGCGCAGGAGGAGGGTTCTAAGCTCAGCCCTTCATTTTTGCTGGCTCGATAGTATTCGTCGCGAGCGACGGTGGCGTTCGTGTTTCATTTGAAACCAGGGATGATGAGATTTCAGCGCGGTGTTGAACCACTGCGCGTTTCTGTGGCTAACACAAAACGAAGGTTTTCCGCTGCCTCTGTATCATCCGGACGCAAACGCAGCGCTTCTTTGAACTGAGCGATTGCCTCGGAAGTTTGTCCCAGTCGGGCATAAACCACACCGAGACCGCTGTGGACTGGCGCCTTGGGATCGAGCCGCGCGGTCTCGAGGTAATGGATTTTCGCACCTTCAAGGTCGCCTTTCACAAAAAGTGCTCTGCCAAGGTGATAGTGCGCTTCGGGGTGCTTCGGGTTATGTGTTAGCGCCGCCTCAAATTCGGGGATGGCCTCATCTAGCTTTTCTTGCCGGAAGAGAAACATTGCATACTCGTAATGATTCTGCCCGGATTTCGGTGCCAGGCGGATAGCGGTTAGGTGCTCGGCGCTGGCTTGGTCTTTCTGGCCCAGCCGTTCCAAGACGCAAGCATATTCGGAATGATATTCGCCATTGCGTGGATCGCTGCGCAAAACCTCCTCCAGTTCGCTGCGTGCTTCACTCAGTTGTGATTGAGAAGCGAGAACCTGACCGAGCCAGAAGTGCATTTCCTTGTCATTGGGATTGAGGCGTAGCGCAATGCGGTACTGTTCAGCTGCTTCATCGAGACGATCGGTTGTATGCAAGCTGTAGGCGTATTTCCGATGGGCGCGAGCGCTGTCAGGTAAATCTGACGCGATTCGCGACATTTGTTCTACCTCGGGCGTTTTGTTTCGCGCTTGCCCAATCCAGAGAGTGCCAAGCGGAATCACGAAGACTCCAACCCATTTTAACCCATGTAAGAGCCCGGTGGGCAAAACTTCGCGTGATCCCGCAGGAGCATTTCCAGCGGCCAGACCGAGATTCTCGCGCGTCGAGCGGTCGCGCACCTTCCAGATAAATCCGTCGTAATAAAAGTGAAGAAGACCTGACGCCGCAACTACTCCGGTTAGTACGCGCTTCACCGTTTCGATCTCAAGATGGGCAGTGAAATAGGCGAGCGAACCATAGGCAAAAACAAGGCCGACATACAGTCCGACCAGCGAACCGCTTCTTCGAAAAACAAAGCGCATAAAGCCACCGATGGAAGTGTCCTTTTCCACACGGCTGCGATTGTAAATCCAAACCAGTGAGAGGTACTGGACATCGTGATACACTTCAAAGAGAGCGATGCCCGCCAGAATGTTGGTGACGCCATTATTGCAATACCACCAGAAGGCTATCGTCGTGACCAGTAGTGCCAACTTCACCGGGTTCGGGCGTTTTCCTTCCGCCCACATCCTGGAAAAATTGAAGAGGAATAAAATGCCGACCACGATGGCAACGGCCAGGACGACTTGCTGCCCATTACGCAGAAGCGACGGCGGAATGAACGGTCCACCGCTGGCGTAATACGTCTCAAGGGTATCGGTCATGCGCTGCGGTGAAAGAAGCACCGCCGCGGCAAACCAGGTGGCACAGGTCGCGAAGTCGAGCCGGCGCGTCAGCGCGGCGAATGAACCTCTTTTCGCGTCGTAAATTCGACAAAAACCGTACGTCTGCATCATCCCATGCCAGACACCCCAGAAGAAGACGATGAGAATAATTCCTTTTAGGTCCCACCAGTAAAAAGCGAGGCAAACTGAGAGCAGAAAAATCGGCGCGAAAATAAAACGCCACCGAAAGCGTCTGAACAGAGCGCGATCGCCGTACGCTCGGATCATTCCCGGGAGATGGTGGCCCATTGCGCCAAACGCGGCGACAAAAACGTAAATGTCTTGTGCGCTCCAGCGCGCCTGCGCCAGTAGAAACATCGGCACCAAAAAAAGCGGCGTCCCGACGTAAAGAATCAGGTCGCGCCAACTATTGAGAATCCACAGCGCCTTTTTCGGCGCGGCCTTGGGCACAGCAGGAACAGTCTGCGGTCGTGAAAATGCGCTTGCGAGCTGCATCGGTCTGGGTCGCAAGTGTCTCTTAACTCGGCGAGA
>QHPD01000022.1:0-1959 GCA_003218975.1 Verrucomicrobiota bacterium
ATGCGCGCCTACCAGCAAGAGGTCAATCAAAAGTTGAAGGACGATCCGAACGTCGGCCAGTTTTTCACGCTCGCCGGTCTGGGCTCCAGGACTTCGTCGCAGCAAGGCTTGATTTTTTGTTTTCTCAAACCCAGAAATCAGCGGCCACCAATGGATCAGTGTGTCTTGCAATTGCAGAAATCCATTAGCTCCGTCCCAGGTATCGCTGCCGTCTTGCAGCCAAACCCGGTCTTGCAAATCAATGTCGGCGCCACTCAGCAGACGCAGGGGCAATACGCCTACACGTTGAACGGCATTGTGCCAGACGATGTTTACGCCGCAGCCGATCAGTTAATGGCGAGGCTCAAGGGTTTCAAGGGCTTTGCCTCTGTGCGCTCGGATTACTACAACAAAACGCCGAATCTGACTGTCGATATGGACCGTCAACGCGCCGCTGTCTATGGCGTTTCTACGTCAGCAGTACAAAGCCTGCTGCGCACCGCCTACTCCCAGAACTACGTCTATCTGATCAAGGAACCCGAGGATCAATATCAGGTGATCCTAGAAGTGAAAGACAGCGAGCGCGAGCATCCGTCTGATCTTAATGATCTTTACGTACGCAAGAACACAGGCGGATCATTCAGCGCCAGCGGTGCAGGCGGTGGGACCATCGCGACTACCACCGGCACTGCATCCAATCTTGTGCCGCTGCGCGCCGTGACAACGACCAAACAAGTCGTCGGCCCACTTGCGGTCAATCACTTTAATCAATTCACCAGCGTGACGATTAACTTCAATCTTCTGCCAAATGTTGCCATCGGCGATGCCACCAAGTTCATCGAGGACAGCTTCGCCCAGGTAAAGCAGCAATTTCCGACTGTGCAAGCCACCTTCCAGGGCGAAGCGCTCGTGTTTCGCCAACTGTTTCATTCGCTACCGCTTCTGTTGCTTTCTGCGATTTTCGTTATGTATGTGATTCTGGGAATCCTTTACGAAAGCTACGTCCATCCTATCACGGTGCTTTTCCCGGCAATTGTGCCGGCAGTCGTCGGTGGTTTGTTCACGCTCTGGGCTTTTGGTTCGGTGTTGTCGCTCTACAGTGTCATCGGGTTATTCTTGTTATTGGGCATCGTAAAGAAGAACGGAATTTTGGTGGTAGATTTCGCGTTGAAACGAATCGACGAAGGCCTGGGGCTGCGGGAAGCCATTCATGAAGCGAGCCTCGAGCGTTTCCGCCCAATCATGATGACCACCTTTGCCGCTTTGATGGGCGCAGTGCCGCTTGCCCTGGGGTTCGGACACGACGCCTCCGCGCGGCGTCCGCTCGGGCTTGTCATTGTGGGTGGCCTGATTTTCTCACAAATGGTCACGCTGTTTGTGACGCCGGTGATTTATCTCTGGCTCGAATGGTTCCAGGAGCATGTTCTCGACAAAGTGCCATTCCTCCGCAGCGCGCATATGCACCACGATGGCGAACCTGCGCGAGGTGATGGCGAGATTCAGCCAGCGCCTGCTGCGGCCCGCTAATCCGGTTATTCCTGCTCCAAATGCTGTAGCGTGTGCTGTCCTCAGCGCACAAGCTCGATGTGTCACAAAAATCCGCTGAGGACAGCGGACACTACAGACGCACCGCCGTTCGGAGTTTCGTCGTTCATTCGAGCCTCGTCATTCGTCATTCGTCATTTATCTTGCGAGCATGCGCGCGATGGTGCTCGATAGGCCCAGTCAACCGCTGCAATTGCGCGACGTGCCAAAGCCGAAGGCCAAGGCAGGCGAACTGCTCGTCCGCGTGAATACTTGTGCCGTCTGCCGGACCGATCTCCACGTGGTCGATGGCGAACTGCCTGATCCGAAACTGCCACTGATTCCCGGACACCAGATTGTCGGCCCCGTCGAAGAAATCGGTGGTGGCGAAAATTCGCAATTTAAAGTGGGCGATCGGGTGGGCATTCCCTGGCTCGGCTGGACCGATGGCGAATG
>QHPD01000022.1:1985-13375 GCA_003218975.1 Verrucomicrobiota bacterium
TCGTCCGCGTGAATACTTGTGCCGTCTGCCGGACCGATCTCCACGTGGTCGATGGCGAACTGCCTGATCCGAAACTGCCACTGATTCCCGGACACCAGATTGTCGGCCCCGTCGAAGAAATCGGTGGTGGCGAAAATTCGCAATTTAAAGTGGGCGATCGGGTGGGCATTCCCTGGCTCGGCTGGACCGATGGCGAATGTGTCTATTGTCGTTCTAACCGGGAGAATCTTTGCGACCGCGCACGTTTCACCGGTTACACGATCGACGGCGGCTATGCAGAGTTCGTCGTCGCTGATTCGCGATTTTGTTTTCACCTTCCCGACAACTACAACGATGTCGATGTCGCGCCGCTCCTTTGCGCGGGGTTAATCGGTTACCGATCATATCGCAAAACTGGTGACGCTCGTCGGCTCGGGATTTACGGGTTCGGTAACGCTGCCAACTTAATCGCACAGGTAGCACTTCATGAGGGTCGCGAAGTTTTCGTGTTTACTCGCCCCGGCGACAAAGCGACGCAGGAGTCTGCAAAAAAACTAGGCGCGAAATGGGCGGGTGATTCTGACGAAATGCCACCGCGAAAACTCGATGCCGCGATTATCTTTGCCTCAGTCGGCCCGCTTGTTCCTGCGGCGCTGCATGCGCTTGCTAAGGGCGGCATCGTGGTTTGCGGAGGAATTCACATGAGCGACATCCCCTCGTTTCCCTATGCCGATCTTTGGGGTGAGCGAGCCATCACTTCCGTAGCCAACTTGACCCGCCGCGACGCGGAGGAATTTCTCGAGATCGCGCCACGCGTTCCCGTGCGAACAAAGACGGAAATATTTCCATTGGAAGAAGCGAACGCCGCGCTGGAGAAATTTCGCGCCGGTGAACTTACGGCGACTGCCGTTCTTGTGATCTAATCTCCGATTTGTTCGTTATCCCGCCCGCACGCGTGCGGCACTGCGAATCGGTTTGATAAAATTACCCGGGAGCCGTTTTTCGTCGTCCGGGACAGAGCCGGCGGCGTAGCCAAGCGCTTCTTCCTCGCGCGAGAGAAATGGTTTGAACCGGTTTTTGTCGATCGCTTTCATGAACGCTTCGTGCGGAGAGACGATTCCTTTTTCGAGCAAAGCCCAGACGGCATCATCCATGAATTGCATTCCTTGCGCTCTTCCGGAAACAATCACGTCCTGGAGCTTCTGGGTCGCGCCTTCGCGGATGATCGCGGCGACGGCTGCGTTGGCGATCAGAATTTCATTCACGGCGATGCGTCCTGGACGGTCCACTCGTTTCAAAAGCAATTGCGCTACCACGCCGCGAAGCGAGTTCGCAAGCATAGCGCGCGCCTGTGGCTGGCGTTCGGCGGGGAAAGCGTCCACCATACGATCTACTGTCTTGCGGGCATTGTTAGTGTGCAGCGTGCCGATTACGAGAAGGCCGGTCTCGGCGGCGGTGAGGGCGAGCGAAATCGTTTCGAGGTCGCGCATCTCACCTATCAGCACGATATCGGTGTCCTCCCGCAGCGCGGCCTTGAGAGCGGCGGGAAATGAGATCGAATCGCCCGGTACTTCCCGCTGCGTAACGATGCTGCGCTTATTGTCGTGCACAAATTCGATTGGTTCTTCGATTGTGACGACGTGTTTGGAGAAGTTTTGATTGATAAAGTCGATCAGCGCAGCTTGCGTCGTCGTCTTGCCGGAACCCGTTGGGCCGGTGACCAGAACAAGCCCGCCCCTTAGATAAGCAAATTCTTTTACTACCACCGGGATGCCCAGCTCCTCCAAGGTCGAAATTTTCGTCGGAATCAATCGAAAAGCCGCGCTATAACCATTAGACTGTTTAAAATAGTTAGTGCGAAAACGAGAGTTCTCATCCATCTGGTAAGCAAAATCGAGATCGCCGCGTTGTTCGAAAATTTCCCAGTTATTTGGGCCGCAAACTTCACTCATCATACGCGTGGCTTCCTCGTGCGAAATCTGCTCAGCGCGGATGGGCATGATATCGCCATGCTTCCGTATTTTTGGGGGTTGCCCCTCACCGATATGCAGATCGGATGCCTCCTGCTGCACGACGATGCCAAGAAATTGATCCAGATAAGCCATTTTCAGAGCCGGAATTACATTTTCAAGTGTTGCCGCACGATCTGTTTCTGGTCGGCACGCGCGTACGCTTCTTCTGCGCTGATCAACCCGCGCTCGTAGAGCTCAATCAATGCATCGTCCATCAAACGCATGCCCTGTTTCTTGCCAGTCTGAATAATGCCGGGCAGCATATAGGTTTTTGCTTCCCGAATCACGTTGGCCACAGCCGGTGTGTTGGTAAGAATCTCGAGTGCGAGCACCCGACCTGTTCCATCCTTCTTGGGTATCAGCTGGTGGCTGATCACCCCGCGCAAGGATTCAGCCACCATCACCCGGACATGTTCCTGTTGATCTGCCGGAAACACATCCAATAATCGATCGAGTGTGCGTGACGCATTACTCGTGTGCAGTGTTGCCAAAACGAGATGCCCGGTTTCGGCCGCAGTGATGGCAAGGGAAATCGTTTCCAAGTCGCGCATTTCGCCGACCATGATCACGTCAGGGTCTTCCCGGAGAGCAGCACGCAGTGCCGTAGCGAACGACTCTGTGTGCGTGAACACTTCGCGTTGGCTAACGTGGCAATTTTTCGAGGTAATGATGTATTCGATCGGGTCCTCGAGCGTGATGATGTGATCGTGCCGCTCCGTATTTACTTGCTCGATCATTGCCGCCAATGTCGTTGATTTACCGGTGCCGACGGAACCTGTGGCGAGAATCAGTCCGTTCTGGTAACGCGTGAGTATCTTGAGATGTTCGGGCAATCCGAGTTGGTCCATCGTCCGGACATGCGTATTGATCACCCGAAAAACAATTTCAGTCCCGAGCCGTTGCCGAACCACACTTGTCCGATAACGGGCGAACTTGTTTTCATAGGCAAAGTCGGAATCGCCGCGTGTGTTGAGCTCTTGCTTGTACACTTCCGGCATGAAGGCCTCGGCCAAAGCTACCGTCTGCTCTCCGGTCAGCCGTGGCGCGTCCGGCCACATTGGCTCCAAAGTTCCATGTACCCGCCAGATTGGTGGCGCGGCCACGCCCAGGTGAACGTCCGACGCGTCCGCCTTTTGCCCGATCTCGAGATACTCATCCACGTGCTCAAGCGGATGCGATGTGACTGGCGGAGCTGAAATCTTTGGGGTCATTGCGAACTGCCGGGATGATTATGCGTTTTCGAAGGCGGGCGTAAATCCTAAAACGTGCTCACTCCTTGCCTAGAGGACGGGTGTGCCCACCAGAACCGATCAGTCGATTTTTGACGAATTCGATAATCACCGGTCGAACCAACCCAGCCGCGATTTTCAGCGCACCCAGCGCAAAACCGGTTTCCACCAGCCGCTTTTTTGTTTTTTTGCCGCTCTTTGCATCGATGTAAATTTTTTTCTTTCGCATTGGCGCGAATGCGATAAGAGCACCGACAGCGGCTGCCGCCGTCAACCAGGAAACTGTTTGTTTCCGGAAGGATCTTCGCAGTTTTCCGGCGAAATCCAATTCATAGTGCAGACCGCGCAAATCGCGCGCCATCCGCTCGCGTGAAGCGGCGATCTCCGCTGTTAGCTCGTCGATTGATTTGTTGTGTCCAGGTTCTTCAGCCATTCACGATCTTTCTTCAATTCCGATGCCGTGGAGCGAAAGAGCGGCTTAATCATTCGGCTGCGGGCGACCAGGAGCAAAGCTAACGCAATCACGAAATGCAGGCCGGCAGCTGCGAGTGCGATCCATAACCACGAAATCCCGGCGACATGCGCCAGTCCGGCGACCACGCTTGCGACCAGGAAGCCATACCCGAACGCAAAAAGTATCAGCGCGAGGATCAAACAGCTTACCAGCACCAGCAATTGCACGAGCGCCGCTTTCGATTCTTGAGCGACAAGAGCAAAGCGGCTTTCAAAAAACTCCGTTAACGCGCTCGCGAACGCGAACAGATTTTCGAGCAAACCGGCATGTCCCGCTGGATTACGGGATCGAGCTGTCTCGCTGATCATTCCAGTCGCAGCGCGACTAACGCCGGAAGATCAAGCCCAGGACAAATCCGATTCCGAGGGCGGTCAAGACCGCTTTCGTCGGGTTCTCGCGCACATACTGCTCTGCGTCTTCCTGAAATGTGCGGACGCGGTCCCGTGCATCATCCCAGGCTTCTTCTGCTTTGTCGCGTGCTTCGCCCCAAGCTTGCTCAGCCTTGCCGCGATATTCTCCCGCGATTGCGCCCGCCGCCGCTCGCAGGTCTTCAGCTGCTTTGCGCGCGTGTGTCCTGCTGCTTTCCAATTTTTCCTGTGCGTCCGCCTTGGCGGACGATTTCTGTTCTGCTTTGTTCTCTTCAGCCATTGGTAATCTCCAGTTGATTTTCGCTTTAGTATCCGCGCGCTTTGCTCAGTCGGCAAACGCCGAGTTTTTGTTTAAACCTTAAACACGCTCAAGCGGCTCTCTGCGCGAACAACGCTTCAACGACTTAACGGCGTGCCAGCGTCTGCGCGTTACTGCTCGCGGAAAATGATTCGCGCTTTTGTCAGGTCGTAGGGCGACAGCTCCAGCGAAACCTTGTCCCCCGGCACGATCCGGATGAAATGTTTCCTCATTTTCCCAGAGATATGCGCAAGCACATTGCGTTGGCCCGGAAGATCGACGCGAAACATCGTGCCCGGCAACACCTGGGTGACCGTGCCTTCAGTCACGATCTGTCCTTCCTTCGACATGGCATGAATTATAGTCTTAAACGCTTGTCGCTCAAGCGGCGCATGATGGATCGACCAACCTTATTGAATCTCATTCAGCGACATCGTGGGCAAATATTCTCGGAGTTCCTGGCGTTTCCACCATGCGCCTGTTTGCCGGTGTTCGCGCAGCGTGGTGAAACGATATCGATAAAACATTGCACGAATGTAGCGCGGCGGTTCGCGCGGAAATGGATTCTTCGCCAGCAATCGGCTTACATCTGGCGAACCTTGCAATAATTGGACAATCAACCCGCCCAACCAGGGATTTTCGCGCGGTGTTCCCAAAGCAGCGAACCACATCTGCCAATCGAGCCGGGGCTGATGTGGCGCGCACCAGCCCGGCGCGCGCATCACGTCGCCCGGTTTCCACTTGAATTCATAAGGGAGCCAGTCAAAGCCGTCGGCGCTACCTTCGATGACAATTTCGTCGCGACCTTTAGTCATCACTCGAAAGAGACCGTAACCATTGACGATTCGAAACGTCTCGACCCGCCCGTAAGCTACGGCGAGCAGGCGCGGCCATTCTGTGTCCGGTTTGAACGCGGTGAAAATGAGCCATGCATTAATCGGCAGCGTAACAATGATCACGGCAATCGCCGCGTATCTTGACAGTCCGTTGTAGGCACGGCGCTGTGTCGCCGTGCTTCGGATGCGACGCAAGAGAGCGCCTCGACACAGCGAGGCGACTACAGCGTCATCAATCAGCAGCAAGCACAGCGCGATCGTGAGCAAATTGAAAAAGCAATAGTTGCCAGTTAGCGCGATTACCAACTGGAGGAAAATCATCAACCCAGCAGCAATCAGCCGTAGCCGGCGCGGCGCCCAGATAAAAAACGGGACGATGCTTTCTACGACGAGACAGAATGCCACGGAAAAATGCTTGAACCACTCCGGGCTTTTATCTGCCCACCACCCAAAAACCGTTGGTAACGGTTGCGACCAATAGTGATAATCGAGTGCGGTCAGGTTCCACCAGGAATTGTCGCCGCTGGTCAGCTTCACCACGCCCGACATCAGCATCAGTTTGAAGAGAAGAAACTTGAGCAAAAACAGCGCCGGACGGGAAACTGCCGTAGCCGGGATCGCCGCTCCCGGCCACCAGAAAAGCTCCCTCGGCCAAATTCGCCACGGCGCGAGAAAGATCGACAAGAAACCAGTCTCCAGAAGCAAAATGTCCCATTGAAAACTGAGAAAAGTTTGTCCAGCAAGTATTAGCGACAGATAAAAAACAAAAAGTGCGACCAACGAAAGGGCCGGCGCAATCCCAACAATTAGGAGCAACGACAAAACAACGCCGCCGCTACAAAGAAAATGGAGAAAGCCGTTACTCGAATTGAACCAGCAAAGGGTGGGTAGCAGCGAGTACGCGCTTCGGCCGAATCGTTCATAAACTGCCGGCAAAAATTGATTGACTGGCGAGACTCCGTCGCTACCCACAAGGCCCTCCACCTGCACCCAAAGCGACACGAACGCGATTAAATAAATGAGGCCGAGCGCGCGAAGAAACCAGCGTTGCGCCCAAAAATAGGTCGGCGGCCGCACATCGTTGCCCCAAAGCAGACGGGTAACGGCAGACCCAACCTTTCGATGGCGAGCAATAAACCTATAGGCAAGCTCGGAAACCTCTGCGAATCCGGGCACATGGTCGTAGCTCCAAGCCAGCCATTTTCTGGAAGATCGATATTGCAGCGAACGATAGACCGCTTCGGCAGCAAAAAATGTTTTGCCGTCTGGTTCTATGAAAGTCATCGCACGCTCGAACTCAGCGCGCGGAATTTCCGGAAATTGGTCTGCGACTTCTTGGTAAGTGACGTAACCAATCTTGCCTGCAGTCATTACGCGCCAGCGTTCGATCCAGCGCATGCAAAAGTGGCACTCGCCGTCCCAGATCAGGAGCGGCTTTGACGGGGGATTGGCGACCCGCAGCGGTTTATCGGCCATAGCCTAGATGGCGAACTCTGCCCAGACCGGTGCATGATCCGATGGTTCTTTCCCCTTGCGCATTTCACGATCGATCCCGGCCGCAATGCATCTTTTTGATAGGCGTTTGCTTGCGAGGACCGCGTCGATGCGGAGTCCGCGATTTTTTTCAAACGCGCGCATTTGATAGTCCCACCAACTGAAAAGGCCGCCTTCCTTGTGGTGCAACCGGAGCGTGTCGCGCAAGCCGAGTTCATAAAGCTGGCGGAAAGCCCGCCGTTCATCCTCTGAACACATGATCGCACCGTGCCACAGAGCGGGATCGTAAACATCGATATCTTCCGGCGCGACATTGAAATCGCCGCAAACGATCAGCTCGGCATGTTCTTCTTTCGATAAACAATCTCGCAGGCGCGCATACCACTTGAGTTTGTATTCGTAGGCTGCCGAACCGATGGCCTGGCCATTGGGCGCGTAGATTGAAAAAACCCGGACGCGGTCGATCGTTGCTGCGATCACGCGTGCCTGCGGATCGACCACTTCGTCGCAAAGTGACGGTCGCACATCGCGCGGCTCGGTTTTGGCTAGGATCGCGACGCCGTTGTACGACTTCTCACCGTGATAAGCGGAATGATACCCGATCGCCCGCAAGGCAAGGACTGGGAATTGCTCATCCGGACATTTCGTCTCTTGCAGGCAAACAATGTCCGGCTTTGTCATCTCGAGCCAAGAAAAGAGGCGATCCTGGCGCCTGCGCAGCGAATTGATGTTCCAGGAAACGGTTTTCATCCTTACTGGACGGAAATGTAGCGCAAGCGTTTCCGCTTGCGATGTTCGAGGCGCAAGGAGGCTTGCGCTACAATTCAACCTCCACGCCCGGTGTTGGCACAATCACGTCAGCGCCCGGCAAATCGGCATTGAGCTTGACCCGCATCCACTCGACGGCTGGCGGGTCGCCGTGCACGAGGACAATTTTTCGGGGCGAAAGTCTCTTCGCGTAATCGACGAGCGCCTCGCGCGTTGCGTGGGCGCTGAATTGAAACTGCTGAATATTGCAGCGGACGCGCTGGGTTGACCCATCCGGATCGAGCGCAACTTTGCTCCCAGGTGGCGTGTCGCGCAGAAGACCGGCAGGCGATTCCGGATTGGCGTAGCCGACAAAAAAGATCGAGTGTTGTGGGTTTTCAATCAGTCGCTGCGCAAAAATGTTGGAAAGTGTTTTTGGTATCATCATCCCGCTGGAGAGGGCGTAAATGCGACCCGCGCGCAGAGGTGCATCACGCACTGTCTCGTCATTTAGAATGAACGGCGCTGCGTCCCTCCTCAATTGCAGACGCGGCAATTGCCGGCGCGTCACGTGCGCGCGGCGATCGTAAATATCAGTCATCTTCGAGCTGAGACCGCCAATATAAATTGGAAACTCGGGCAGGAACCGTTCACGGCGAAACTTGTAAAGCATCGCCAGTATTTCCTGCGTTTTCCCGAGTGCGAAAACCGGTATGAGCACGCAGGATCCGCGCTCGAAAGCGCTGGCGATCGCTTCTGCCAGACGACGCTCTTCACCGGCACGCGTCCAACCCGGCGGCTTCGCATGATCGCCTCGCGTACATTCCATGATCAAGATGTCGATCTTCTCCTCCGGAAAAACCGCGGCCTCCATGATCGTTTGATCGTCAAAATTGACGTCGCCAGTGTAAAAGACCGTTTGGCTCTCGGCGCGCAGCAGAATCCCAGTTGAGCCGAGCACGTGTCCAGCGTCGAAAAACTCGAACGTCAGCACGTCTGGTTCGCGCTGGGCCGCCCGTTCGCCAAAAATGGAGATGCGTTGACGCACCGGACACCAACGCCAACGCTCCGATGCCCGATCTGTTTCGCGATGCGTGAAAAGCGGATACAACGGTTCGCGAATCTCCTCGCGTTGCCGGGTCATCACGTTCACCGAGTTGTGCAAAAGCGTATTGCCGATCTCGGCCGTGGCCTCGGTCATGAAAATGCGCGCATTTGAGAAACGCCGCATTAACACCGGCAATGTGCCGATGTGGTCTTGATGGGCGTGCGAGATAAGCACTGCTTCGATTTTTCGATCCGCGATTGCTTTGAAGTCCGGCAGCCCATCTTCGCCCACGTTTTTCGGATGCATCCCACAATCGAGCACCAGCCGGTGAGGGCCAATCTCGATGTAATATGAGTTTGCGCCGATCTCCGTGCGGCGAGTGAGGTTAATGAATTTCAACGAGCAACGGTTAAAGCGTCGATGCGAGACGCAAGCAAGACGAAACCGTTATTGTAGGGCGTCTGTGTCAGACGCCACTTAGATGGCGTTCCACAGAAACGCCCTACAAGATTTGTTCAAAAATCCGTAGCCAATTGCCGCGCAGGATCTTTTCGATCTCATCGTCGGTGAATCCGCGCTCGATCAGTCTGCGAGTGAGATTTGGCGCGTGGGAATGATTGCTCAGATCGGGAACGAAATGTGGAGTGGTCAATTTTGCAGCAAGCTCGTTGCGCACCTTCTCAGGCAATTGCTGGAAGAGATACTCGCAAAAATCAAAACCGATCCCGACGCCGTCGATTCCGATCAGGCCTATCACGTGCTCGATGTGATCGACATAACGATCAATCGTGCTCGTTTCGGGATCCGGACTAACGAGAATCGCATTTACCCCGACGACACCACCGCGTTGACCGATGATCTTGATTTGCTCGTCGCTGATGTTGCGCTCGATGCTGTAAAACTTTCGCACGTTGGTGTGCGAAACGATGAGCGGTTTGCTCGTAAGACCGACAATGTCCTCGAATCCCTTTGGATTGATGTGCGCAAGATCGATGACGATGCCGAGGCGCTCACATTCCCGCACGACATCGCGGCCGAAATTCGTTAGGCCATCGCGTGGCGAACCGCTCGGCTTGAAAATCCCGCCGCTGCCTGCGGCGTTGCGGCGCGCATGCGTCAAGCCAACCGACCGCACGCCGAGCTCGTAAAACGCGCGGAGCAAATTCAAATCTTCGCCTAACGGCTCCACGCCTTCCATAGTAATGACCAGCACGATTTTGTTCGCGGCGCGAGCTTGCTCGATCTCGGCAAACGTTTTGCAAATCGCGAACCGCTGCGGCATACAGTCGTGCGACCTGATCGAGCGCGACACGCAAACCCATTTCCGGCATGTAGCGATCTTCGATATAAATCGCTACGCCGAGCACGCCGATGCCGCCGGTTTCAAATTCCGGCAAAAAATGCGAGACGAGAGCGCCTGGGCGATCACGCTTTTCGTACAAATCGATCAGCAGATCGAAGTGAAAATCGACAATTCCATCGGCATGAAACCGATCGGTTCGTTGTTGGATGGATTGTTCCTGAGCGGTCATTTATAGCGGCGGCCTGTGACCGCCGAAGCTTCAGAACGAAACCGCGGATTACGCGGATGTCACGAATAGAAAATCAAAAACAAAAAGCCGCCACCCGATGGAGAGTGGCGGCTAATTGCGAAAATATAGGTAGAGCGATTGACCTCAAATCGCCCAGGCGGTTCAGTGAACTGCCCTACCTATCTGCTCAACTCGAGCATGCGCAGAATCGGCGCTTCTGCGCGTTTGCGGAGTGGCTCGGGCAAAGTGATCTCCGGTTCCATGTTCAACAGCGCGTCGTAGGCCTTTTCGAGCGTGTTCATCTTCATGAACCGGCATTCGCCGCAAAAGCAATTGTCTGTCGGGCCGGGAATAAATGTCTTATTTGGGATCTCTTTGCGCAGCCGGTGCAACAAACCAGCTTCAGTTACGACAATGATCTCGCGCGCGGCTGATTCTTTACAAAACGTCACCATCTTTTCCGTGGAACAAACTTCATCGGCCAGCATGCGTACGGCGTAGGTGCATTCCGGATGCGCGACGACCGGTGCATCTGGATATTGTTCGCGGATTTTGTTTATGCTGCGCGCTGTGAACTCGACGTGGACGTAACAGGTGCCCTGCCACAAATCCATTTTGCGTTCGGTCCGTTCCATGACCCACGCGCCGAGGTTTTGGTCCGGCACGAAGAGAATATTTCGATCGGCCGGCGCGGCGCGCACGATCTTGTCGGCATTCCCGCTGGTGCAGATCACGTCGGCCTGCGCTTTCACGCCAGCGCTGCAATTAATGTAGGCGATGACGTAGTAATTCTTATCGGTGCGCTCTTTCAAGAAGTTCGCCAGCTTTTCCGGCGGACATGAGTCGGAGAGCGAACAGCCGGCATCGAGGTCCGGCAAGATCACTCGCTTCGTGGGATTAATGATCTTGGCCGTTTCGGCCATGAAATGGACACCGCAAAACAGGATCACGTCAGCGTCTGTTTTGGCTGCCTGGTAACTCAGGCCCAGCGAGTCGCCGACAAAATCAGCGACGTCCTGCAACTCCGGCACCTGGTAGTTATGCGCGAGAATAATGGCGTTTCGCTCGCGCTTGAGCTCTAAGAGTTCTTCCGCAAGGTCGACGCCGGGGCGCCTGGGGCCAGCGAAATTTATGCCCGCACTTACCATCGGCTAATATGGCGGTTTCAGCAGGAATTACAAACTAACCCGTAGATGAATCGTAGGGCGTTTCTGTGAAACGCCAAGGTTGCTGATACAGACGCCCTACAAGAGCGCTGCGCGCATCACTTCTACCGGCGCATCGCGATTGAACCAGATCGAAAATGAAAGCGTGCCCTGATGCAACAGCATCG